>JAGBPE010000214.1 GCA_017633495.1 Bacteroidales bacterium | reverse complement strand
TGCCAAGCCCACACCACCGTCATGCTGAGCGAGGTGGATCATAAGATTTTCAAGAAATTAGGAATCGGCCTTACCTGCGAGCCTATCCGTAAAAACAAGTAGAGACGCGATTAATCGCGTCTCTACAGTATTTGTCGATAATTAATCACGAAATATCGCCAACTAGCAGCCAATCGCGGCCTGCATAAACCCTAAGAACAACGGGTGCGGGCGGTTGGGGCGTGATTTGAATTCAGGATGGAACTGGCAGGCCACATACCACGGGTGGTCGGGCAGTTCTACCATTTCCACGATGCTTTCGTTGGGTGAGGTGCCGCAGAGCACCATGCCGTTTTTCTCCAGCACTTCGCGGTAGTCGTTGTTGACTTCGTAGCGGTGGCGGTGACGTTCTTCGATCAGGTCGGTGCCATACGCTTCGTGGGCTTTGGTGCCGGGTTTCAGCTTGCACGGGTATTTGCCCAAACGCAGGGTGCCGCCCAACATGCTGTATTCGTTCTGTCCGGGCAGGAAGTCGATGACGGGGTAGGGGGTCTTCGCGTCGATCTCCTTGCTGTGTGCGCCCTTCAGACCGCAGACGTTGCGGGCGAACTCAATGATGGCGATCTGCATTCCGAGACAGAGTCCGAGGAACGGAATCTTGTTCTCGCGGGCGTAGCGGGCAGCATTGATTTTGCCCTCAATGCCGCGCGTGCCGAAACCGCCGGGGATCAGGATGCCGTCCAAACCTTGCAGCATGGCGCCGGCGTTCTTCTCCGTAATTTCCTCAGAGGCAATCCATTTCAGGTGCAGCTTGCATCTGTGGAAGATGGCTGCATGTTTCAGAGCCTCCACCACGCTGAGGTAGGCATCCTGCAGCTCGATGTATTTGCCGACGATGGCCACCGTGGCCTCGTGGTCGAGTTTACGGCTACGTGCCACCATCTCCTCCCAATCCTGCATGCGCTTTTCGCCGCAGTGCAGCTTCAAGCGCTTGATGACCTGCTCGGCCAATCCCTCTTCTTCCAGAGCGAGCGGCACATCGTAAAGCGACGGCATGTTGTTGTTCTCGATCACGCAGTCGTAGGGCACGTTGCAGAAGAGCGACAGCTTCTCCTTGAGCTCTTTGGTGAGCGGGTGGTCGCAGCGGCAGACCAAAATGTCGGGATGGATGCCGAGGCTAAGTAGCTCTTTCACACTGTGTTGCGCCGGTTTGGTCTTCATCTCGTTGCTCGGGGTGATGAACGGCACGAGCGCCACATGGATGTACATGCAGTTTTTGGTGCCCTCCTCGCTGGCGAACTGACGAATGGCCTCCAGGAACGGCAGACTCTCGTAGTCGCCCACGGTGCCGCCGATCTCCACGATGGCGACCTCCGCGTTGTTGGTCTTCGCGTTCAACCGAATCTGATCCTTGATCATGTTGGTGATGTGTGGGATCATTTGGATGGTGCTGCCGGCATAGACGCCGTTGCGCTCGTTCTCGATGACCTGGTAATAGACCTTTCCGGCGGTCACATTGCTGTGTTTGTTGAGGTTCTCGTCGATGAAACGCTCATAGTGCCCGATGTCGAGGTCGGTTTCGCCGCCGTCTTCCGTCACGTAAACCTCACCGTGCTGGTAAGGGTTCATGGTGCCGGGATCGACGTTGAGGTACGGGTCCAGTTTCTGCATCGTAACGCGGATGCCGCGCGATTTCAAAAGGCGTCCCAATGACGCTGCCGTGATGCCTTTTCCGAGTCCGGAAACCACACCACCCATGACGAAGATGTATTTGGTTGACATTGTTAGTTTAAGGGTTAAGGGTTAAAGGTTAAGGATTAGTAAGTTAGGAGTTTTGGTAGTTTTTTAAAACGAAGCGGCAAAAGTAGCATAAATTTTAATAACTTCTCCGAATTATTTTTGAAAAAATCACATTCCTAAACCTTAATTTTCAATTGTTAGAAAACGCCTAGAATCCATGCGATTAGCACTCCAAGGTAGTTACCTGCGGCGTAACCGGCCAGACCGATGACGATACCGCTGAGGAGCACTTTGCGGTTGCCTAACGCCTCCACGATGGGCGGTACGAACGGCGGCGAGCAGAGCAGACTGATATGTCCGACGGTGAAGAGGTCGCCTTCCACCTTGAAAATTTTGCAGATGATGAGGTGCAAGATGATGGAGGTGAGCATCACGAAGAGGATGAACCAGAGGATTTTCAGAGAGCTGCGGTCGATTTGGTGGATGTCGAACTTAGAGGCCACCACCACGCTGAATATCAAGATGAAGAACATGCCTAACTCGAAGGTTTTGGGCAGGTTGCGCACCTTCTGGCTGAAGGAGGCGATGATGGCGAGGGTGGTGATGGTCAGGATGACAACCAACTCGTTGAGTTTGCCCGTGATAAGTAGCGATAGTCCCGCGCCGATGGCCAACATGCCGAGCGAGAGCAGGAATCCGAGCATCATCTTGCCGAAAGTCTTCGGCTGTAGCATGCCACGGTAGTTTTCAAAGCTCTCTGTCTTAACAGATTGAGTCTCTTCCGTTGCGGCATCCTCAGACTGTTTAGCAGGCAGCAGCCAGCGGAAGAAGTTGTAGCCGCCCGCGACGATAAAGACGATGAACGGGAAAGTGGCGATCTCCTCAAAGGTGAGCGTCAGGGTGATGAGCGACGGATCGACCTCCAGCATGCTTCCCAAGGCGGAGAAGTTCATGGTGCCGCCGGTGTAGATGCCGGTCATCATGGCCGCCACGCGGTCGAATTGAGGGATGCCAGCGTTGCGGAAGATGAAGTAGCCCGAAACGACCGCCACGAGGATGGAAATCAGTCCGCCGATGAGCACCGCCATGGTTTTCGGCAGCGACTTGGTCCAGAGTTTGAAGTCAGAGTTGAAGAGCATCAGCGGAATGGCCAACGGCACCGCGACGTTCATCAGCGTCTTTTGCATCGATTCGAGTGCCTCCGCGCCGGGTTCCGCACCCGACGGCAGAATGCCCAGCAGCGCGACGATGATACCCACGGCATAAGCCATAATGACGGTTCCGATGCTTTTTGCCCATCTGAACTTATTGAAAATTAAGATGATAAGGAAGGGGATAATGAAGTATCCGATAAGTGTAAGAACTGTGACCATAGGCTTTGATATTTTCAGATTAGAATAAACAAAAGTACATTTTTTCTATTTTATTGTCTGCCACGGAAACCACACCATCCATTCATTTTTCAAATTCAAGGCAACCAAAGAGTGTCGTTCGTTGGAATGAGCATGTTGCTGATGCTGAATCCAAGAGGATCTAATCCGGCTTCCTGAATGTTGACGTGGGTGATTTTATGGTGTTTGTCGCAAGAAAACACTGTGATGGCTTTCGTTTGAGCAGAATCCGTGCCAGTATTTATATTGTAAAACAAGACAAAGTCTTTAGTGGGAGAATAATAATAGATGTCAGCCTCGTTGGTTGAAGCGTTGAGAATGCCGCAGGTGTCCAGGCGTGCGATGTGAGAAAAAGCCATCAGCAACTCGCCTTGCTTTTCAGTTTCAGTGGTCTGGATAAAGTAAAGCGGATTATAGGGCAAGATGGAGAGTTGTTCCAGTAGCTCTTCTGGATTAAAGGCAAAATGGTAATAACGATGGGCATGTCTTCTGATCAGGGTTTTATAGCCATCCTCGGAGACGGGTGCATCTGTAGTGTAGATAAGGGCGTTTTCAGGGATTTTGTCAAAAAAGTTGTCTTGTGCGGCGAGTTCTGTGACTGTAATGCGGTTTTGTGATTTCTTCCATTCTTTGCTTAGAAGGTCATTCGTGTAGTAAGACAAAACGGCGCCAGCGAAAAGCAGCACGCACCAAATCAAACAAACAGCATATCTAATGCTCTTTGCAGAACATAATTTAATGGAAGCAATGATTAGGATTGCGTTAATCAACATTATTCCGAAGTAGGAATAAAAAGAGGTGACGTATGTTTGCATCCAATTGGCCCAGCCTGAATTATATTTGTCCGCTATGGCAATCAATATGTGAGCAGAAAGGGCGAAAAGCAATGCAGAAACGGCACATACGGCAATGGCTTTCCAGGATATATTTCTAAAATCGGCTTTATGGATGATAAACCAAAGAATGCAGCACTGCAGAAGGGCGTTGATGTAGGCTATCGCAGGGGCATGCGTGAGGACATAGAAAATATTGTTGTAATGACCCGAAATCAAAGGGGAGTTTTCTGCCATGATCTCTCTTATATCATCAAACAGATAGGTCCTGCAGGGTAATGTGTAGAAAGTGCATTTGTTCAGGATCTTGCAGAAATTGACAAAACTGAAATTGTGGGCGATAGTGGCACCGTCATATAAGTTGATGTCATCAATTGTATGCGTTAAATACTGGCGGTAACCAATATAACAAAGCACATATAGTGCAATTCCAGCGATATACGGTACTAATTCCATATAAAACTGCTTGCTTTTCAGCATTTGGACAAAGCCGGAATGCCGCCAATTCCGAATGAGAATATAGCAACAGAAAAAGAGGGAAAAGACAAGGTAGTTCTCATAAAACAAGTACGAGATGAACAAGAGAAGTGCGCTGACAAGAACTCTCCAGTAGCCGTTTTTTTCGGTGTAATTAATGAAAAGGAGTATGCCACTCAAGAAAATAATATAGCTGAATGTAAAATAGAAAGGGAATGCGGTCGGGATGGAAAACCAATCGTATCCGACAGACATGTTGAAGATAAGTAGTAATAAGGTAAGTGCTCCTAATCTTTGAGAATTGAAGATTCGGTATATGATGTATGAGAATAGCAAGTAACACCCCATCAAGGGGATATATTGTGTGGCTTTTGTCCAAATATAACTGTCAATGAGATAGGGTAGATAATAGAAATATTTGGTGATAAGAAAATAGAATCTTCCGGCTCCTTGAGCATAGATTGTAGCGTCTTCCAGCCAATATTTCCAATCGCTATGGGCAGTGTTGTAGTATTGGAAATCATCGCTGTTGGTGATGCCAACTTGGAAAAAAGGCAACAGTGTGATTATTGCAGTGACCGAATATGCCAGAATCCAAAAGCATTTTTCTTGTTTACTCATCAGATTTCTATAAAAATGAAGCGGCAAAGATACATAATTTCCTGTAACACACGTGTTCTTGCATGATTTTTTCACAAAACAGAAGTCAATTTTGTTCCTTCCTTTAAACGAAAATTTTTGTACTTTTGCAGCCTCATTAATATCAAAAGAAAAAAGTTAATATGCGTCCTGATTTCAGCAATATCGACTTCAAGAAACTCCCCCAGAATCCTACGGATTTTCGTCAGTGGGAGAAAGATAACAATATCATTTCCAATTGGATGACCTCCGAGCAGATCCCTGTGAAACAGGTGTATGGCGCGGACGATCTTCTGGGTATGGAGCACCTGAACTATGCGTCAGGTGTGCCGCCATATTTGCGCGGACCTTACTCAATGATGTACGTTTTCCGCCCGTGGACTATCCGTCAGTATGCCGGTTTCTCCACTGCTGAGGAGTCCAACGCCTTCTATCGCCGCAACCTGGCTGCCGGTCAGAAAGGTCTGTCTGTGGCTTTCGACTTGGCCACGCACCGCGGTTACGACTCCGATCACCCGCGTGTGGTGGGTGATGTGGGTAAGGCCGGTGTGGCCATCGACTCCATCCTCGACATGAAGATTCTGTTCGACCAGATTCCGTTGGACAAGATGTCCGTCTCCATGACGATGAACGGTGCCGTACTGCCGATTTTGGCGTTCTACATCATCGCCGCCGAGGAGCAAGGTGCCACGCTTGACCAGTTGTCGGGTACCATCCAGAACGACATCCTCAAGGAGTTCATGGTGCGTAATACCTACATTTACCCGCCGGCACACTCCATGAAGATCATCGCCGACATCTTCGAGTTCACTTCCAAATATATGCCGAAGTTCAACTCCATCTCCATCTCTGGCTACCACATGCAGGAGGCCGGTGCCACCGACGACATCGAGCTGGCTTACACGCTGGCCGACGGTCTGGAGTACCTTCGCGCCGGTGTGAACGCAGGCATGAGCGTCGATGATTTCGCGCCGCGTTTGTCCTTCTTCTGGGCTGTGGGTATGAACCACTTCATGGAGATTTCCAAGATGCGTGCCGCCCGTATGCTGTGGGCGAAGATTGTGAAACAGTTCAACCCGCAGAATCCGAAGTCTATGGCGTTGCGTACGCACTCGCAGACTTCCGGTTGGTCGCTCACCGAGCAGGATCCGTTTAACAACGTCTGCCGTACTTGCGTCGAGGCTATGGGTGCCGCGTTGGGACACACCCAGTCGCTGCACACCAACGCGTTGGACGAGGCCATCGCCCTGCCGACCGACTTCTCCGCACGTATCGCCCGTAACACGCAGATTTACATTCAGGAAGAGACGCAAGTGTGCCGTTCCATCGATCCGTGGGCCGGTTCCTACTATATCGAAAGCCTCACGCACCAGATCGCGCACCGCGCTTGGGAGCACATCCAGGAGGTGGAATCCTTAGGCGGTATGGCCAAGGCCATCGAGACCGGCATCCCGAAGATGCGTATAGAGGAGGCTTCCGCCCGCAAGCAGGCCCGTATCGACTCCGGCAAAGAGTCCATCATCGGCGTCAGCAAGTACAAACTCGACAAGGAGTCCCCGATTGAGACCTTGGAGGTCGATAACACGACGGTCCGCGAGGCGCAAATCCGTCGTTTGGCCGAGCTGAGAGCCAACCGTAACGAGGAGGATGTGCAGGCCGCTTTGGAAGCCCTCACCGAGTGCGCCAAGACCGGCAACGGCAACCTGCTCGACCTCTCCATCAAGGCCGCCAGAGTGCGTGCTTCCTTGGGTGAGATCTCCATGGCATTGGAGAAAGTCTATGGACGTTATAAAGCAAAAATCAACTTAATTTCAGGCGTGTACAGTAAAGAACAACAAGACAACGCCGCCTTCAAACGGGCTTGCGAGCGTTGCAACGAATTTGCCAAGAAGGAGGGCCGCCGCCCGCGTATCATGATTGCCAAGATGGGACAGGACGGTCACGACCGTGGTGCCAAGGTGGTCGCCACCGGCTATGCCGACATCGGTTTCGACGTCGATATGGGTCCGCTGTTCCAAACCCCCGAAGAGGCCGCCAAGCAGGCTGTGGAGAACGACGTCCACTTCCTCGGCGTTTCCTCTCTGGCCGCTGGTCACAAGACGCTGGTTCCGCAGGTCATCGAGGAACTCAAAAAGTTGGGCCGCGAGGACATCATCATCACCGTCGGTGGTGTGATTCCGCCGCAGGACTACCAGTTCCTGTACGACTGCGGTGTCGCCGCCATCTTCGGCCCCGGCACACGTATTGCGGATTCCGCAAATGCGATGCTGGACATCATTATGAGTGAGTAATTAGTAATTGATAATTGATAATTGATAATGGGAGTGGGGATTTGGACCTGCTCCCGTTTTTTGTTTCAGGTTTCAAGTTTCAGGTTTCAGGTGAGATTGCCATTACTTGAAACTTGGAACTAAGTTATTGGACACAATCGGAAAGACAGGAAGCCGCCGTTGTATCGGAAGGTACGAGTTCCTATCTCGTGCTGGAAGCACGAAAGCTTAATAACCCCATACAAGGCGATAGCCGCAGTGTGGGGTGCTGTGACCACCCGCGGCAAGCGTGTTGAAAACACGCAACAGTTTTAGTGAAAGCGCAACCTATTTCGTTATCAGTTTCGAAGGAAGAATCCGGTCAACCATTACCGTGTCGTCCTCTATGTGAAAAATATAGACCCACCGCTTGTTGTGCGACACCATTCGGCGGGCATGTGGATGATAACGGCGGATGTCAGCATAGTGGCTGGGAGAATACAAGTCGGCCAATATAGATAATGAATGCACTTCATTAAGCATGATTTGATGATATTTCCATGCACCCTCAATAGACATAACCTTGCGTAGAAAAAGGGCCAAGTTCATCAAATCAGCTTCTGCGGCGGCCTTGATAATGACGTTATATGTTTTCATAGAGCCCCTCCACAATGTACCAAAGTTTCCCGAAATATTCGTCGACCGTCATGAGTTCCTTTGTACCGAACTTCTCATCGGCTTCCGCTTTCAATCGCGCATAACAGGCATCAAATCCTTCTGGCTTTTCGTCGAAGGAATCGGGCGTTAAACTTGAAATGACAGTATCGTTACTAATGGCAGCTGTTGGACCGTACGTGGCAACGTGTTCTTTCGCTTTGGGTAGAGGCTTTACTTTGGATTTGTATTTTTTTGTCTTCATTTTAAGTTTAAATTTTTAGAGTGCAAAAATACAAAAATTTCGGAAATGGAAAAGACAGGAAACTTTTTTTCACCTTAAAAAATATCTGCGAAAATCAGCGAGTTCTGCGGGATTTTTTTATATCTTTGCAATCTAAATAATTACATAATGAACATCAAGATCACAGCCATACGGAAGGCGGACTACCACGATTTGCAGGAACGTTTTGAGAACCCCATTGAGCACGCGTGTGACGTGCAGGAGGGGCAGACGTGGATTTCAGTGGACGGCGCGCAACCCGAGGGGATGTGCGACAGCGCGTGGGAGTCGATGCGATGGTTCGTGCAGGAACTGGCCGCCGGCCGCGGCAACTTCTACGACGGCTGGATGAAAGACCCGCACTCCGCCATGATCAGCTGCAACGACGGGTTTCGGCCGGTGAGCTTTTATATTGAGAGGGAATAGGGTCAAGGGTCGAGGGCCAAGGGTCGAGGGCCAAGTATATAGGGTCAAGGGAATAGGGAGTAGGAATAGTAATTTTGAAACGATCGAAGGACCATATATTAAAACCGCATGAGACTAACGAAGCACGAATTGACCACAACCGACTTCCAAAACGAAAAAGCCCAAGTCAAAAAGGGCTGAAAGCCCGACACATGTCAGCCCTGGGTGAGCGATAGCGAGCCCTGGGATATTAAATGAAATGTAAAATTCAAAAACAACAACCAACCAACAATGAACACGAGTGATTCCCTCAAAAAAACGTTGGCAGCATTGTTCCTCGCCAGCACCCTGCTCCTGACCTCCTGTTACAGCAGCAGCAAGTTGTCGGGTTGCAGTGTCAGGGCTGTGGTGGACAGCGTGTGGGCGTACAGCATCCGCCATCCCGACGGCTTCACGATGGACATTTCCGAGATGACGGAGCCGACGAAGGGCGTTGTGGTGGCGTACGCAGCTACGCAAGGCTGCCACTCCCGCAAGCAGCTCGGCAGGGTGGTACGGCACGCGCTCCGGCACGACGGCTACGTTGGAGGCTGGCTCGACACCAGCGACAGCCTCTACTACTTTGACAGCTCACGCCTCTTCCCCGAAGACTCCCTCACCGCCGCCATCCGCTTCGGCATCGAAAACGGACAGATTGCGGTGTTTGTGCTGTCGGAAGGGCGCGAAATACGGCTGAAAGACAACTAATGCGCCAACTTCTTTGCGTTTTTCCTACGAAGCAATCGAAACCACTTCTACTTTACTGCTAGAGTTGTTTCCTTCCTGTATCACCTGAATCTGTACGGGAATCTTTTCCTGAAGTTCTTCAACGTGGCTGATGATTCCCACGTGACGACCCGACTTGGTGTGGAGCGAACGCAGTGTGTTGATGGCATTTTGCAACGGTTCACCACTGAGTGTACCAAAGCCCTCGTCTATGAAAAGCGTATCCACTGCCAGCTGCTGGCCTATGTCACTGAGAGCAAGAGCCAACGACAGCGAGACAAGGAAACTCTCTCCGCCAGAAATGGTACTTGCCGCTCTGCTGACATATCCTTGATAGGCGTCTTCGATGGAAATGACAAAGGTGCCCGGCGCAACTTTCAGTGTGTAGCGGTCTGTCAGCGTCTTCATATAGCTGTTTGCCGAATGGATCAGACTGTCCAGCACATAACTCTGAGCGATTTTCCTGAATTTATTGCCCGTTGCATCGCCGATGAGTTCGTTCAACCGCGACCATTTTTGATAGTCAGTTTCTTTCTTTTTCTTATCCTCATCGAGTTTACCAAGCCGTTTCCTGTTTTCCTCGTCTGTCTTCAGCTCTTGGGAAACCGCCGACTTCTTCGACAAAATCTCATCCAGTATTATCTCAACATCTTTGATACGCGCTTCCAGAGCCTCAGCCGTGTCCTCCTCCTTGAGGTCCGGCTTGTCCTGTCTGTGTTCCTTCTGTCTTCTGAGGATATCGTCCAGTAAGGTTTTCTTGGTCAACACGTTGTTTTTTTCATCATCGAGCGACAAATTGAGGTCATTGACACGCTGTTGGGCATATCCGTTCAATTCGGACAACCGCTCTTTGCTGATTTCCGTATGAGCGGCTAAAAATGCCTCCAATTTCTGACTATTATTCCCAAAATCTGTCTCCGCATTTTTCAGCTGCACAAGTGCCGTGGAGATTCCATTTTTCACACCGTTGGCTTTCCGCAGGATATCAGGTAACATCGCCATATTCGCAACCTCCAAGCCGTCCCATTCCGGCATCATCTGCTGAATGTCCGCTATAACTTCCTTCACCCTCTTGCTGTCATCAGTTAACTTGGAGAGTTGGTTCTCAAGCGTCTGTTTTCGCAGAACGTTCTGCTGATAGGCATCAAACTTGCGTTTCAATTCGTCAGAAAACGCCTTGGGGTTCACCCGCCAATCACAATCCCATTGCCCAGTGATGTACTTTGCTGCATTCTCCTCTGCAGCAGAAACCTCTTCCTTTTTCGTTTTGACAAGCTCCTCGGCCGTGGCAATCTTGCTCTTGCACTCGTTGACTGCTTGCAGGGCCTTTTGCACTGCACCATTCAATTTGTCCAAACTCTTGCGCATTGTTTCAAGAACTTTTCTCTGCTCCCTGATGGCAGCGTCCTTTTCTTCGCCCTCGGAAATCTTCTTCCCCAGGTCTGCCACGTCCTTCTCCGTCTGTTTTAGGAGAGAATCCAGATTGTCGGGCGTGGAGTCTTCAACCTTCTCAATTCCGCACAGCTTACAGCCGTCAACAACTTTCCGTTTCGCAGTTTCAAGCGATGTGTCTTTCTCAAAAGCCTCTTTTGCCTTCATATATGAAGAAGTATCAGTCGATATCTCGGCATCCAGTCTGTTCTTATCGTTAACAAGTTTATTATATTCTTTTTCCGCCTCAGTGAACGCCTCTTGCAATCCACCGACAAGTTTGGCTAATTCCTCCTCATGAGGAAGCCCGTTTCTGATTTCCTGCCGGCAAACAGGGCAGGTGTCACCCACATTCAGTTTCTGACGTAGAGTTTGTGCAAACTTGTTAACAGTATCGCTCTGCTTGTCAAGCATTTCCTTGCATGCATCCATCTTCACCTTGGCATCACGGATCAGCGGCTCCAGCTGTGCAGCCTTTTCCTTTTTCTGTTCAATCTCGGCCAACGTTTTTTCAAGTGCTTTGCCTGTTTCTTCCCTGCGTTCCCTTTCTTGTTTATACAAATTTATTCTTTCTAACGTAGTCGTAATGTTTTGCTGCAGTTCCTTGGCTTTATCGCGCTGACGGCGTAAATCGCTCAAATGGAGGGCTTCCAGGCTATCCTCCTGCGCCTTGATTTCCGCTTCCCGCTTGTCGAAGGCAACCTGCGCCGTATTCGCCTCTTCGTGCTCTTTGAGGTATGTCGGTTGCAAATTATCAGTCAAATTCTTGTTTCCCTCGCTAACAACCCACTGGTTGTTTTCTATTTTAATGCGGCCGTCATCTATAGCGGACAAAAAGCCCGTGATGGTCTGGGTGTTGCCATAGACCGAAGCCTTGTCTTTTTCAGTTTCAAGAATAATTTCCACAGATTCCATTTCGCTTTTCGCTGTTGAAATCTCGTGCTCCGCAAAAGCGTAACCGCCAAGCACACCGAGGTAATCCAATCTCAAGGACGATAGTTTCCGCTGCTGGTCAGCTTTGTCGTTCTCCGCTTTATTCATCGCCTCCAGACAATTTCGGGCCTCTATCGAGCCGTTCCATTGTTTGACCAACAATTCTTTTGCTTGGAATTCGGGGCTTTCCACCACCGTCAGGGCCTGCTGATGTTCTTTCGTGGCGTTATCTAAATCCACGGCAAGTGCCGTATCTTTCTTGATCCACTCCAACTTTCCCTTATCCTCATCATTCGCCGTCTTGATGGCCTTGTACTGCGTCTCGAATTCCCCAATCTGCTGCTCTCTCTCTGCCACTTCGTCTTTAGACAGTACGGAGGTTTCTTCCACAAGCCGCTTTGCCTTTTCCCAATCATTCCTCTTGCCACCCGTCACCTCATACACTTTCTTTCCCAACTTCGTATAGATATCAACCCCTGTTATCTTTTCCAAAATCTCTGCTTTCGCCTCATCCTTACTGTTCAAGAATCTCGTAAACTCTCCCTGTGCCAGCAATGTTGTACGACAGAACTGGTTGAAATCAAGTCCGATGGCTGCTTTTATTGCCGAACTGATTTCCCCATCTCTCGTGATGGTTTTCTCTGTGTCAAGGTTTTTCAGTAGCCATACTTTGCCCTGAAGGTTACCTGTCGGATTTCTCCTTGCGCGGGCCACCGACCAGCTGGCCTCGTAATGCACGCCGTCGCTGCCCGTAAAGGTAAGCGTCACCCAAGCCTCGCCAGTATTCCTCCGCATCAGCTGGCGAGGGTCTTTCATGGTAATGCTTTTCTCCTCATCTTTCGGATTGCCCTCCCTCAGGGTTCCTTTCAGCCTCGGCGTGTCTGCAAAGAGAGCAAGACAAATGGCATCCAGTATTGTTGACTTTCCCGACCCCGTTTTGCCCGTTATCAGGAAAACCTCACTGTCGGCTAGCGGTTGCGCCTCAAAATCAATCGTGGCATCCTCTATTGATGCGATATTATGTATCGTCAGTTTCTGTAATTTCATAATCAGCCTCCTTTACTTTTCATTTCGTGAATCATCGGCCACCATATCCATGACCTCCTTGAACATCGATTCCAGTTCCTCATCGAAGTTGACACCCGCATATTCGGAATATCGTTTGGCAATCTCTACCGGCTCTTCCGATTGGAATTCCTGCACGGTCAACCCTTTGGCATCGCCTTGGGCGGCAATCTTCCTCTTGGCATTGATATGGCAGAATCGGCATTGTTTGCCCTTGACCAAAGTTTCCGCCTCTGCGGTGGCTTCAACGGGAAGGAAGTCATCAATTTCCACGTTCAGCCGAATGTATGCGGGAATATCATCAGGGAATTTCTCCAAAAGTTGTTTGGCCTCTTCCCATGATGACAATCCTTCTGTGGGTAATGTCACCAACGGATGCGGATTCACAATCTCGATTCTCTCCACATTAGGTTTCTCTCCATGCTTTCCAATCTCAACCATGCTGACAGAATGAGGGAAATTCTCGTCAAAACTGACAGCCAGCGGTGTGCCGCAGTATCTTACATTATGCTTACCACTATGCACAAATTGTTCGTGATGGATGTGTCCCAACGCCAGATAGTCATAGCCTTCGCCCATCTGGTTCAGTTCCAACGAATCGATGCCCCCCACGGTATATTCCGATGCGTGGTCATGTCCCGTAAAGTCACAGCCTTTCACGGTCGTGTGGGCCGTCAGCACCACTGGCAGCCCTTCCGTATTCCTTTCCGCCACCCTGTCAAGTAGCTTCTGGAAAAATCCGTCGGGGATATTCCGCTCATTCGCATACGGCACGGCAATCACATAGCCTTTTCCCGGCACTTCAATGATATGCTCGTCCAGATTCTCCTTCTCTAACTGTCCGATGGCATACACACCGAGGGCCCGCCAAGGGGTTTTGAAAATCTCATGCTTCGATCCACTGTCGTGGTTGCCCGCGGTCATCACAATCTTCATTTGGGGATGCGCGTTGTGAATGCTCACCATTCCGTCTGTGAGCATAGTCTGTACGGCAGCTGATGGCTGCGACGTGTGATACACATCCCCGCACAACAGAAACACATCCGGTTTCTGCTCTTCCACAATTCTGGCCATCTGCTCCAGCATGGCCATCTGTTCTTTTGTTCGGTCATAATTGTACAACATATGACCCAAATGCCAGTCACTTGTATGTAGTATTTTCACTGTTTATAGGTTTTAAGTGGTAAAAAACTCATTTAAGGATTCATTTTCAATTCAAAACGGATGCGACAAAAATACGATTTTTTTTTCCATACAAGAGTTACATGTTTTCTTTGAATGTATAAAAAAATGACAGCCTTTAAAAGAAAAAAACGGCACCTGAAAAGGTACCGTTCGCTTGTGTAATTAAACCGGACATCTGTTTACTCGGCTGCGGGAGCTTCCACTTCTGCTGCGGGAGCCTCTTCAGCCACATTTTCCACGGGAGCGGCGGCAGCCTTCTTGCTGCTACGGCGCGTACGCGTGGATTTCTTCTTGGTTTTCTCAACTGTGTAGGTTTCGTTGAAATCTACAAACTCGATGATGCACATCTCGGCATTGTCACCCTTGCGGAAGCCGGTCTTCAGAATGCGGGTGTAACCGCCCGGACGATCGGCAATCTTCGGGGAAATCTCTCTGAAAAGCTCCGTCACGGCATATTTGTTCTGCAATTCGGAGAACACCATACGGCGGGAGTGGGTCGTGTCGTCTTTGGAACGGGTCACGATGGGTTCCACGTACATTCTCAACGCTTTAGCTTTAGCCAAGGTGGTGCTGATTCTTTTATGCATAATCAGAGAGGTTGCCATATTGGACAACATGGCCTTTCTGTGCGCATCCGTTCTACCTAAATGGTTAATTTTTTTAGCGTGTCTCATTGTTCTATTCGTTATCTATATTATACTTTTCTACATTCATACCAAATTCCAAACCCTTGTTGTGGACCAGTTCTTCGAGCTCAGCCAAGGACTTCTTACCGAAATTGCGGAACTTGAGCAGGTCTGCTTTGTGGAAGGCGACCAAATCACCCAAAGTCTCCAACTCGGCGGATTTCAAGCAGTTGAGTGCTCTCACGGAGAGATCCATGTCAATAAGCTTTGCTTGAAGAATCTGACGGATATTCTTTTCACTATCCTCTGTCACCTCCTGGCTTTCAATCTGATCCTGAGATTCAAGAGCGATGTTCTCATCAGAGAGAAGAGCGAAATGCTGAATCAGAATTCTGGCAGCCTCCTGGATGGCATCCTTCGGATGGATGGAACCGTCCGTCTCCACTTCGATAATCAGCTTCTCAAAGTCGGTCTTTTGCTCGACACGATAAGGCTCGATTGTATATTTGACGTTCCGTATAGGCGTGTGAGTGGAGTCAACGGCAATCACATCAATACCGTCATGGAGCTGGCGGTTGTCCTCGACAGGAACATAGCCACGACCCTTGTCGATTGTGATTTCCATGTTCAGACGAACAGTGGGTTCCATACGGCAAATCAGCAATTCCGGATTCAACACCTGGAAATAGTTGAGATAGCGGTTCATATCGCCGGCCGTGAAGGTGTCCTGACCGCTGATGACGATGGAGACTTTCTCGGATGTATAACCCTCGACCTTGTTTTTCAGACGGACCTGTTTGAGGTTGAGGACTATGTCGATGACATCTTCCATGACGCCCGGTATGGACGAAAACTCCTGCGCGACGCCTTCGATTTTCACAGAGGTAATGGCATA
>JAGBPE010000213.1 GCA_017633495.1 Bacteroidales bacterium | reverse complement strand
ATGCTCCTATAACAAACGGACAAATAACAGCAATTATATTGATCTCCACGGAAATGAGAAAAGGACAAACGAACCGTTCCCGTGGAAATATTGACGAATTCGATAATCAGCAAGCGATGAATCCCGTAACATCCCGACTTCTCAACCAGCAGCTTGTGGCGCCACAGTTCAGCGATCCGGCTGAGGTGGTGAGCCACTTGGGCGCGATGCAGGCGCAGGAATACCGGCTGATGCGGTGGGCGGTGGCGATGCGCACCCGCAAACCGTCGTTGTCGGCTTTCACGAAAGCGTTCGATAGCGGAAAAATCATCCGTTTTCACCTCATGCGCGGTACATGGCAATTGGTGGCCGCCGAGGACTACTGGTGGATGCTCGAACTCTGCGCTCCCAAGGCCATCTCCGTCACCAACGGCTGGATGCACAGCAACAAAATCGACATTCCCGATGAGGAATACTTGAAAATCAGGGAGATACTGGCGCAAACCGCCGCCGACAAAGGGAGCGTGACGAAAGAGGATTTCGTGAATGCACTGGCGGAAAAGGACATCACGATGGACGACCACAGGCTGTCGTACCACATCCGCATGGGTGAACTAACGGGAACGCTTTGCAGCGGCAACCTACAACCGATGAAGGCGACTTACGCGCTCGCTTCCGAAAAGGTGAAACGCACGGAAACCCTCGACCGCGACGAAGCCCTGATGCGCTTCACCCGAAAGTATTTCCAGAGCCGGCAGCCCGCCACATTGGAGGATTTTGTGTGGTGGTCGGGACTGAACATCAGCGACTGCCGAAGGGGAATTGAATTGTTGGGCGATTATCTACATGTAGAGACGGTGTGCACACCGTCTCTATCGTGCAGGGAATTCTATTTGACGGACGACTGCCGCACACGAGGCTTCCGCAAAGGACAATACCTGCTGATTCCGCCCTACGACGAGTACCTGATCGGTTACAAGAGTCGCGACATCGTGCTGCAGCCGGAGCATCAGCACCGCGCACACAACAACCGGGGCATCTTCCAGCCCATCATCGCCCACGACGGCCTCATCTGCGGCAACTGGGCACCTTTCAAGAAGGATTTCCAGGTGGAGTTTTTCCGCGAAGGGCATACTGCGGAAGATATGTTAGGCGCGTGGGAGGGGTATGCGCGGTTTAAGAAGGGATAGCTTTGAAAAAATCAGAAATTTTAAAATCATAGTTGCGAATATGAAAATTTTTTGTATCTTTGCGGCATTATAATATAGAATAAAATGAAAAGAAAAAAAGACCAAGGGAACAGATTATCAGAGGTTTGTGAGCCGAGAGTGGCATACAACAGCGCTGTACCATGTGCTGAAACAGCTGCTATAGCAGACTCTAATTCTGTCACCGCCATGCCAGACGACTGCATGAGTGTGGAAGAATATTTTGACAAACTTAAAACCATGGTGAACGAATATTATGAAAACATTTCATGTAGTGATTAACAAATCTGCCGTAGCAGATCTTGACAACCTGTTGGATTTTCTCAAAACTATCATGTCGCACAAAGGTGCGTTGCGATACATTGAAACGATGATTTCCGAGGTGCAATCTCTTTCTATCTTTGCTGGATTATATCAGCCAAGTCGTTCCATTACGCTTAGGAGAATACACCCGCAAGCACGCCGAATGCTTTCCCACAACCGACGATGAAATTACGTTTTTCATATTGTAGGCGACTTTGTCGTTGTGGATCGCATAATTCCTTCGAAGATGATTGTGATTTGAATAACCGAGATTCAGTGGGCAAACGATTAGGATTCATCTGCTTGCGAATTGTTTTCGGGAACAAATGGTTCACCGTTCCAAGACTGCGTCATCCATGGGCAATAATAATTGTGATACGGCTCCACGTATGTCTCATCGACAAATTGCAATATGCCGTCGGAATCCACGAACAACGTTGACCAATAGCTGTCAGAGCCATAACGGAAACTCTTCTTCAAGCCATCGTATGTCTCATCATATTGAAAAAAACTGTTGTAGGCTTCATAACCTCGATCGACCACCAGACCTCGTTCGTTCACATTGACCACCATGAATGTTATCGGAGTTGTCGTGTCCAAACGCGACTGGCATTCCTGGAATATCGGATCCCACGGTTTCCCGACTTTGGAAAGCAGGAAACGGAACAACGGTGCGTAATCGTATCTGACCTTTTTCTGTTCTGTCCGCATTTTACTGCCAACGGGCGTTTTCTTATGACGGTCAAAACGGTATTTTCTAAGGGGTTGCAAATGTCCGTAGGTGCCGACCTCATTCAACTTGCGGTATAGCGGTTTCTTTTGCATATCGAAAAATTCTCTCTTTCAACATTCTCTTTTATACGAGCAAGTAATACTTCATAATTGCGCTAACAACGGTTGTGTTTGATTCCAATTCGCAAGAACTGTTTGCGCCTGCTTGACAATCACTTGCCAATTTGAATCTTTGATTACTAGTTCGTCATCAATATAACCATTAGTACATGGTTCTTCATAGTTATTGAGCAAAGAGTTTAATTTGTATAATCCGTTTAAAGCATCACTGGAATATCCATATTTCTCCATGGCTTTTCTTAAGACGAGTTCTAAAAAACAATCGTCATATAAAGTACACATCAATTCTGTATACGAAGAAATACGCCCTGTGTTATTGTTCCGATTTAACCACAGTTTATTTTGCAAATCCACGCTTGATAGTTCCTCTATTTTGTCGTGAATATACTCTAATTCACACTCTAACAATATCATTTTGGCATTACTTTTGGGTTACAGTCTTTCAATAGAATATGGGCCTGTGAAACCTCACCACTGTTTAATATGTGAAAAACTTACATTTTGGAAACAACACGGCAAAGATACAACATTTCTAAAACATAGTTGCGAATATGAAATTTTTCGTATCTTTGCCGCATTGTAAAAGAGAATAAAATGAAAAGAAAAAAAGACCAAGAGAACAGAGATTCAAAGGTTTGTGAGCCAAGAGTGGCTTACAACACCACTAAGCCATGCCTTGAAATGCCTGCAGTTGATGGCATTGAAAGTGGCACTGCTATGCCAGAAGGTCGCATGAGCGTGGACGAATATTTTAATGAACTATGGAAAGTCGTGGAAGCAAAATATGAAAATCAATAAATACACCCTCAAGCACGTCGGATGCTTTCACATAACAGACGATGGAATTACGTTTTTCATATTGAAGACGACACCGTTGTTTTGGATCGCATACTTCCTTCGAAAATGATTGTGATTTGATGAGACGCGGGGCTGCGGACAAATTCCAAACATATTTTCCGCCAAATATAACCCCCATCCCGCAAAACATTGTATTTTTGCCGCCTCAATAATTCTATAAGAATGGAAACCGAAAGAATCCTGCTGCGTCCGTGGCGCGAGAGCGATGCCGAGACGCTTTACAAATACGCCTCCGACCCAGAAGTGGGTCCCCGCGCAGGCTGGGCGCCGCACCAAAGCGTGGAGGAGAGCTTGGAGATTATCCGCACCGTGTTCAACGATGCGCTGTGTACATGGGCTATTGAGCTGAAAGCCACCGGCGAGGCCATCGGCGCGATGGGCTACGGTCCTTCGTGCGACTGCAAGCTGCCCGCTCGCGAGAACGAGCCTATCTGCGGATACTGGGTGGCCAAGCCTTACTGGAATCAGGGCATCTGCACGGAGGCGCTGCGGCTGATGCTGGACCACATCCGCAAGACCACGGAGATCAAATCCCTCGTCAGCGGCCACTTTATCGACAATCCCGCCTCGGGTCGCGTGATGGAGAAGTGCGGCTTCGTGCCTACCGGCGAAACCTGCATTGACGAGACGCAGTATCAGGGAGCAGGCAGACCCATTCGGGTGCTGCGGCTGGAATTATGATTCGTTTTCCCGCTTTTCAATCCTTTTCGCCACCCCGATAGCGGATGCCGGGCAAACCAGTCGGCACAGGTGGCAACCGACACATTTCGTGCCTATGAGGTGCGGCTGGCGGCTCTCTGCATCGAAAGTGAGGGCCTGATGACCGCCGTCACGGCAGGAGATGTAACACCGACCGCAACCGATACACTTCTTGTGGTCGAAAGCCGGCATGATTTTCGTGTCGCGGTCAAGCTCTGAGGCCTGCACGAACGACGGCACCATTTCACCCACAATATCCTCAAGATGCTCTATACTACGCTCTTGCATATAGGTTTGCATTCCGGAGATGAGGTCGTCGATGATGCGGTAGCCGTACTCCATGACAGCGGTGCACACCTGCACGTTGCGACATCCCAACTGCATGAATTCCAACGCATCACGCCACGTTTCAATGCCGCCGATACCGCTGAATTCTATATTTTCGTTTTTCGGCAGTCGGGTGTTGCTTGCCGGCAACGATTGGGCAATATTGACATCCTCTTTGTTGTGCTGTCGGTTCACAATCGGATTCTGCGCCATTTCGAGAATAAACCGCAGGGCGATGGGCTTTACAGCCCGTCCTGAATAGCCCGACACGGTCCATTTATCACTGACTTTGGCTTCTGGCGACATCGTCACGCTCTTAATGGTGTTGATAGCAGAGATGGCATCGGCACCGGCGAAATAGGAGGCCAGGAGAGGACGGTTCATGTTCGTGATGTTGGGCGTCATTTTGGGAATGACGGGAATGTTCACGTGGTGTTTCACGTATGAAGTGTAGTATGCCACGAGTTCCGTGTCCTGTCCCACATCGCTGCCCATGCCCGCCAGACGCATCTGCGGACACGAGAAGTTCAGTTCCACGGCATCACAGCCGGCATCTTCGGCCATTTTCGCCAAAGAGATCCAATCTTCCTCAAATTCCCCCATGATGCTAGCCACAATCACCTTGGTCGGATAGTTCTGCTTCAGCCGGCGTAGGATTTCAAAATCGACCTCGTATGGGTTCTCGCTCAGCTGCTCCATATTTCGGAAGCCGGCAAACGTAGTGCCCTCCTTGACAGCATCAAATCGGGGCGACACCTCGTGGATGTCCTGTTTGCAGATGGTCTTGTAGAAGACGCCCGCCCAACCCATCTCCAAGGCGCGGGCCACCATGTCGTAGTTGGTGCAGATGGCCGACGACGCGAGGAAGAACGGGTTCTCGCAGGGAATGCCACAAAACGTAATGGCGAGACTGGGAGCCGGTTTATCGGTTGTAACCGCTTCGCATTCAGCCGCTTTCAACAGTTCGCGGATACGGATTGGCTGGTCGTAGTGGATACAGGCCTGTTCGGCGCGTTCGAGATCGGCATCAGTGCATTCGGCAACCCACTTCCCGGCATTTTTCGCGTTGTTGAACCGGATGGCACGGATGGCGCGCGCGGGATCCCCTTTTCCACATGCTTTGGTGCAGGGCGCATCCTCGCACAGCAAACAGCGGGTCGCCTCTTCGTTAATATGTAATTGGTGCTGATTCATCATAAAAGGTTTTTGTCGGT
>JAGBPE010000212.1 GCA_017633495.1 Bacteroidales bacterium | reverse complement strand
CAAATTCAGCATCAGGCAGGGATTTGAAGTCGATGTTGGCCATCTTGATGAGACGTGCCAGCTCGCGGGTGGAGATGGAGTAATCTACATCAGGATTGCCGTTCACCTTGAACTCGTCACGGCCAACTTCGTATTTCTTGGCCAAGCAAGGCATCACAGACACGCTGATCATGTCTTCGCGCTTGCAGTTAATCTTTTCAGCAAAATAGGATTTGGCGATAGCACCGAACATCTGTTGAGGAGATTTTGCCGTGGAAGGAAGATCTCTCATATCCGGGAACTGATGTTCAAAGAAGTTCACCCATGCAGGACAGCAGGAGGTGAGGATTGGAAGCGGAACGCTCTTGTCGCCAGCCAAGAACTTGGTCAGACGGCCGATGAGCTCGGTGCCTTCTTCCATAATCGTCAAGTCGGCGGACCAGTCGGTATCGAACACATAGTCGAAGCCGAGAGCCTTCAGAGCGGCGGTCAGCTTGCCAGTAGCGATGGTGCCGGGTTCCATGCCGAACTCTTCGCCGATAGCCACACGCACGGCAGGAGCCACTTGGACGACGGTTTTCTTGTTCGGGTCCACGATAGCGCGGAGAACAGCGCCGGTGTGGTCAACCTCGGTAAGAGCGCCCACAGGACAAACAGCGACGCACTGGCCGCAGAAGGTACACGGTGAGTGATCCAGATGCTGGTTGAAAGCGGTGGAAACCACTGCTGGGAAACCACGCTCGATGGCGGACAGAGCGCCAACGGTCTGCATCTCGTTACACATCGTCTCGCAACGACGGCACATGACGCACTTGTTCATGTCGCGGATGATGGACGGGGAAACCTCGATTTGATAGGAGGATTGCTCGTGCTCCGGTCCAATGAACGGGTTTTTACGAATGCCGAAGCGGACAGCGAGGTCTTGCAACTCGCAGTTGCCGTTCTTGGCACATTGCAGACAGTCTGCCGGGTGATCGGAGAGGATCAGCTCGAGGACTGTGCGGCGGGCGTTGATCACGCGCATGGAGTTGGTTCTCACCACCATGTCGGGCATACATTCGGTGACACAGGCGGGAGCCAGGTTACGACGACCGGCCACTTCCACCACACAAATACGGCATCCGCCGGGTTTGTTGTGCACGCCCAGGTTGTTCAGCTCGAAATGGCAAAGGGTAGGAATATCGATACCCATGCCTTGAGCGGCTTTAAGAATAGTGGTACCTTTTGGTACTTCAACTTCTCTATTGTCTATTGTTAATTTTATCATATCCATATTAATACCCTTTAACTATTTAATACTAATTGCGTTAAACTTACATTTTTCAATACAGGTACCGCACTTGATACAGAGCTCTTGGTTGATTTCATGCGGCATCTTCACCGTTCCGCTGATAGCGCCGACCGGACAGTTGCGTGCGCAAGCGGTACAGCCTTTACACTTCTCAGGATCGATGATGTATTGTTTCAGGGCCTTGCATTGACCAGCGGGACATTTCTTGTCAACCACGTGGGCCACGTACTCATCCCAGAAGTTGTCGATGGTGGACAACACCGGGTTCGGGGAGGTCTGGCCGAGACCGCAGAGGGCCGTGTCTTTGATGACGTGTGCCAGGTTGCGGAGCTTGTCAAGGTCTTCCATGGTGCCTTGGCCCTTGGTGATCTTGTCAAGGATTTCGCACAGACGTTTGTTACCGATACGGCAGGGAGAACACTTGCCGCAGGACTCTTCCACGGTGAAGTCGAGGTAGAACTTAGCCACGGAAACCATACAGGAGGTTTCGTCCATGACGATCATACCGCCGGAACCCATCATGGAGCCAGCAGCCACGAGGTTATCATAGTCGATCGGGGTGTCGAGGAACTTCTCGGTCAAGCAGCCGCCGGAAGGACCGCCGGTTTGAACGGCTTTGAACTTCTTGCCGCCCTTGATACCGCCACCGATTTCGTAGATAACTTCACGCAAGGTGATACCCATCGGGACTTCGATCAAACCGACGTTGTTGATCTGGCCGGCCAATGCGAACACTTTCGTACCTTTGGATTTCTCCGTTCCGATAGAGGAGAACCATTCCCATCCCTTGTTGATGATAACTGGGATGTTGGCGTAGGTTTCCACGTTGTTCACGTTGGACGGTTTCTTCAAGTAACCTTCAACTGCCGGGAATGGCGGTTTGAAGGTAGGCTCGCCACGGAGACCTTCCATGGAGTGGATCAAAGCGGTTTCCTCACCGCAGACGAATGCACCAGCACCATAGCGGAGGATGATGTCGAAATCGAAATCGGTACCGAAGATGTTCTTGCCGAGCAGACCATATTCGCGGGCTTGGTTGATAGCCACCTGCAGACGGTGGATAGCCAGCGGATATTCAGCACGGATATAAACCAAACCGATGGTGGCTCCGATACAGAAACCGCCGATGGCCATAGCCTCGATGATGGAGTGCGGGTCGCCTTCCAAGATGGAACGATCCATGAATGCACCCGGGTCGCCTTCGTCGGCGTTGCAGATGATGTATTTCTGATCAGCAGCGTTCTTAGCGCAGAGTTCCCATTTCAAACCGGTGGGGAAACCAGCACCGCCACGGCCGCGGAGACCGGATTTCTTGATGACGTCGATGGTAGCGGCGGGGTCGTTCTGTTCCAGAACGGTAGCCAAAGCCTTGTAACCGTCACGTGCGATGTATTCGTCGATGTTTTCAGGATCGATGAAACCGCAGTTGCGGAGAGCGATACGCATCTGTTTCTTGTAGAAGCCCATGTGCTTGGAGTCGGAGATGTGAGCTTTGTCCTCAGGGTTTTCGTACAGCAGGCGCTGAACTTTTCTACCCTTGATGATGTGCTCGTCGATGATTTCGCGGCAATCTTCGGGTTT
>JAGBPE010000031.1 GCA_017633495.1 Bacteroidales bacterium | reverse complement strand
TGCCGCCCTTAATATGGGAACATATCTTACTGTGAAACAGAACGATGATGCAGATTTTTGCCGATTTACCTCCGAGAATAATCCAGCGGAATTTGTCATCTGTAAAGAGGATCTGTCGCAAAAACAGAACAACTGGGTGGACTATCCGTTGGGCGTGCTCAAAGAGTATGCCGACCGCGGATATCCCGTTTCGGGGTGGCAGTTCCATTTTCGCGGCGACCTGCCCATCGGGGCTGCACTTTCCTCCTCCGCCTCCATCGAGGTGGTGACTGCTGTTGCCCTCAACGCGCTGAACGACAATCCGTTCACCATGTTAGAGCTGGTGCAAATGGCGCAACATGCGGAGAATGACTTTGTGGGGATGAACTGCGGCATCATGGACCAGTTCGCCTCGGGATTCGGGAAGAAAGACTGTGCTATCGCGTTGGATTGCAATACGTTGGAGTACGAGCATGTGCCGTTAGAGATGCGCGGGCTGAAGTTCGTCATCGCCAACACCAACAAGAAACGCGGACTCGTGGATTCGGCCTACAACCAGCGGCGCAGCGAGTGTCAGCAGGCGTTGGAGATCATCCGTGCGCACCGACAGGTCGATTGTCTCTGCCAACTCACTATGGATCAGTTCAATACGGTTGCGACACACCTTACGGGCAACGTGCTCAAGCGGGCGCGGCACGCGGTGCGCGAGAACGAAAACGTGCGGGAGGCTATCGCCGCACTCAAAAGCGGCGACATGGTCCGTTTCGGACAGCTGATGAACGCCTCGCACGCCACCCTGCGCAACGATTATGCAGTGACCTGTCCCGAGACCGATTTCCTCGCCACCTTTGCACAGCAGTTCCCCGGTGTGCTCGGCAGTAGGATGACCGGTGCAGGCTTCGGCGGATGCACGGTGACGTTAATCACTGAAAACCAAGTAGATGTGTTTATCGAAAGCCTTGGTCGCGCGTATGAGGAACGTTTCGGCTTGTGCGCGGATTTCTATGTGGCGGAAATTGGCAATGGTGCTAGGGAAATTGTTCGTTTGTAGAGACGGTGTGCACACCGTCTCTACGGTTAATTGTTAATAGTTACGAATGAAAAATGTCACGAAATGATACTCCTACTCATTCCCCTTGTGTTTGTTGCCTTCAGTTTGCGTGTGCTTTTTGCTGTCAAAAAAGGGCAAATCGTCAAGAACACTCGCTTCCTTAAATACATAAATGTGTTAAATCTTATCGCTGCATGCTTATTTTATCTGTTCGTATTTTTAATTATATCATGGTTTGGAGGCAGGGATGAGTTTGTAACAGCATTTTTCATTTATGCCTCATTCGGAATGGCCACGTTGATAAGCAATATTGTCGTTCTTTTATTAAATGTCTGTCGAAGACGATAAGACAGAAACATGTTGATTGCCCGCAAACCTAACGGCTTGCGAACGTCGCGCCCGTATCATTCGTTGCTACCAAACCCTTCAGCCCTCTGGGCTGATCCAAGTTCGTGATGCCTAAGTGCCATTCTGCGAACGCATTAAGTGGAACCTCCTACGAAGATACACTCTGCTACAGGTAGGAAATCGTTCGCGAATGCAGGCCTATAGGGCTGCAGGGCTCGGTAGGAAATGTGGCACAACGGTGGGGTTCGCACACCGTTAGGTGTGCGGGGAATCCAATTTCCTATCGCAAAAAAAATGTATTTTTGCCACAAACAATGAATGATATGAGTAGAATCACCTCTTCAATCCGAATTATAATCACAATTCTGTGCCTCATCGCCTTGACACCCGTGGTGAAGGGCACGGGACCGAAGAAACCGCTCAAGTGTGTGGCTCCAGCCTATTTGAAACCGGGCGACAAGGTGGCGCTGATCTCTCCTTCGTATTATTGTTCGATGGAGACGGCCTTCGCAGCGGCGGATACGTTGCGCAGTTGGGGTTTTGAGCCGGTCATCGGGCCGAATGTCGGCAAACAGTTGCTCGCCCACTATGCCGGAACTGTGGGGGAACGGCTCGCTGACCTCCGCTGGGCGCTCAACGATCCCGACATCAAGGCCATTATTTGTCTGCGCGGCGGCTACAGTACCCTGCATTTGGTGGAAGGGTTGCCCTTGAAAGAGCTTGCCGCCTCACCGAAATGGCTGATCGGTTATAGCGACATCACCACACTGCTCAGCATGGAGGCCTGCGCCGGCGTGATGGGCATTCATGGCGTGATGGCCTGCAACATAGCCAAACAAGACAGTATCAGTGTGCAACAATCCTGCACGTTGCTGCGCAATCTACTTGAGGGTCAGGTGCCGCGCTATGAGCTGCCCGCCCACAAAGAGAATATTCTCGGTCGGGCCACGGGCACTCTCGTGGGCGGCAATCTCGCCACCTTCGCCCCACTGCTCGTTACGCAGGTTGATGCCATCGGCAAAGCTGACGTTATTCTCTTCGTGGAGGAGGTGGAAGAGACCCACCACAACATCGATCGTCTCTTCAACATGCTGAAAATGAGCGGTGTACTTGCCCGTTGCAAAGGTATCATTTTAGGCGATTTCACCGATTGCGAGAACGATGTCGGTTATGAGAGTGTGGAGGCGATGCTGCGCGAATACATTGCGCCGTACAACATCCCATTGCTTTGCGGCTTCCCCGCCGGTCATGAAAAGCTGAACCTGCCGCTCGTGATGGGCGCGCCCGTCACCCTCGATGTGCGTGCGGATGGCGCGACATTCACCTTCGAGATTCCCGGAGAAAAACAAGTAGTGCGCACCGAAGAGTTGCACATTCTTCAGATGGAAACATCTGAACAAAATACCGACCAATAGCTCAAAGCCAAAAAATTGTACTTTTGCCCAATAATTAAACCCTATAAGAATGAACCCCGCATATCATACCCTGGATATCATCATTTTCGCCGCGTATCTGCTGGTGATTGTCGGTTTGGGACTTTGGATTTCCCATCGCAAGAAGAATAAGGACAAGACTGCTGAGGACTATTTCCTCGCGGGTAAATCGCTGCCGTGGTGGACGATAGGTGCTTCGCTGATTGCCGCCAACATCTCGGCGGAGCAGTTCATCGGGATGTCGGGGTCGGGATTCGCAGGAGGTTTCGCAGTAGCATCCTACGAGTTTATGGCGGCGCTCACCCTCATCATCGTGGCCAAGTATTTTATGCCGGTATTCGTGAAACAGGGCATCTACACTATCCCCGAATTTGTCGAAAAACGCTATTCGCAGAATCTCAAAACCATTCTTGCGGTCTTCTGGCTGGGACTTTTCATTTTCGTGAACCTCACCTCCGTGCTCTACCTCGGTGCCAAAGCCATTGACACGATTATCGGTACGGGAGACGGCTCGCTCATTATTCCCGCCATCATCGGATTGGGTGTCATCGCCGCACTCTACTCCATCTCCGGCGGTCTCTCTTCTGTGGCGTGGACCGACATTCTGCAGGTGATTCTGCTCGTGCTGGGTGGTCTGATTACCACGGTGGTGGCACTGCAGGTCATCAGTCCCGACGGCACCATCATGAACGGTATCCACCATCTAACCGATGCGGCGAGCGATCGAATGCACCTCATTCTCCCGAAAGACAACCCCGAATACCACAACTTGCCCGGTATCGTAATGCTTATCGGTGGTCTTTGGGTTGCGAACCTCTACTATTGGGGCTTTAACCAGTACATCATCCAACGAGCATTTGCCGCCAAGTCGCTGCAGGAGGCACAGAAAGGTCTGGCCTTTGCTGCCTTCCTCAAGCTGCTCATCCCCTTTATCGTGGTCATCCCAGGCATGATCGCCTACGTGATGTACACTGAGGGTAGCTTCGGCGCGGTGGAGGCGCTTACTAAGGCCAACGGTGCCCTCAACAACGACAATGCCTATCCGTGGCTCATCAGCACTTTCATTCCGACAGGACTTAAAGGTCTGGTACTCGCCGCATTAGCCGCCGCCATCATCTCTTCGTTGGCTTCCATGCTCAACTCCGCCTCCACAATATTTACCATGGACATCTTCAAGCCCTATTTTACCACGAAAGCGAAAGAACGATTGGGCAGAGAGCCTCGCTTAGTGCCCGTCGGGCAGATTTCCGCCGGCATCTTTCTCATAATTGCTTGTCTGATTGCCCCGATGTTGGGCAGCGTGGGACAGATGTTCCAGTATATCCAAGAATACACCGGCTTAGTGAGTCCGGGTATCTTGGCGTTGTTCTTGTTAGGACTATTCTGGAAGAAGACCACCAACAAGGGCGCCATCACGGGTGTGGTGCTTTCGATTCCTATCGCGTTGGCCCTCAAGTTTTTGCCTATCGATATGCCCTTCCTCGACCAGATGTTCTATACCTGTATCATCACTATGGCCATCATTGTGATGGTGAGTCTCTCCACTTGCGAGGGCGAGGACGATCCGAAGGGTATCGCGCTGACGGGCAACATGTTCAAGACGACCAAAGATTTCCACATCGCCGCCTACGCCATCTGCTTGTTGCTGGTGGTGATTTATGCGGTATTTTGGTAATAATCAGTGTGTTGCGGATGCTGGTTGAAGCCCCCTCTTACTATGTGCCGTCATTTATGTCCCATTACACCTAAGAGAAAGTATCATTAATTCCTGGATTGTATATGAAATCCCACACCATTCCTACCGTTCAAACGCAAGCCGGCACCTTCAAGGGGTTTATGGCAGATGACTGTGCGCAGTTTTTCGGCATCCGATTTGCCACTTCTGAGCGTTATTGCGCCCCTGTGCCTTTCACCTACGAGGGCACGGAGCACGACTGCACCACACCTGCGCCCTATCCCGTGCAGCTTTGTTCTACGATTGAGCTGGTTCTCACGGGAATACATTACGAAAATCTGCCGCAAGAGGAGAGCTGTCAGTATCTCTCCATCACCGTTCCTGAAGGTGCAACGCCTGAGAGTCAGTTGCCCGTGATGGTCTGGTATTATGGTGGTTCGTACCGTAATGGCGGCTGCGACAATCCTTTCTATGACCGATCCGTGCTCGCCAAAGAGAACAGGGTCATTGTGGTGGGAATCAACTATCGTCTCTCGCTTTTAGGTTTCGTCAAGAACAGAGAAGGTGGTTTTGCCAATAACGGACTGTTGGACGCTATTGAAGGTTTGCGGTGGGTGAAGGCCAACATTGCGGATTTCGGGGGTGATCCGACCAATATTACGATTTTCGGAGAATCGGCCGGAGGGGACTTGGTGCGATGTATTATGCTCTCTGAGGGCACCGACGACCTTTACTGTCGCGCTATCATCCAGAGCGACCCGATAGGCACGTGGGAGAACCGCGGGGAGATGGAGCGCAAGATTTTGGACGAGCTGAACGAACTGCCGTTGGATGCGCCGGTGGAGCGGATTCTGGAAGCACAGCAAGCGATTACGAGCCATGTTACCGAAAAAGGACTGGCCAAACACATGATTTTCGCTCCTCATGCAGGTGTGTATCCGTTGCCTGCAAAAGAAGACGAGGAGAGGCGTTTGCGCGAGGTTGCCCCGAAACACGACATCCTCATCGGCACCAACGCACGCGAGACGGCTTCCTATATCGGAGGCAACAAATTGGCGAGTGCATTAGATCGTAATATCCTGACACGCTGGATTTTAGAGCTCGCTTTGCACAAAAAGACGATGGCCATTTTCGCGGAGCCCACCCGAAAGTTTGCGCAGTTGTATGCCGACTGCGGCGGCAAAGTGCATCTTTACTCCTATTTCTGGCGCAAAAACCAGCATGTAATCGGCGCCGGCCACATCACCGAGCTGGCGTTGTTGTTCGGCGGCAAAGGCATCGAAGGCACCCTGATGGCGCAAGGCCTTCCCGAGACGGCTTTCCTCGAACATGGCAAACCGCTGCGACGCATTTGGGC
>JAGBPE010000211.1 GCA_017633495.1 Bacteroidales bacterium | reverse complement strand
TAGTTGTCGTCCACCGAGAGCAGATAATCCATAAAAGCTTGGTAATCATCCTCTAACGCTTGTTCGTTGAAGGGAATGTTCACCATTTTCAGGTAGTAGTATTTGAAGTAGTTGAGGTCCCACTGCATGGATTGTCGGTCGAAAGCGGCGCGAGGGTAGGCCACCGACATATCCAGTCCTTGCTTTGCGGTCATCTGGAATTGAGGCAACGCCTCCACCACCTTTCGATAATAGTCCATAACCTCTTGGAAATCACCATTCTCCTTTCGAATTTCGCAAAGCTTGTCGTAGAGCGTCTGGGTACCGAGGTCGTTCAGCAGATAGTGTTTCTGATCCTCATGTATGGCCAACAGGGCGGGGACGTTCAGCTTATGCGCCGCGAAGAAACGGGTATATTCGAAAAAGGCTCTGTTTTCCGTCACATCTTCGTTATACGCGCCGATCAGCGTGCTATTATCCGCGAAGGTGAAGCGGTAATAGCGTCTGTGGGAGCCGGACTGCGCCAGTGGCACGCAGGCAGTCGGTTGGTTTCCAGTATGTTCCGTGACCATTTGGGTTAACACGGCGGTGGAGGTTTCGGTCAGTTCTTCCATGTATTGGTTTATGGTTTAAGGTTTAAGGTTTAAGGTTTAGAGGTTAATGCCGAGGGGAAAGAGCTTAGTTATCATTGAGTTTAATGAAGCAGAAGAGCATCATCGTGAACGCCCAGAGCGAGGAGCCGCCGTAGCTGAGGAAGGGCAGCGGGATACCGATGATGGGCAGGATGCCGATGGTCATGCCGATGTTGATGAAGAAGTGGGCTGCGAAGATGCCGGCAATGCCGTATCCATAGTATCGAACAAACGGATTGCGCTGTTTTTCAGAGAGTTTCAGGATTCGGAACATAAGTGCTCCGAAGAGACTGAAGACCACTAATGTTCCAACAAAGCCCCATTCCTCCCCGATGGCGCAGAAGATGAAGTCGGTGCTTTGTTCGGGCACGAATTTGAGTTTGGTTTGCGTCCCCTTGAGATACCCTTTGCCGAAGAAACCGCCTGAGCCAATGGCGATTTTCGACTGGTTGAGGTTAAAGTCTGCGCCCAACGGATCCGAAGTTTTACCCAGAATCGTGTCGATACGCTGTTTTTGGTGCGGTTCGAAACCGTGTTCATAGAGAAAATCAACGGAAAAGACGAAAAGAATACTGGCCACGTAAATGATGATATTACGCCTTATCTTCTTCTTTTGCGTTCGGTTGTAGATCATGAAGCCAATAAAAACGGCGGTAATCAGGGCGATGGCGTAGGTTTCGTTAAATGCCAAAGTGATAATGGTGATGATGGCGGCGATGATGCATAAAACGAGAAATGCCGCACTTAAACCTTCACGGTAGAAGAGGATGAAGAAGGAAGCGAACACCAAGGCCGAGCCGGCGTCGTGTTGCAGCATTACCACCACCACGGGGATGGCAATCAGCGCGAACTGCACGATCCAGACATAACGACGCTGCGTGGCGGTTTTGCCCTCTTGCATGAACTTGGCCATCGCCAATGCTGTTGCCACTTTCATGAATTCAGTGGGTTGTATGCTGAAACCACCAATCTTGATCCAGGATTTCGCACCGTTGATTTCCGCTCCGACGAAGAGCACCAATATCATGAGCAGAAGACAGAATAGGTAGAAAAAGTAGGCATAATGCTGTATTATACCACTGTCTATCAATAAGATAACAGTTGCCAATACGATAGAGGTCCCTATCCACAACAACTGTTTGCTATAGGGTTGGCTAAAGTCAAAGATATGAGTGGATCCGTCGGGAATGTAACAGGTGGAATAGATGGTGATCCAGCCGATGAAGACCAGTGCGAGGTAATAGCTTATCAACCTCACATCAAAGCCTTTGGACATCTTATTGTATGGTTCTAACTTCGGCATGGCTTATTTAATGATGAGTTCTTTCATTCGTTGTTCGAGGTCTTTTCGCTCGACTTTGCGGTTGAGGTAGAATTCGGCCATGAGGCTGGCGATGGGGCAGGCGACAGTGGCACCGAAGCCGCCGTTCTCTACCAAGCAGAAAATGACGATTTGCGGGTCGTTGGCGGGAGCGATGAGTGCGAAGACGGAGTGGTCGCGACCGTGCGGGTTTTGTGCGGTGCCGGTCTTGCCAGCCACCTCAATGCCAGGGATTTGCGCCCCGCGGCCCGTACCGGCGGTCACCACCATCTTCATGCCCTGCAGCACGGTTTCAAAGTGGCGCGGTTCGATTTTGGAGTAGACCTTTTCGTTGAATTGTGTGTTCAGACTGTCGCGGTTGCCGATGGCGCGCACCACATGCGGACGGATGTAGTAGCCTTTATTGGCGATGACGGCCAGCATGTTGGCCATCTGCAGCGGGGTCACCGCCGCCTCACCCTGACCTATACCCATGGAAACCACGGTGTTACCGTTCCAACTGTTGTTGTATTTCTTATCGAAATATTCCGCTGAAGGGATACGTCCTTTCAGCTCGTAGGGCAGGTCGGTGTTGAACACCTGCAGGAAACCCATGGAGCTCATGTAGTCCAGCCAAGCAGTGTAAGCTTCGTCTATGTTCTTGTATTTCTTGCGGTTAGAGAGGATGTTGTAGTAGGCGCGGCAGAAGAAGGTGTTGCAGGAACGCTGGATGGCGCTGTAGATGTTCAGACCGCCGCAGTTATGGCAGTGAACTACGTGACTACCAAGGTGATAGCCGCCACCAGAGCAGGAGTAGATCGTACTGGTGTTGATGATATTGTCTTGCAATGCGATGAGTCCGTTGGCGAGCTTGAAGGTGGAGCCGGGTGGATATGCTGCCTGCAAAGCTCTGTTGAAGAGCGGCTTCTGAGGATCCATCACCAAGGTGCCGTAGTTTTTCGGACGTGCTGTACCGACCAGCAGGTTGGGGTCATAATTGGGACTGGAGACCAGACAGAGGATTTCGCCGGTTTTGGGTTCGATGGCGACGATGGCACCGCGTTTGCCGGCCATCAGCTCCTCGCCGTAGCGCTGCAGTTGCATGTCGAGGGTGCTCCAGATGGAGATGCCTGGCACAGCCACCACGTCGTCATCCCCGTTGTTGAAGGGCCCGACCTCGCGATTGTGTACATCGACGAGCACCTTCTGTTTGCCCTTCACGCCGCGCAGCACCGATTCGTAGGCCTTCTCGATGCCGCTCTTCCCGATGTAGTCGCCCATTTTGTAGTAGTTGTCGTTCTCCACATCCTGCTCGTCCACCTCACTGACGTATCCTAAAATATGGGCGGCAATGGGTTGCGGGTAGGTACGCAGGGTGCGCTCTTGCACGAAAAAGCCCGGAAATTCGGACATTTTCTCCTGCAAATAGCCGTAATCCTCTTTGGAAATCTGCTGTTTGAAAAGGGACGGGACACTGCCGGAATATTTGGCGGCCTTCTCAATCTTCTTCCTCACTTCTTCAATCTCCAAACCTAACACGCGGCACAGTTCCATCGTGTCGAACGGGCGTAACTCCTTGGGAACCACCATCAAATCGTAGGCAGCATCGTTGTACACCAACAGCGAATCGTTGCGGTCGTAGATGAAACCGCGGGCAGGGTGGATGGTCTTCTCACGGATGGCGTTTTCGTTGGCCTTTCGCTGGTACGACTTGTCCAGTACCTGCAGATTGAAGAGCCGGATGGTGTAAACGGCCATCAGGATCCCCAGCACAGCAAGGATGACGTAATAACGGTTGCTGTTGTCTTGTGCCATCTATTTGTCGCGGCTTTGCAGATTTCTAACCAATGTGATAAGTTGCTGTTTTTTAGCCTCTTCCGTGTGAATTTTTTGGATGTCTTCCATGCACATTTGCGTATAGCGGCCGATTTCCTTTTCGGTGGCTTCGCGCACGTTCACAGCATCGAAAATGGCTTTCACCTGATTGAATTTCGCCTGTTCGTCGGCGGGAACGGTGGAAAAGAGCGCTTTCAGTTGCTGTTTTTGCGCATCGTTGGCCAGTTCGAGGGCTTTCAGGTAGACAAACGTCTTCTTGTTGTCCTTGATGTCGCCACCCACCTTCTTGCCGAAGTGCGCGGAGTCAGCATAGACGTCCAGCAGATCGTCGGCGAGTTGGAAAGCGAGGCCGAGGTGGATGCCCAGATCGTAAAGGGCTTGCAGGCTTTCGGCATCGGCACCAGCCACCAGACCGCCCGACTTCAAACAGCCGGCAAACATAACGGCCGTTTTCAGACGAATCATCTCTACATATTGCTCGATGGGAACAATTTCCATCGTTTCAAAATCGAGGTCAAACTGCTGACCCTCACAGATTTCCAGTCCGATGCGGGCAAAAATCTCCGTGATGGCTTTGACGGTTTCCGGCGGGCAATTGGTCTTGAGAAGCTCTAACAGCGCAAGGGCTACGAGGGCGTCGCCTGACAGAATGGCGATGTTGCTGTTCCACTTTTTGTAGACCGTGGGCAGTCCACGGCGCACGTCTGCCTTGTCCATGATGTCATCGTGAATCAGGGTGAAGTTGTGCAGCATTTCAAAGGCTGCAGCCACGTGCTGGGTCTGTTCGTTGTCGCCGTTGAAGAGATCGGCAGCCATGTGTACCATTGACGGACGCAACCGTTTTCCGGATTGCATCAGAATATATTCGATGGGATTGTAAAGGTTTTTAGGTTCCTTATTTTGGAGAATTTCCTGAAATTGTTGCTCAATTGTATTCACGACAGTTCGATTTTGATAAAACCTGCAAAAATAACATTTTATCAAATATGGCAAAAGGAAAAAATGTCGGATTATTCGAAGCGAACGGCGCTCACTGGCGAGATTTTCCGGCTGATGACCCATGCGGGCAACACCAGTACGAGCATACAGGCTGCAAAAACGCCAATATTCAGCATCAAAACCTCCCAAAATTGGAACTTTATGGGCACGAAATTGACGTAATAGGTGTCTGGATTGAGTTTGATGAAGTGAAAATGTTGTTGTAAGATGCCTAAACCGAGACCGATGGCGTTACCGATGAGCAGTCCTTTCAGCAACGTGAGACCTGCTACCATCAGGAAAGTGTTAACCACGTGTTTTGTCTTCATTCCCAGGGTTTTAAGAATGCCGATGAGTCGGGTTTGCTCCAAAATGATGATGAAGAAAATCGACATCATGGTGATCATGCAGACGCAGGTGGTGATGATGAGCAGTACCGAAACGTTGGTGTCGAACAGGGCGATCCAGTCGAAAATTTCGGGGTAAATTTGTTTTACGGTTTCGGCTTTCAGGTTGATATCTATCTGATGGTGAAGTTGTTCGCCCACCTCATCCATCTTGTTGTAGTCGCGGGTGAGCACCTCGATGCCACTCACCTGCAGCGAATCCCAGTCGTTGAGTTTCTGCACGTGTCGCAGATCCACAATTGCGAACTTGGTGTCGTATTCGGGTAGTCCGGTTTCGTATATTCCTGACAACGTGAAACTTCTCTGTCTTGGTGGATCTTGCACGAAGTAGGTTCGTACCTTGTCGCCCACTTTGAGTTGCAGTTTATCGGCCAACCGTTTGGAGAGGATGATGTGGTTATCGGCTACGGTGTCACCAAGCTGTAACGTATCTCCTTCCAATAAGTTATGGGAGAACTGCTTGCCGTCAAAGGACTGGTCAACGCCTTTGAGCACGATGCCTTCCACTTGGTCGGCGGTCTTGATGATGCCCACTTTCGTGGCAAAAGGCTGTACCGCGACCACTTCGGGATGGCGATGGATGTCTCCTAACAATGTGTCGTTCAGTGTGATAGGAATCTGTTCGAAGGAGTAGTTGCGGTCGTAGTGCGAGATGCGGATATGTTGTCCCATGGTCACCACCTTGTCTTCGATCACCTGCTTGTAGCCGGACGTAACCCCAATGGCTATCAACATGATAACCACACCGAGTGACACGCCAAACACCGAAAGCCGGATGATGGGTTTGGCGAAGCGGTTGCCTTTTTCGCGAAGAATGCGGCGGGCTAATTGCCAGTGAAACGAAAACTGTGACATAAAAAAAATGTAGAGACGCGATTAATCGCGTCTCTACAGTATTGAAAATTAAACTGTTAGAACGTGTTACCAGCAGCCTGACAAGCAGTGATGGCCACCAAGCTGACGATGTCGTCCACGGAGCAACCGCGGGAGAGGTCGTTGATAGGAGCGGCCATACCCTGCATGACGGGGCCAACGGCATCGGCGCCAGCGAAACGCTGCACCAACTTGTAAGCGATGTTACCGGTCTCCAATGAGGGGAATACCAGTACGTTAGCCTTACCAGCGACAGGGCTGCCGGGAGCCTTTTGAGCACCCACAGACGGGATGATAGCGGCATCAGCCTGCAGTTCACCGTCAATCACCAAGTTAGGATCCATCTCTTTGGCGATGCGAGTAGCGTTGACCACCTTGTCGACCAGTTCGTGTTTTGCAGAACCCTTGGTGGAGAAGCTCAGCATAGCCACGCGAGGCTCGATGCCGGCGATGGTGCGGGCGGTTTGAGCCGTCACCACAGCGATTTGAGCGAGCTTGTTCTCGTCCGTATTCGGGTCGGCAGCGCAGTCGGCGAACACCATCACGCCATCGTCACCCCATTTCTTGTCTTGGAAGCACATGATGAATGCGCCGGAAACGACAGAGATGCCAGGTAAAGTCTTCACAATCTGGAAGGCAGGACGAAGCACATCGCCCGTAGCGTGCTGTGCACCAGTCACTTCGCCATCAACGTCTTTGTTCTTGATGAGCAGGGTGGCGAGGTAAAGAGGATCTTCCACTTTCTTGAGGGCCTCTTCCATCGTCATACCTTTGTTCTTGCGGATTTCGTACAGCATGTTGGCGTAGAAATCCTTTTTGGGGTTGTTCAGCGGGTCGATAATCTCGGCCTTCGCGATGTTCTTCAGTCCCCATTCAGCGGCTTTGGCCTCAATGTTGGCCTTGTTGCCGAGCAACGTAATAGCAGCGTAACCGTTCTCAATGATGATGTCCGCAGCTTTCAAGTTTCTTTCCTCTTCGCCTTCTGCCAAAACGATGCGTTTGTTGGCTTTTTTGGCGTTTTCTTTGATTTTGTCGATAATGTTCATTGTTCGATTATTTGTTGAATTGTTTTTTAAGATGTATTCTGACAATCAGGCGGCAAAGGTACATAATATTTCCCAATCTTGCGCAGAAGCAGAAAAAATCATCGGAAATTGTGGGCATTTGAATTTTATGTACCTTTGCCTTTCCATATTTTGAACGAAATTATGCAGAAAAAAATCCTCCTGATAGATGCCATGGGTCTGATTTTCAGAGCCTATTACGCTATGATTAAAAGTCCGCGGTTTACTACGAAAGGGCTTAACACCTCCGCGATGCTTGGCTTTACTAACTCGTTGTACGAGGTGCTGAAGAGCGAGAAGCCCACGCATGTGGCGGTGGCCTTCGACACGGGTGCACCCACGTTCCGGCATGTGGAGTACGAACACTACAAGGAGAACCGCGATGCGACCCCCGACGATATCGTGCAATCCATCCCCTACATCAAGAAAATTCTCGATGCTTTCCAAATTCGCATGATTGGCATCGATGGTTACGAGGCGGACGATTTGGTGGGTTCGTTAGCGAAACATGCTGAAATTGAGGGTTTTGAAGTGCTGATGCTCACCTCCGACAAAGACTACGGCCAACTCGTTTCCGACCACATCAAGATGTACAAGCCCGGCAAATTCGGACAGCCGGCGGAGATTCTCGGCGTGCAGGAAATCTGCGAGAAATACAAGATAGAACGGCCTGAGCAACTGATCGATATGCTCGGTTTGTGGGGCGATAGTTCCGATAACATTCCCGGTGTGCCGGGCATCGGACAGGTGCGTGCCCAGAAGTTGCTCGCCAACTACGGCAGCATCGAGGAGATGTATGCCCGCAATTTCGACAAGGACAACGACAAGACCCGTGCGCTGATGAACGAGCACAAGGAGCAGGCGTTCCTCTCTAAAGAGCTGGCTACCATCATGATAGACATCCCTATGGAGTACGATTTTGAGCACATGACCTACAACGGTCCCGATCCGCAAAAGCTCAAAGCCGTGTTCGATGAGTTGGAGTTCAAGGCTCTGACGAAGCGTATTTTCACCGATTTGTCGCTGCAAGTGCCGCAACCCCAAGCCGCTCCCGACCTCTTCACCCCGATGGAGGAAATGGCTCCTGCCGCTGCCGACGTTCCCGAACCAGCCAAAGTCTCCTTCGATCTTCCCAAAATCGTGGAAATCTCTTCGTTAGAGGAAATACGTGAAGATACGCGCGATTCGCGGAGATTACTCTATTTCACATGGCTTTTCCAACAAGAACGTATTGCTGGTTTCGCCTTCGCCTTGGATGAGACCACCACCTATTGCCATTGGGTGGAAAACGAACACCGTCATTATCAGCAGTTCATCCAATGGATTTTCGGCGAGCCGCGCACCGTGGTGATGCACGACTGCAAAAACACCTACAAATACCTGAACTCGTTTCGTGTGGAACCGAAATGCACCTTCTGGGATGTTCAAATTGCCCACTATCTGTTGCAACCCGAGCGCAAACATCAGCTCAGCGACCTCTGTCTGAGCTATTTCGACGGTGAACTGACCGAGACGGGCAAACCGTCGCCCGCGCCTGAAAACGAACAGTTGCTGCTGTTGCAAAAGCTCTATCCGATTTTGGATAAAGAGCTGAAGGAGAATAATTTATCGGATCTGTTTTCGCAAATGGAAATGCCGTTAGTGCCGGTGCTGGCCGATATGGAATACACCGGCGTGAAGGTCGATGTGGCCACACTACAGCAGAATTCCGACACGATGAATGCTGAAATCGCCGCCATCGAGCAGCAAATTTACGAATATGCGGGCGAAACCTTCAACATTGGTTCTCCCAAGCAGTTAGGAGAAATTCTCTTTGAAAAGATGGCGTTGGTGAAAAACGCCCGGCTGACTAAGAGCAAGCAGTACCAAACCGGCGAGGAGGTGCTCAAGAAGATGGCTTACAAGCATCCCATTGTGCCGCTGATTTTAGAGTGGCGCAAGCTGTCAAAGCTGAAATCGACCTACATTGACGCCCTGCCGCAGCTCATAAATCCAAAAACGGGACGCATCCATTCCACTTTCACTCAGACCATTACGGCTACAGGTCGGCTCAGTTCCTTGAACCCGAACCTGCAGAACATCCCTGTGCGCACCGAGCGCGGGCGCGACATTCGCAAGGCGTTCGTGCCTTCCGACGGCAACGTGCTGATGGCTGCCGACTACTCCCAAATCGAGCTCCGCATTGTGGCGCATGTGTGCCAAGACGAGCGCATGATAGAGACTTTCCGAAACAACGAGGACATTCACGCGACGATGGCTGCGCATATCTACGGTGTTGAAAAAGAGAAGGTTACTGCCGATATGCGTCGCGCCGCTAAAACCGTCAATTTCGGCATCTTGTACGGCATCTCCGCTTTCGGACTTGCCGACCGGTTGCAGATTCCACAATCCGAAGCCAAGCAGCTCATCACGGACTACTTCAAGAGCTTTCCGAAAATATCTGATTATCTGAACGATACGTTGGACTTTGCTCGCGAGCACGGTTATGTGGAAACCTTGATGGGTCGCCGCCGCAACATTCGCGACATCAACGCCAAAAACGGCATCTTACGTGCTGCTGCAGAGCGAAACGCCATTAATGCGCCCATCCAAGGCACTGCCGCCGACCTCATCAAAATCGCGATGATTCGCATCCACGAGGAGATGACGAAGCGGAATATGCGTAGCAAAATGATTCTGCAAGTACACGATGAATTGGTGTTCGACACCTGTCCGGATGAGTTGGAAGCGTTGACGGAACTCGTGCGCGAGCGCATGTCAGGTGCCATGCAACTCTCTGTGCCTTTGGATGTTAATATCAACAGCGGCCAGAACTGGTATGAGGCGCACTAACCTTTTTTGACTTTTCGCTGTTCTGCTAAGGAGTTGCGTTCCCAAAACACACCGTCCGAGTAGCCTTGGATGGCGCTGTCGTGTTCGGCCATTTGCAGCCGTTTCTCTGCCCAAAGACAGTACTGTTCGTTGATTTCCACGCCGCAATAGTGACGATCTAATTTCTTTGCTACCACGCTGGTAGTGCCGCTTCCGAGGAAGGGGTCGAAGATGATGCCTCCAGGTTGCGACGAGGCGAGAATCAGCTTTGCAATGAGCTTTTCGGGCTTCTGTGTTGGGTGGTCGGTGTTTTCGGGCATCGACCAGAAGGGCACGCTGATGTCGTCCCAGAAGTTGGAAGGGTGGGTGAGGCGGAAGTTGCCCTCAGATTCCGAAGTCCAGTCCTTGGGTTTTCCGTTCTCTTTATAGGGAGCCAACACGCGGCGTTTCATCATCACCGCATCCACGTTAAAGTAGTAGTTATCAGGGTTTTTCACTGCAAACCAGATATCCTCCATGCTGTTCTTCCAGTTGGCTTTCGCGCCGCGTCCCTTTTCGCGCTGCCAGGTGATGCGGTTGAGGATGGTCAGCTCTTTTTCGACCGCCCGTTGCAAAGCCGCTGTGCATTTCCAATCGCCGCAGATGTAGAGGGATCCATTGTCTTTCAGCTTCTTGCAGACTTCTGGAAACCAAGAAGCTAAGAATACGTCGTAATCGCTTTCCGACCTTGCGCTGAATTTCGTGCCGTGAAAATCTTTGGTCAGATTGTAGGGCGGATCGATAATGATGAGGTCGGCGAATTGGTCGGGTAGGAGACCTAGAATTCGCAACAAATTGCCATGAATAGTCTTGTCTATGATTTCGGGGCGTGATTTAAGGTCTGTTTCCGTAAGCAATCGCGGCTGCAGCAGGTCTGCCTCCTCTTGCGAAAGTGTCAGCGTTCGATTGCGAGGTGCTTTCGTTCGTGCTGCAGTTTGTTTGGCCATAATGGTTCGGAGTTATTCTTAAAACGTTAATAATCAGCACTATTATTTGGATAGATGCCGCTCCAGCGAAATCGTGTCCTGGGGATAGGTGAGCTTCTGGTTAGCGCTGTCGCCTGCCACAATGAAAATGGGCACTTCGGGACAGTATTTCAGGAGCACACCGCAGTCGTCTGTGCTGGTGAAATTCGGGTCTTGCAGTGCTTTGCGATAGGCTTCGCGGATGACGTCAATACGGAACGCCTGTGGGGTTTGGGCGCAGCGCAGACGCTTGCGGGAAGGTATCGCCGTGATGAAGCTGCCGTCGTCCGTCACTTCGAAAACGGTGTCGGTGGCAGGAATGGCCACTGCCACAGCGGGATGGATATGCAATGCTGTAACCGTCTCTTCGATAATGCGTTGGCTAATCGCTGGACGAGCTGCATCGTGGAAGATGAGGTTGATGTCGGAGCAATCCTCGTAGGCTTTGATGGCGGCGAGTGTGGAGAAGTGACGTTCCGCACCGCCAGGCAACAATTTGCGCACTTTCTTCCAATCGTTTCGGTCGATAATCGCCTGCATCTGAGGCAGATAGTCGGCATTCATCACCACAGCGATTTCATCGATGGCGGCACACTGCTCAAACGCTTCAACGCTGTGCTCGATCACCGTCTTGCCCGCCAATGGCAGAAACTGCTTCGGCAGCGCGGTTCCGAAACGCTGACCGGAACCACCGGCTAGGATGATTGCTATGTTCGTTGTTTTTTTCATTGTTTGTTCCGGCTATCCCCACACTGCGCTGCGCTTGTGTGGGGTTAATTGCACTCCGTGCGTTTTGTCCCTACGGGACTGCTCAAGGAATGATATTATATATGGTGTCCCAGTTGTCCTAATTGTCGTTCTTTATTCCGTAGGCAACGCCTTGAACCCTTGTCCCATGATCTCCGCGCTGTCGAGGATGTTCACGAAAGCAGTTGGGTCGATATGGCGGAGGTTGTTTTTCAGTTTGATGAGGTCGGCGCGCTCAAGGGAGACGTAGATCATGTTGCGCTCAACGCCACCATAAAGGCCCTTGCCCACGAAGAGAGTACCACCGCGCTTAAGGTCGTTGAGGATAAAATTCCGCATGGCTTCCAAGTTGTTGGTGACGATATAAACTGTCTTGTAGCTCTTCATGCCCTCCACAATCAGGTCGATCACCTTGCCTTCAATAAATATCAAGATGATGGAGTAGATGGGCAGGTGTATCTGTTTGAAGGCGATGAAAGTGGTGAGGGTGATGACGGAATCGACAACCATCACCAGCGTGCCGAGGGAGATTTTCGTGTATTTGTGGATGATCATGGAGATGATGTCGCTGCCGCCGGAGGTTGCTCCCGACTTGAAAATCAGGCCAATAGCGATACCATAGATGATGCCGGCGACCACTGTGTTCAGGAAGTAATCGGGGATGAAGAACTGTTCGCTATCCAAAATCTGTACCATCGTAGGCATGGTTGCCGCATCCACAATGCCTTCGTGAATGACGGGGGTATAGCCCCAGAAAGTCTCTAATATCCAAGTGAATGCGAATATCAGGATGGTGGAAAGCACGGTTTTGAAACCGAACTTCGGACCGAGAATCCAGGTGCCGATGAGCAGCAACGGGATGTCCATGCAGATGGCGTAGTAACTGATCTTCCAAGGCCATACGGTGTTCAGCACGTTGGAAAGACCGTAGGTGCCACCGGGCGCGAGGAGGTAGGGGTTGACAAACATCACGTCGCCGACTGCAAAAAGGAAGCTGCCGGCAATCAGCATTAAGTATGCGATAATCTGCTCTTTAACATTGTTTTTCTGCTCCATTTCTCTCAAATTTTTGCGGCGGCAAAAGTACTATTTTTTTGCTTTTGGCTATACGCGCAGATACGCGTGATACGTGGAGATAAATCTACTCGTATCGCAAAGCAGAAATAGGATCCATGTTCGCGGCCTTCTTGGCGGGATACCAGCCGAAGAAGATGCCGGTGAGGGCGCAGACGACGAACGAGGCGAAAATGGCCATTTCGCTCACCACAAACGGCATGTTCATCAGCTTGGAGGCGGCATAGGCGATAATCAGTCCCAAAATGATGCCGATGATGCCGCCTATCAGGCTCAAGATCACGCTTTCGCACAGGAACTGGAGCTTGATGTCGCGGTTGTGCGCCCCGATGGCCATGCGCAAGCCGATCTCCTTGGTGCGCTC
>JAGBPE010000030.1 GCA_017633495.1 Bacteroidales bacterium | reverse complement strand
TCCACCCAGTTGTTCTGTTTTTGCGACAGATCCTCTTTACAGATGACAAATTCCGCTGGATTATTCTCGGAGGTAAATCGGCAAAAATCTGCATCATCGTTCTGTTTCACAGTAAGATATGTTCCCATATTAAGGGCGGCAGGGAATACGAGTCCGCCGTTGTAGTCGGTGTGGTCGCCAATGAGGTTCACACGCCCTGGGGCGAAAAAGTGTCGTTCGGTTTGCAACATAATCGGATATTTTCGGGGGCAAAGGTACATTTTTTTTTAGTGAACAGTGAATAGTGATCAGTGATCAGAATTTGATGAATACAAGTAATTGCAAGCTTCATATTTGTTATTTTTGCCACGCAATAATGATTTTGTAGTTTTTCATTGCATCCTGCGTCTAACGGATGTTAATTCTAAGATCAATGACAAAAAAGGAAACAGATTTTGAACAGATGGTCCGGGAGCATAAAAGCACCGTTTATACGGTCTGCTACATGTTCTCTAAGGACACCGACGAGGTCAATGACCTCTTTCAGGAAGTCCTCATCAACCTCTGGAAAGGCTTCGACGGCTTCAGAGGCGAGTCGAAGGTGGACACCTGGATTTGGCGCATCGCCCTCAACACCTGCATCTCCGACGACCGCAAGAAGAAGCGGCGCGGTGAGCGTGTGCCTTTGGAGATGGCCGCCGACCTCTACGCCGACACCGACGAGGACACCAAACAGATCCGCCAGCTGTACGCGCGCATCAACAAGCTAGGCATCATGGACCGCGCCCTTGTCCTACTCTGGTTGGAAAACCTTAGCTATGAGGAAATTGGCGCCATCGCCGGCATCTCTGCCAAAAACGTTTCCGTGAAGTTGGTCAGAATTAAACAGCAATTAATGAAAATGTCAGACAATCAAGAATGTTAGTTATGGAAAACAGTGAAATAAACAACGGCGAATTGGAAACCATGCGTGCGCAAATCGCACTGCTGAAAGAGAAACTCGACAAAGAGACCATCGTCTCCGACAAGCTTCTGCGTGACACGATGCGGCATAAGGCCCGCACCATCAACACCAACGCTTGGGTGAGCGTGGGAGCTTCCATCTTTGTGATTATATGGGCATTGGCGTATATCCCGAAAGAGGGATTCAGTTGGTGGTTTGCCGGCGCCACTGTTCTGATGATGCTCGTCTGCGATTTCTTCACCTGGAAATACCATAAAGATGTGAATGCCAAGACGATGAGCGGCGACCTGCTGACTGTGGCCAAGGTGATGAAGCAGCTGCGCGACAATTATAAAAAATGGCTGAAATACAGCATAGCCATGATTTCGGTATGGTTCGTATGGCTTTCCGCAGAATTCTGTATTCAACTGAATGATTGGAGGTTATCATTAATTTTGATTGTGATTTTGCTCATCAGTCTTGCCATTGGCGGCTTCATCGGCCTGAAGATGCACAATTCCGTGATTCGCAACGCCGAAGAGATCATCCAACAGATTGAGGAAACCGATGAATAATCTTTAATGGTTTCAAGTTTCAAGTTTCAGGTTTCAAGTATAATACGAACCCTGAACCTTGAATCTTGAAACTAAATTTTGCGAGAACACTGTATTGGAATAAAATGTACTTTTGCCTTCGAAAAAATCAAAACCTTAAAAATTAAAGCATTATGGATTTAAACAGTATCATTAACTCGCTCACCGGCAACAGTCAAATCGCTGAAATTGCCAAAAAGTTCAACATCGACCCGAACAAAATCATCAATGTGATTAAGGAAGCCATTCCCAAATTCCTGAGTGCCATGCAGAAAAACGCGGGTACGGCCGCTGGTGCCGCTGCTTTGACCCAAGCTCTCGGCAACCACGCTGGTCAGGGTTTCGGAATTAACCTTGAAGATGGCAAGAAGATTCTGGAGAAGATTTTCGGTGGCAATTTAGGTTCTGTAATTTCCTCTATCGGTCAAAAAACCAGCACTTCCAACGATCAGGTTAACAATATTTTAGCCTCAATCGCTCCTAATTTGCTCTCCGTTTTGGGCAAAGGCAGCTCAGGCGGCAACATCGGCAACATTTTAGGTTCTCTCCTTGGCGGCGGCTCCAACAGCGGATCCTCCGCAGGCAAAGCCATCGGCGGATTATTAGGAAAAATCTTCAAAAAATAATTTTGAAGTAGAGACGTAATATTCTGCGTCTGTACATTGAGAAAATGAAAACGCCCGCTACCATCACGGTGGCGGGCGTTTTTTGTAGAGAAGTTTCATGAAACGTCTCTACAGGGTTTCAAATCTAAATTTCGTATGACTTCGATACGTCTCCCCCGGTCGCAAAAACGCATTCGACTCCGGCCATTTCTGGTTCGGCGAATCGGAAGTCTATCAGCGTGCCTTCCACGGATGTCAACTCGCACGTGGGGATGAAGACTTCCCTCATCAGAATGTAGCGCACGGCATCAAGGGACAACAGATGGTTGAGGATGTCGATCATTAAACATTCTATGGAAAATGTTTTGTATGTCGTTTAATTTATCAAAAAAGTATATTTTTGCAACGGTGTTTCCTCATTCTTCGGTCACAGCGTCTCGCAGCGTATGGGAACGTCCAAAAAGACAGTAAAATAAAGAATCTTAACAAAATTTACGGTATGAAAAAAACAGGTTTATTCCTTGCATTGGCGGTTCTGTTGTGTGCAGGGCTGTCATCCTGCAACAGCGACAACAACTATGATGGTACTCCGACACCTTTAAGCTGGGTTGACTTGGGACTGCCGAGCGGCCTGCTGTGGGCCAGCCAGAATCTGGGTGCCCTAAGTCCCGTTGATTACGGCGATTATTTCGCATGGGGTGAAAAAACGCCGAAAGAGGTCTATGGGTGGGAAACCTACGCCTACGGCTACGACTGGAACAGGCTCACCAAATACTGCAGCAGCGACGTTCTCGGTTTGAATGGTTTCACGGACACCCTGACCAACCTTGAGGCTTCCGATGATGCGGCTATGATCAACCTTGGTGACGGTGCCCGCACGCCGAGCTATAACGACTGGAAGGAGCTGATGGATAACACAACCGGCAAATGGACCACCCGCAATAAGGTCCGCGGACTTCTTTTGACCGGTCCCAACGGCAAGACCCTCTTCCTGCCCGCCGCCGGTGGTATCGGCAGCACGGACCTCCATTACGTAGGTGAGATCGGTCGTTACTGGTCGGATTCGCTGTACACGTACTACCCGGCTTCTGCGATGGCCTTCTCCTTTGATGCGCAAGGTCAAAGAATGTACGATTTCGACCGTTGCGTCGGATTCTCTGTACGCGCGGTTCGTGCCCGTCAGAACTAACCCTTTTCGCAGACTTTTGTGTTTTCTTGGTGCGAGACCTTGAATGATGTGCAATGATAATGATGACCTTGTAAAAGAAAAACTATTCACCCTCAAACATAATGATATGAAAAGAACCTTACTGATTTTCGCCACCCTGTTCGCGATGGTGGCTTACGCGCAGGAACCGCTGAACACGGCGGTTAGAAACATCGACCCTCCCCATCAAAATTACGTCGGATGTATTGATGGAAGCGGGAACTGCCGGTATCTGATCTTCCGCGACAGACTCCTCAACGATTTCATCAAGCTGAGCCGTGACATAGTGGTGGAGGTTGCCAAGGACGGCAGCAAAAGCAACGTGCTGAGCATAGAGCGGAATATGGATTACAAGTATCTGACCGCTTACGAGGATAACGAGAACATCTATATGCTCTACCGGCGTAGCAACTCTTACACGAGGGAGTTCACCCTGTACCTCAACACTGTGCCGAAAGAGGCCGACATCGACAAATGGAAACCCAAAGAGCTCCTCACACTCAAAAGAAACTTCAGTGACGGTTTCCAGATGGCCACCGCCGTCGCTCCCGACAAAACCAAAGCCGTCTTGCTGCTGCTACAGGTGAAGACGGCTGGAATGTTTGATAAGGATAAATCCGACAAGCTGAAAGGTTCCGCCGTGATGGTCTTCGAAGGGGACAAGATCAAAATGTCGAAGCCGCTGGAGTTTGATGTGGAGAACAACACCCTCCAGTTCCTTGACCTGTCCATCGACAACAACGGGGAAATCCTTTTGGCCCTTGCCTCATTCAATACCCAAAAGGAAGATGAGGGCAAAAAGGGGAGCCCAAAGGTGACATTGAACCCGAACGAGACCGTCCATATCTACAAGATAACCGAAGATGAGGTGTTCTCTTCCAGCAGTGCAGCGGAATTCGGGCATGTCTCCAACGGAAAACTGCTCGTCACCCAATCCGGTCAGACGATCCTGGGCGGATACTACTCTCCCGAGAATCACAAGCCGGAGGAGGGCAGTTACCTGTTGACGATAGATGCCTCGTTCGCGAATACCAACATCAGCAACGAGAAGTTCCCCGAGGAGTATTTCACCTACAAGCACCCGAAAGTTACCAAAAATATCCGGGATTTTAGAGCAGTTCCCGTTGAGCTGCTCGCTTTCGACAACGGCACCATAACGCTTCTGGGCGAAATGCGTGCCTACCAATCCAACTTGGTCACCCTTTTCAATTTGGCAGGCCCCACACTCGTTTCGATGGCCGACAACACTGGCAACCTTACGAATTTCCAGATGGTCACGAAACATCAGATTACATCTTTGTCGGACTCTCCCTCTTCGTTGTTCTCCTACCACGCCATCATGAAGGACAATCTCGTCCATTTCATCTATACCGATAACCTCACGAACCTGACAACCGGCACCAATGAACCGTTGGAGATCAAGGACTACAGTTACAAAGGGAAGTGTGCCGCCCACCGGACGCTGGACAGCGAAGGGCACCTTTCGGACCCCGAGATGCTGATGGACTATACGGCTTACAAGAGTGTCCTGTTTATCCCGCTGACCGTCGAATCGGACGGTCTCTGGATTTACCATTCCGAGAAAAACAACGCTATGGTTTCCTGGTTGCCGCATAATTTCTGAACACCTTAAACGTGCGATACGAAATGGCGGATCATCACATTTCATATCAACCTGAAACTCGAAACCTGAAACCTGCTTTTTCTGACACCGTCATCTCACTTGGCGGTGTTTTTTTGTAGAGACGTGCCATGGCGCGTCTCTACTGTTTCGAGAACCGAAACTTCGTATGACTCCGATACGCCTCCCCCGGTCGCAAAAATGCATTCGATTCCGGCCAATGCTGGTTCGGAGAATCGGGAAACTTTTGCGTTTCGAGGCAGACGGCGGCGCGCTGCTGATATGCAAGCCCGCCTTTCCCTAACATCGTGCCGTTGAGGAAGTTGCCAGTATAGACCTGCATTCCCGGTTCAGTGGTGAAAACCTCCATCGCAATGCCCGTCACCGGACTCTCCAATCGGGCGCACGGACGGGAATCGTCGCCTTTCGTGTTCAGCACCCAGTTGTGGTCGTAGCCGTGTCCGATGCACAACTGCTCTAAATCGGCGGCAATGTCGCGGCCAATCGGTTTCGCCTGCCGGAAATCCATCGGGGTGCCCTCCACGGGAGCCAACTCGCCCGTAGGGATAAAGGTCTCCCCGATAGGCGTATAGCGGTCGGCGTCGATGGTCAGTAGGTGGTTGAGGATGTCGGTGGAAGCATCACCGTTGAGGTTGAAGTAGCTGTGGTTGGTCATGTTAATGACGGTCGGCTCGTCCGTAACTGCCTCGTACTGAATGTCCAGCGCGTTGTCATCCGTAAGCGTGTAGATGACGCGGGCGCACACGTTGCCAGGGAATCCGCTGTCGCCGTCCTCGCTGACGAGGCTCAGCACCAGCCGGTTGTCGCTCACCGATTCCACATTGAACATCCGGTACTGCCAGCCGTCGGGCCCTCCGTGCAGACAGTTCGCGCCATCGTTCTGCGGTAGCTGATACGTATGGCCATCAATCGTTATTAGTCCGTTATTCAGGCGGTTAGCATATCTTCCGATTGCCGCCCCGAAGTCGGAGAGGTGGTTTTCCGGAAGGTAATCCTCCACGTTTTCAAAACCGAGCACGACATCGCGCGGGATCCCGTCCTTGTCGGGCACGACGAGCGACACGACGCGCCCGCCAAGGTTGGTGATGGTTGCGTTCATGCTGTGAGCGTTTGTCAGTGTGAAAAGGGATACTTGTTGTTTCATATTCTTAAAAGCACTTTTAATATCATAATAATTCAAGTTTCGTTTTATTCGAGTTTCGCATGTTTAATTGTCTGGACACTTCGGTTCGACTGTACTGTGGTGATGTCTCCAAACATTGCGGTACAGGCTTGTCAGGACTCTCGTCCGTGTTTTATTTCCGGCTACGGCACCACCGTGCCGACGCGGGGAAACTCCCCTTCTATTTTAGAAGGGGTGCCCGAAGGGCGGGGTAGTAATATAGGCATCAAAATTCCTTTTGATTACCAACATGATCCGCTCGAAGGGCAGTGCGGAAATGTCCAAAAAATCTCCTGTATCAATCCTCATGCTCAT
>JAGBPE010000210.1 GCA_017633495.1 Bacteroidales bacterium | reverse complement strand
TTAATGGGTTCAACCATCTTGATTTTCCACGCTTCTGCAAATGGTAATTCCATAGTATCTGTTTATTTTTTGATTAATATTATTAATTGTTCTTTTCTTTTTCTTTATGACATTTGGTTGTTGGCTATTGGATGTTGGATGTCGGCTAATAGGTCTCCGTATGGGACAATGTGCCGTCCTCGTTATAGAAACGCCACTCCCCTACTTGGCGACCTTGATCATAAACACCTGTATACCTGACATTTCCGTTGGAATAATAGACCGTATAACGACCTTGTTCCTTGCCATTTTCGTAACGTCCCATCGTCTGGACAGTGCCATCCGGATAGTAGGCGTACCAAAGTCCCTCACGAGTTGCACCATCCCGATTTCCATCGATGTATTTTTGGCGGTTCTGGTAGTAATGGGTCTCATGCGCAATCTCGGAAGTCGGGTTGCCGAGGCTGTCCTTCACATAGTAGACCTCTATCTGCGGAGCGTCATCCTCATAGCTTTTCAGTGTAACCTTTGCATACAAGGAATCAGCGAACTCAATGGGCGGGAAAATGTGCAGACTGTCGATGAACGACTGCTCATCCTCCACCACTTTCCGTTTTTGGTTCTTATTCGACACCGCCAAAAACGCCAAAGCCGCTGCCAATGCCCCGAAAGCCAGGCAGAGCAGCACAACATGCACTGTGCCAAAAGGTCTACACTCCTTTTTCATTTCCTGATCTGACATCGTTCCAACCGTTATTTTTTCTTTTTCTTGAAAGACTTATTCAACTCCTCCAACACCTCTTGAGTGATATCATGGGCAGGATCGGCATAAAGTAACTGACCGCCAGACTGATAGGTAAAGATATATGAAGCGTTGTAGGTCTTGTTCACACGTTTAGCGGCAGCATTCAGAGAATCGTTCATCTGCTCCAAAGCAGCTGCGTAACGTGCCTGGAAATCCTCCATATAGTTGCTATAGTCGTTTTGCAATCGCAAGCTCTCCTCCTGCAAACTCTGCTGCGCATACTGCGCTTGTTGAGCATTCAGAGAACCGGAATTGTAGTTCCGCTCGAAATTGGCAGCCTTGTTTTCCAACGCTTTTTGACGGTTCTTGAAGACTAACTCTTGCTTCTGTTGTTCCGCTTCGAGAGTGTCTTTCAGAATCTTCACCATTTCGTAATATTCATTCACGGTGTCAATATTGATGTACACCACTTCACCGGTACCCACTTCCACCGGTTTCTGCACCACGGGGGCTTTCCTATTTCCGCCAGCAAAATGCAAGATGAACAGCGCAATCACTGCAGCTGCTAACACACCTTCCACAATCCAGTGCACCATCCCGCACTTTTTCTCGCATGTTGGCTTAACTTCTTCTTTCTTGGGGGAATCCATCGGATCATTATTCTCCACCACAAAACCTTTCTCGTCAACCACGGTTGCTTCATTTTCCACAACCTCATTCTTCAATTCTTCGTTCTTCTCTTCCAAATTTTCTTCCATATTTTCTATTAATTGTTTCATTTTTTGTGCAGGGGCTGACGCCCCTGCCTATAAGATGTCAGCGCCCTACGGGCTTTTCAAGGAAAGCTCCTAATTACCGACATCGGAGAGGTATTTGATACGCATAATGCGGATCTCATCAAGCGTGTACTCGTCCTCGCCCAGCACGCGCAACGCCTCCTCGGCGGAATCGGTGTCGGCATTGGCAAAATAGTCGATGATATCCTCCTGATGGTACGCTTCAATCTCCTCGTCGATGTAGTAGGAGATGTCGATCTTCGCGCCGGATGCCACGATGTGCTCAATCTCGGTGAGCAGTTCGTCCATATCCAGACCTTTTGCGATAGCGATGTCCTCGAAACTGATCTTATGGTCAATACCTTGGATGATAAACAGCTTGTTGGCGGATTTCTTGGCGACTGTCTTCAGCACAAAATCTTGCGGACGATCGATTTCGTTCTCCTCAACATACTGTTTGATGAGTTCGATGAAACGGCGGCCGTACTTTTGCGCCTTGCCAGGTCCTACGCCCACCACGCGGGTCATCTCCTCCATGGTAATCGGGTACTGTATGCACATATCCTCCAAAGAAGGATCCTGGAAGATGATGAACGGCGGCAGATTCTCCTCTTTGGAGATAGTCTTGCGCAAATCTTTCAACAAGCTGAACAGCACCGTGTCGAAAGCCTCCTCGACATTTCCGGCGACTGCATCCACTGCATCGTCATCATCCTCATCCTCTTCAGTCACCGGTTTGATAGCCATGATCGGATAGGGATTGGTCATGTATTTCTTACCCTTGTCGGTAATCTTCAGCAGACCATAATTCTCAATATCTTTGACAATCAGGTTGTCGAAAATGGAAACGCGCACCACATTGGACCAGAACTTAGCGTCATAATCCATGCCTTCACCGAACTGTTTCAGCTTTTCGTGATGGAACTTCAGGATGGAGGTCGTCTTGTTACCGCAGATGATGTCCACAATCTGATCCTCTTTGAACTGCTGCTTCACTGCCAAAATCACCTCCAAAAGCAGCTGAATCTGCTCGGAAGCATCCATTTTCGGCTTCGGATGATTGCAATTGTCACAATTATGGCAGTTCTCTTCGGTATAATTCTCACCAAAATAGTGCAACAGATGTTTTCTGCGGCAGTTGGTGGATTCTGCGTATGAAGCTGTCTCTGCTAACAGCTGTTTCACAATTTCCTGCTCGGAAACCGACTTCTTAGCCGAGAATTTCTCCAATTTGTTCAAGTCTTTCTGATCGTAGAATGCGATACAAAGGCCCTCACCGTCGTCACGGCCAGCACGTCCTGTCTCCTGATAGTAACCTTCCAGACTCTTGGGCATGTCGTAGTGGATAACAAAGCGGACATCCGGTTTGTCAATACCCATACCGAAGGCGATAGTAGCCACGATGATGTCGGCCTTCTCCATCAAGAAATCGTCCTGATTCTGAACACGGGTTTTGGAGTCCAAACCCGCATGATACGGCAGGGCGCGAATTCCGTTCTCCTGCAACAACACGGCCAGTTCTTCCACTTTCTTGCGGCTCAGACAATAGATGATGCCGGACTTTCCAGGGTGGTTCTTGATGAACTTCACCACTTCCTTATCCACATCCTTGGTCTTCTCGCGGATTTCATAATAGAGATTCGGGCGGTTGAACGAGGAGATGAAAACCTCCGCCTTGTCCATGCCGAGATTTTTCTGGATATCGCTCTGCACCTTGGGGGTAGCGGTAGCCGTCAGGGCAATCACCGGAACATCCTTGCCGATTTGTTGGATAATTTTGCGGATATTGCGGTACTCCGGACGGAAATCGTGTCCCCATTCGGAAATACAGTGCGCCTCGTCGATCGCATAAAAAGAGATGTTGATATCCTGGAAAAAGTTCACATTCTCCTCTTTTGTCAAAGACTCTGGTGCTACATAAAGCAGTTTCGTTTTGCCGGAGATGAGATCCTTCTTTACCTCGGCAATTTCCGCCTTGTTGAGAGAGGAGTTCAGAAAATGCGCAATGCCACGGTCAGTGCCAAACGTGCGGATGGCATCCACTTGGTTCTTCATTAGCGCAATCAACGGCGAAATCACGATAGCCGTGCCGTCGCTCATCAAAGCCGGCAGTTGGTAGCACATCGACTTGCCGCCGCCTGTGGGCATGATCACAAAACAGTCCTTACCTTTCAACAAAGTCTTGATGATTTTCAGCTGGTCGCCCTTGAAGGTATCAAAACCGAAAACCGTTTTCAAAGTTTGATGGATGGCTTTATCCGTAATTCTCTTCATATATAACTATATAGAAATACTACTAAATATCTGTATTTTAATCAAGTTCAAATCTAAGTACAAAGATATAAAATATTTGATATGGTATCGCTCGGAAATTATTTTTCTTGAAATTATTTTTATCAACACATGTTAATGAAAAACGACACAGCGGGAAAGCGGCCATTATCGGATATAGGGCATGAAAAAAGCGGATGCCTGATGACATCCGCTTTTGTGTAATTATGAAAAAGTCTTGAAAAATTAAAACTCCCAGAGATCGTGCTCGAAAGTACGCAACTTGTCTGTAATACGCTCGGATTCGATACGTTGGTCGCGGGAATTGGCGATATAATCCTGAACCTCGCGGTCATACACATTTGATTCCTTGTAAATCAAACTGGCGAAATCACGCTTCCAAGTAATCAAATCATCGAAGGAGATTCTGGCTGCTTGGTTCTTCACATTGAAGACTTCCTGCTGAGCAAGAAAAGGTCTAAGCTCATTGTAGTAAATAAAGCCTAACGGTTTCTTTGTCATCTCAGCTCTCACATTTTCATCCCCATCGTCCTGATCTTCATCGTAACTGGAATTAGTTGTCGGACGTTCGTATTCTACATACGGCTGAATTTCAAGGATTTGAACCCTGAACATAGAATACTGTTTGTCGAAATACCACACCTCCTTCATTTTGTAAAATGTGATTTCTTTAGGCTCAAACTGGAAGAATTGTTCTACTTCTCCAATTTCTTCATCCGTCTCCGGATCAATTTGAACCATACGCTTTGACCAAGAAATCTGTCCTTGCATCTCGTCACGCGTATATGGGAACGTACACATTTCATCTGAATAGAGGGGAAGAACACCTTCGGTCCTCTCTGGATTATGAATGTCCATTGCATCGAAAATCGTCTGACCAAGACTTCTCCAAGTGCCATTCGTTTCTGTAGGGAAATACAGCGGATGATTGGCTTTCTCTCGCAAGTCTATAATGCGCCATACTGTCCAATAGTACATCACATCAGCCTGACGAACTGGTGGATATGCAACTGGTTCTGCGAATTCACCGATATTCACCTGTTCCCAAGGCATCTCTACTGGCTTACGAACAGGTTGTTCCAGAGCACTGCCGTCAGTTTCATCCACCTGTGCAAAAGCAAACGTGACGGCTAGGAGCAACATTGCTAAAATTGTGAACTTTTTCATAATTGTATTTTTTTGTATTTGTTATCTGACACGGACAGAAAATTCATCCAAGGTACGAGAACCGGCCTCAGAAGAAACCTTGATGTCGCTGAAATAGATGACCGCGTTGGAAGAAGCTTTCTGAATGGCAGCCTTGGCTTTTTCGTTCAACTGATTGCCCTGACAAGGAATTGCGCTTTGCTCTTCACCTTTGTTAATAATCACTACGCGGAAAGAGTTAACAGTCCATTTAAGATCATACACAAAGTCTTCTCCCATATTGGCACGAATCATCGGGTTAGCCAAGATTTCCTGTTTCGGTCTCTTACCACCGCGGATACCAGCACCCAAAACAGCTTTAGGATCCGGAACTTTCTTCACACGGAAAGTGGTTTGTCCCATAGTCTTTGTCGTCTCGCCCACTTTTGCAGCCACCGTAGCCTGGACGGTCTTTCCAATCAAAGAAGTCGGCACTTTCACAATGTATTTGCCACCACTTTGGGATGAAAGATTACAACCAGGGAAGGAGACACTCAATTTATCGTGAGCCACTGGACCTGACACAGACACAGGATTGTCGATACCGGCATACAGCACGTTCATCTTATCGGCTGCAATAGTAGCAGAAGGCGTCAACACTGTATATTTATCCTTGAAGCCGTAGTATTTAGGTTGACCACTCGGGTCCATAATCTTGATCAAACCTGCATATTTCTGCTCACCCGTACCGCTGGTACCGATTTTCAGTTTCACAAGACCGTTCTCGCCTTCCAATTTGGTAGCACCGCCCAGACCTTCAACGGTCAAAGTATCAGCACCCATCTTGTACCAAACCTCGGGTGTGGACTTGCTGTCGAAAGCAGCCACAATAATGTCGGCTTCGTATGAGTCGCCAGAGAAGACCATCTGTGATTTCGGGATGGAACGTCCAGTCACCTGGTCGAACTTGAAGTCCTCAGCACTGATGGAAGCTTTCAGGTAGGCAAGCATCATAGACTCGGCATTACGAACCTCACCAATCTCCTTATTCAGAAGGGTGATGGCTGCAGCTGCGATAATGTGGTCGAAATTATGCTCAGCCCAAGACTGTACAGCACCCTCTTTAGTGAACTTCTGGTCCACATCCAAACCGATACCAGCAGAGAGACGTTCTCTATCGGCAGGCTTAGCCAGTTTCAAGATGGTTTTCTTGTAATCTCTGATCTTATCAGCAAGTTCGAAAGCATGCTTCTTATTAATCATATAGTCGGTAGGCTTGTCGAAGTTCTCCTTAGCCTTCATATTGCCGACCGTCGTGGACACTTTCTCTTTCTTGCCTTTGTCGTTCTTCACTTCAACCAAAGTATCGCCATCAACGTAGAATATAAGATCTTGACGCATTTGCTCGATGTAGTTGACCATTTTATTGGTCTCTTTACGAAGGGCTTGCGCATTGACGTATGCATCATGAATCTTCGCCTCGCCCAAAATGGTCTTCTGCTGCTCAAACCAGTTGTAGTCCGAGTAGTTCTGTTGCGTGGCGTTGCGGGTAGATATAGCAAGGGTGTCATCCACCACGATGAAGGCGTTCAAAATTTCCGCGGAAACGTTCAATGCCAACATAGCGGTGTACACCAAGTACATCATCTGAATCATTTTCTGTCTCGGGGTTTCCGGACAATTTGTTGCACCCATATCTCAATTAAATTTAGTTAGTGATTTTGGAAATAAACTAAACGAATTACTTCATTGCGGCAAGCATATTGCCGTAAACATTACTTAATTTAGAGATATTGGCCGTTAATTTATCCATTTCAGCTTTGAAGCTATCGGTTTGAGCTAAAGACTTAGCGGTTTGTTCGTAAGCGTTAGCCAATTGCGTGACAGCTGTGGTGGCGCGTTTCACACTTTCATTGTAAGCAGAAGCAACGTTACCATCCACTTCGAGGTTCTGAGCAACCCTGTCATATTGCATAGTCAGGTTACGCACAGACTCGGAAGCCTTTTGCAGATTGCTGGTATAGTTGTCGGTAGAGACAACAGCGTCGGAAACGCCAGCCAACTTGTGAGCGTTGTCGCTCAAGTTGCGCATACCGGAAGCGAGGCTTTCCATCAGTTCGGGACCAATCTTCGCTTCTTCCAGCATCTTGTCCAGAGCCTGGGTCGGGGTGAGCGTGTCAGTCTTCACCTGTTGTTTCTTCTCGCGACGGGATTTCTTTTCGCTCTCCTCAATCTCGATATCGGAACCGGTGGCCAACTCGGGATAAACCAATGCCCAGTTGTATTCCACATGAAGCGGCTCGAAAGCGGAGAAGAAGAAGATGACGGACTCCGTGAACATACCTGCCATAAGCATGATGTTAGCGCCCGGCCAGTGCAAAATTTTGAACAATGCACCTAAAATGACGACTGCAGCGCCCCAGCCATACAGCTTGGCCATGAAGTTCTTGTAACCTTTCGATCTGACTAATTGATCAATTTTACTCATTTGTTTTAATTTTTTAAGTTAATGATTATTGTTTGATTTTAATTAATTCATTGTCTAGTAAACGTGAGAAGCGCTTCTGCTGTTGTTGTCACCTCTCTGACGGCCCATGAAGGACTGCACGTTACGGAAACCGACGTAGGACTTACAAGTGTCCTGATACTCGTAGGTGCGAGCGTACACCGTGGTGTAATAGCTGACATCCTTCCATGAACCGCCGCGGATCACTTTTCTCTTCTTCACAGGAGAGTCATCCTTGGTAGCATAGTAAACATACGTCGGGTTCATGTCGTGGGTGAAGTTGGTGGCTGCCTCGTCGAAGGCGTCTTCGCACCATTCAGCCACGTTGCCGCTCATGTCGAACAAGCCCCAATCGTTGGGATGATAGTGAGCCACGATGCCGGGATAGAAGTTATCGTCAGCGATATAGTTACCGCGTTGCGGTTTGAAGTTGCTCAAGAAACAACCATTGCGGTTGGTGGTGTACGGACCGCCCCATGGGTAGGTGACAAGTTCGTTGCCGCCGCGTGCGCCCCATTCCCACTCAGCCTCGGTGGGCAAACGGAACTCATGTTCGAATGCATATTCCTTGCCTGCCAGCCAAGACATACGCAGTTGGGTTCTCCAGAAAGAGAAAGCCTTTGCCTGACGCCAGCTCACACCGACAACCGGGTAATTGTCGTATTGAGGGTTGTTGAAGTAATTCAGGACCATCGGCTCGTTGTAGGAATAGACAAAGTCATGAGCCCAGCAAAGCGTATCAGGGTAGATATTCACCACCTCATGCTTGATAAAGCGTTGATAACCGTTACCCATGCTGCTCGGACGGTTGGCATAAATACCACCCAGATCGTTGCCTTCCTTTTCGAACTCCTTATAGGAAGCCCCGAACTCATCAGGATTCTTAGGATCGCGATAGTTGCGATAATCAAACCACCAATACTCATAATTCAGCATGGAAACGTTCATACGTTGGGCGCTGTAATGGTAGAAGCGGGTGTTCAGTTTGCTGAACAAGGGAGATAATGCAGCTTGAACTTCCTCGTTTTCAGAATCCCACGGAATCTTCTCTTTCCAGTTAATCAATTTGGGCTCGATAACTTCGCCCTCATTCTCGCCCTTCTGATACTTCAGATAGTGGCCGTATTTTTCCTCATCGGTGATTTCAGCGTCACCAAGAAGGGTGTGAGCGATAGAGTCGCGCACCCAATAGACAAACTGGCGGTACTCGTTATTGGTGATTTCCGTCTCGTCCATCCAAAAGGCAGCAATCGTCACATTTTTAGACTGCTGGGTCAGAGCGAACGGAACGTCCTGATCACCACCACCCATAACATAGTGTCCTGTGGGGACATAAACCATACCGTAAGGCTCCAAATCGGAGGATTGCGGACGGTCCTGCACGCCGACGAGCTGGCCATCGCCGCCGTTCTTACACGACACCATTAACAAGAATGCCGCTGCTACAAAAATGATTACCCGTTTCATATTGTTCAATTTTATTAATTTCAAAATATGGTTATTAACGCTATTTTGTTAATTTTAGTATCTATTCTTATAAATGTATCTTGAATTGCCGTATCCTGAGAAGACTTCGGGCTTGTAGATATCGAAGCAATAACGCACAACGACCTCTACATCACCAAAGCTGCGATGAGGCTTGAAGGCCAGAGAATTAGCGGTGAAACCGTAGGAAACACCCACATCCAGTCCCTTCAGGTAAATGTTGGAGGAATTGTAGAACGGACGTGCACCGAACGCGAGCGTGATAGCATCCTGGTAACGATAGCCGAGACCACCCCAGAAAACACCGTTATAACGAGCCAGTGCCAAAATCTCCCATTGAACTTTTGAGAGATCCGTCTTCACCAAAGCCTGAGGAATAATCTCCCAGTTCGGGTTGAACGGCACCACCCATGTGTAACCGCCGTGCAAATAGATTTGAGTTGAACGATGAGAGCCTCTGTCGCCAGACAATCTGATAATCGACTGAGTGGTATCAAACGCAGCCAACATCTGTGTCCAGCCTGCACCCACATACCATTGGTCGGTCTTATACAACACACCGAAATTGAAATCCATATCCAACGTGGATTCTGAAAGGCTTTGGAAATAGGGATCGTTCGGATCAGTCGGGTTAAAACCAGAGACGTCAATGGCCTGATTATACAAAGAAACCTGCGCGCCGATGCCCAAATGGCCGCCTCCGACACGCAGTTTGTATGCATAACCTATTTTCACACCTGTATTCTTATAAAAACCGAGTTGGTCGTGCACCAAAGTGACACCGATAGATCCATGCAATTTTTTCAAATAGGATTCTATACTAAAAAGAAAGTCCTGAGGAGCGGTTTTCACAGCCGTATCATTGTTGATGGCCGTCGTGGACAGGTCGCCCCAACCTAGATACTTGTTGCTGTAATCAGCCGTGAAGCACAATGTATTACTCTGCTCCCCTATTCCGCCGGCGTTGTAATAGGACGTCACCCACGGAAAAAAGGTAAATTGTGCATCATCTTGAGCAAAACCTGACATCATTGCAGACATTGCCAAGAACACCAACAGACCAACTTTTTGTATACCTTTACTCATATTCAATTATGAATTGTTTTATACATTAACATATTAACTATCAATGTATTACGCAATCTTATTGACCTCTGAAAAATCGTTTTTCCTTTCATATACGATAGTTCAATTCAAAAAGTTACACAATACATTTATAGTCTAATTTTTTGAAGTGACAAAAATAGCATATTTTTTGATTTGTTTAACCAAAAGCAGGAATTTTGAGAAAAAAGAACTCAACTTATAAACAATCATCTGTAAATCAGTTTTTTACAGAAAAATATTGTCGTAATACACTATTACACAATATTTTAACTAAAACAGAGCGTTCAACGTAAGATTTCCAGTGTGGATGACCGCATGCCCCTGCATGGCACGCCCTTGATACTGCACCGCAATTTGAAGGAATTGAGTAACAGAGATTTGACCCGAAAGCGTCCAAAGCAGGTTCCGGCCAAGCTGAAGACCGTCCAGCATGAAATACGAAACCGAGGAGTTCTGTCCTACATCGCCCGTCAAATAGACATATTCAGCTGATAATGAAACAGTTCCTCGATTCAACACACGATACAGGGCCGAGAGCTCTGCATTATATCGATATACGTATTCCGCCCCTTCCCTATTGTCCTTATACGAATACAAGCCTTTCAGAGAGGCTGTGAAGCGGTTGACAAACTGCAACCTAAACTCCTGTTCCACAGAATAATCACTCACCCAATACTGCCTTGATTCAAAGGAGGTGGAGCTGTTGCGGGTGATTTTCCTCTGCAAATTGGTCTGGATATACAACGGCGCTACTGGGGTACTTTTTAAGATAAATTCCAGTAAGTCAACCTTGTTCTTTTCAAGGCCATAATACAAATACTGCGTGTTGGCATTGGATTGCGTAATGAAATCGAACGCAAAGTAGGAACTGCTGTTGTTGAAAGAGAAGGTGTTGGTGAAGTTCAGACGATTGGCTACGAGATTTGTGTCCTCCCCTGCCTTGGGGAAGGGATTGAACATCCGCGTCTTATGCTTCAGAGAGGCGTTGAGTGTTAGGACGTCGGAGAATCGGGATAGGAACTTCCGGAATCCTTTGCTGTTGGACCATGCCGCCGCAGGACGCAACTGCACGCTCTGCGTCCATTGGCTCTGCCACACGTTGACGTAGTCGGTGCCGGCAATCCAGACCTTCACATACTCCGCTTCATCGGGAAAAGCGGCCACCTCAAACTCGTCCAACTCCTCAATGCCATTTCCGTTGTAGTCGTTCCAAACATGGGTTCCCTGCCCTTTCGCCACTTTGATGTAGGTGAATGTTTTCTTCAGTTCCATTCCGCTTCCGGATTCATAATACGTATTGAGAATAAACGCATTTCGGAAAAATCTACCCGTATATTGGAGATTCCCCACGAAGTAGTGTTCTGCATGGGAACGGTCCAAAGTATCGAACAACGACTGGTTACGATAAGTGGCGTTCAACGAGAAACTCTGGTTTTGGATCTGCGCAAAACGGTACTGCGCCCGCACTTCATGGACCATCAGATGGCGGTGCAGCCGCAGGGAATCAGGAACGAACTCAACGCGATTCTTATACCCAGCCAAAAACTGGTGCTTCGCTTCCTCTGCACTTTGCAGAGTGGCGTTCAATTCATTGAACGCGTAGCTATTTGGGCGCAACGAGTAGGTTAAAATCTCCTTGAAAATATTATGTTCCAGCAAGTTATCGACTCCTAACGAGAAATGCTGAAACTTTTTGGACAATTGCAACCTCGAAACCAGATAGCGACTCCGTTGCACCGAATCGCGGGTGAGCAGATAGCTCGTAGCCGTCCTCAGATGCCAACTCTGCCATTGATCGTTGCTGAGGAACTCGTTACGAAGCGCATTCACCTCGCCAGTGCGGTTGAAATAGTTGAGATCGTACTGAAGCAGATGGGTTTTCAGCTTGGAAAGGGCAAATTCCGCCTGCGTCATCCACTCATGCCTATTCGTTGCATAGTCGGTTTTCAGATTGTAGTGACGGGCAAACTCCACATCCCGGAAAGACTCGAACGGAGTGAAGTTCTTATGGAGAAACTGCAACTGCACTTGACTTTTGAACAGCCACGGGACCGTATCCTTGCGGGAGGCAAATTGTTCCAAATCGCTGACATTCAAAAAGTAAGCAAATCCAACATCATCATTGCGGTCTTTCTTGGAAAAGGTGTTCTGATCATAATGCGAAAGGGCGAACTCTGTTTTGACGTGGGTATTTTCGCGCACATCGAAATCCAATCCAACGGTTGCCATCTGCTGGGAAATGGGGGCGGTAAGCAACTGCACCGGCTCATAGTCGCCCTGCGGCACCCCTTCTGCAGGAGCTACCCATGCGAATACGCGCCCGTTCGAGGTACTGCTTGTCAAAATATAATTCCCCTTGTTCGTGCCCATATAGGTGAAATCCGGTGCGAAAAGCGCGGCATCCTGGTTGGTTGAATATTTATAAATTGTATATATATTATTGTTGTATGTAGTATCAATCTTCTCATATTGTATACGGTCCGGCGAAAAAGGAACCGTGTCGAAATAGGGAAAGAAGGCTGTGCCGCCCGCATCGCCAAGAGCTGCAAGGAAGCGCATATTCTCCATCGTAAGTTCCGGCTGGATGGATTGGTTTTTCAAATCCTGCTCATGGAAAATGTTGACATAGAGTTTGAGCGGATGCTTTCCTGAAAATTCAAACTCATTGTGTGTAAACAAGTTATATCTCGAATAGTGACGATTGGTGTATTCAAACTCCACAATCACCCGCTTTTCAGAGGAGACAAGCATTTTCGGGGTGAAGGTGAGCTCCGCCGTATTGTAGTCCATAGTGTAGTCATAATCCGAACCTCGTGTAATCTGCTGACCATCAACATATACGCGTTCTGAGCCAGCCACAATGGTGATGGAGACCTCCCCGTCAGCGCCGTATAGTTTATACGGTCCCTGGACACCGTTTCGCACAGTAATCTGCTGACGCACGAACTTGCCCTTGGCCACACCGCCGCCCGCCTCATTCATCATCTTTGTCTTCTCTGAAGGTGCAGATTTCACCATAGCATCCAGCCCCAACACGTTTCTGGAGACGCGCAAGAAACAATCTTCCGACTCGCCCCATGTGACATCGCCCGCACGAACCGTCGCCATCTCTTTGATTTTCAATGCAATAAAGACACTGCTAATGTCTTGAAGCACTTGGGTGTTACCCTCGGGCTGAATAGGGATGTTTTTGTCTGAAACAGAGGCCATAATCTCCACATCCTCAGATAGTTTCCCTGAAATCTGCAGATTCAGCGAGGAGTTGAGCACCAAATCCTGATTATTGCCTACAGAAACGCCACGCGAAATGGCACCGTTCGTATACAACTCGTTACTATTCAACACATTTTGAATTGAGGTAATGGGATAGTCGACCGTTTGGTGTTGCGAACGGCCAGGCTCGATGGAGGAGAAAGATTTGTGCGCCACTGGTCGTGACAAATCCGATGGAAATACCTCATATTGCAGAAATAATCGTTTCCCTAAAAGTGCGGAATCGAGAAGGGTAAGGGTTGATGTCAGAGGGTCGAGACGATATTGTTGACGGTTAATGCCTTGGATTTGAAATGTTTGCGGAATAATTGAGCAACTATCGAGATCTATGGTGAGGGAATCCACCTCCAGATGTTTCACACGCCACGCACCATCGCTTTGGGCCTGCAAATCAGAGCTCAAAAGCAGCAGCAGTATTGACATGAAGAGGAGTAGTTTTTTTCCCATTAAAAATATCCGCAAATAATTGGTGGCAAAGATAACTCTCTTTTGTCAAATTTCGTATTTTTGCCGGAAATTTTTTGACAATAGGAAAATGGAGAATTACACAATGAAAGACACCCGTTCCGGGTTTGGCGCCGGGCTGATGGAAGCCGCGCAGAATAACGAAAATATCTTCGCATTGACCGCCGATGTCACGGGAAGCGTGAAAATGGGCGACTTCAAAGCCGCATATCCCGACCGTTTCGTGCAATGCGGTATTGCGGAAGCCAACATGATCGGCATTTCCGCCGGTTTGGCATTGAGCGGCAAGATTCCGTTTGCCAGCGCATTCGCAGGTTTCATCTCCGGTCGCGTATACGACCAGATCCGCATGACGGTGGCCTACTCCAACCTGAACGTCAAGATCTGCGCCTCTCACTCCGGCATCACCGTGGGTGAAGACGGTGCCACCCACCAGATGATGGAAGACCTCGGGTTGATGCGGATGCTACCTAACATGGTGGTACTCAACCCTTGCGACTACAACCAGACCAAGATGGCGACCATCGCGGCGGCAGCGCACAACGGCCCCGTATACCTGCGTTTCGGTCGTCCGGCAGTACCGAACTTCACCGAAGAGAACAAACCGTTTGTCATCGGTAAGGCCGACGTGATGCGCGAAGGCAGCGACGTTACCATCATCGCCACGGGCCATTTAGTGTTCCCCGCCCTTGAGGCAGCGGAGATACTTAACGAGCAGGGCATCCACGCCGAAGTCATCAACATGGCCACTATCAAGCCGTTGGACGAGGAAGCCATCCTGAACAGCGTTCGCAAGACCGGTTGCGCTGTCACCGCTGAAGAGCATTTCCTGAACGGCGGTTTGGGCGATGCCGTCTGCCAATGTCTGAGCCGCAACCTGCCCGCACCCGTGGAGACCATCGGTGTGGACGACCACTTCGGTGAAAGCGGTACACCTGATGAACTGATGGCACATTTCGGGCTTGACAAAGCGCACATTGTGGAGGCCTGCAAGAAAGCAATCAGTCGCAAGTAACCAAGAATCAATAGAATGCCTGAAATTACAGACGAATTCATCCTGTCGCTTTTCAGCAACGAGAAGACCAAAGAGAAGGCTTTCGAACTGCTGCTGAAGAAGTACCAGAAGCACATCTACTATAGTGCTCGCCGAATCACCACGATTCACGAGGACGCGGATGATGTGACCCAAAACGTGTGCATCAAAATCTGGAAGAACCTCGACAAATTCAGAAGCGAATCCAGCCTTAAAACCTGGATCACAAGAATTTGCGTGAACGAAGCCCTTACCTACATCGAGAAGAAAAAGCGGCTTCTGAACTTGGACGATGACAATTACACGGAGTTCCTGCTGGTCAGCCATGCAGATACCAGCACCGTCACGGCAAGTCAGATCGAGCAATTCCTGCAGGAGGAAATCGTCAAGCTGCCGCCGAAACAGCGCGCAGTGTTCACCATGCGCTATTATGACGAGACGCCCTATGCGGAGATGTCGAAAATTTTCGACACCTCCGAAAGTGCATTGAAGGCATCCTACCATTTCGCCGCAGAAAAAATCAAAAAAAATATTTCAGAGCGTTTAACCTTTTAATATTCCCAAAGTCATTAGGTTGTAATTTTCACTTAATTATGTTTGATTTAGACAATTTAGAAAAGACAGAGCATTATCAGATTCCTGAGAACTACTTCGAGGAACTGCCGGGCAAAGTCATGCAAAAGATTAAGGATGAGCAAAATAGACGCAGACGTCTTATCGCTTCAGCCGTAGCAGCAGTCGCTTTGCTGGCAGTGGCAGTCGGATTGTTCTTCACCTACAGCGTCCCCGACGAGGGCACGGCCATCACAAAAACGCAACAGGTGGTCACTGCAAACACCGAAGAAGAGATCCTGGAATCTGTCGCCACCGATTACTACAGCGAAGAACTGGCCATGATGGATTATTACGAATATTTGCAATATTAACCTAAAATGTGGATATTATGAAAAGACTTTGGATTTTAATGATTATCGCCGTTTTTTGTGCATCCAGCAACCTCTTTGCACAAGAAAAGAGCTCTAAACAGAAGATTCTTGATCGTCTCACCTACATGAAGGAGCATTTGACGGTCAGCGAGAAGGCAAGCGCGAATTTCTGGAAGACATACGAGCAATATCTCAATGACGAGATGGCTATTATGGACACTTACCGCAAGAATCTGGAAAAGCAAGGCATCAAGCTCGGCGCTCCGGGAACCAATAAGGAGATGATTGAAAAGCTGAGCGACAAACAGCTCACCTACCTGCAAGACCAGAAATTCGATATGCGCAAGAAAATGCTCGATTTAGAGTATAACTACTACAAGAAATTCAAATCGATTGTTCCGCCTCAGACGATACAGAAAATGTATAACTTGGAATACAAATACAAGAAAACGTTGACGACCACAAAGAAAGAGCCGAAGAAGGATCCTCAAGGGGCTGTCAACACAGGCAAGAAAAAACGTTAAAAAAAGAAAGTGCCAAACGGCACTTTTTTTTGTATCTTTGCCCCTCGAAAAATCCAAAAATATGAAGGAATACCAATACCTGAAAATAGAGAATTCCGAGTCGGTTTGCACACTGACCATTTCCGCGCCGAAGTCGCTTAACGCATTAAACTCCAGTCTCTTGAAAGAGATGGACGATTTCCTCTCCACGCTCGACAGCAACATCCGCGTGCTGATTATCACCGGTGACGGCGAGAAGTCGTTCGTGGCGGGCGCTGACATCTCCGAGATGCAGTCGCTTAACGCTGAGGAGGGAGAACGTTTCGGAGCCTGCGGTGCGCAAGTGTTCCGCAAGATCGAGACGCTGCCTATCCCCGTCATTGCGGCGGTGAACGGCTTTGCCCTCGGTGGCGGTTGCGAGTTAGCGCTGGCTTGCGACATCCGTCTGGCTGCCAACACCGCAAAGTTCGGACAACCCGAGGTCGGTTTGGGCATCATTCCCGGCTTCTCCGGCACCTACCGCCTGACCAAAATTGTGGGCATGGGCATGGCCAAAGAGCTGATCTTCTCCGCCCGCGCCATCAAGGCTGACGAAGCGCTGCGCATCGGACTGGTGAACGCCGTTTACGAACCTCAAGACCTGATGAAAGAGGCGATGAGACTTGCTCACAGAATCGTGAAAAATGCCCCCATCGCCGTAAGATACGCCAAAGAGTGCATCAACGAGGAGTATGATCTCCCCGCTGACGAGGCCATCGCGTTTGAGAGCCGTATGTTCGGCAAATGCTTCGCCACCAAGGACCAAAAGGAGGGCATGACGGCGTTCCTCACCAAGCAAGACGCCCATTTTACCAACGAATAATCATTTTTAATCCTAAAAATACATTGTTATGAAAATTTGTGTTATCGGTACAGGTACCATGGCCAAAGGCATTGTGAAGGCTTTCGCCGCCAAGATGCCCGTGGTCATGAAGAGCAGAACCCAAGCCAGCCTCGACAAGGCAATGGGTTCCATTTCCAAATCATACGCTAAACTCGTGGAAAAGGGCAAGATCACCGAGGATGCCATGAACGCTATCCTGGGCAACATCACCACCACCACGGACTACGCCACTTTCGCAGACGCCGACCTCGTGATCGAGGCTGCTGTGGAAGAGATGCAACTCAAGAAGGATGTCTTCATGGAATTAGACAAGATCTGCAAACCGGAGACGATTTTCGCCACCAACTCCTCTTCTTTGTCCATCACGGAGATTGCCGCTTGCACGAGCCGTCCTACGCAATTCATTGGTTGCCACTTCTTTAACCCCGCAGACAGAATGGCATTGGTGGAGGTCATCAAGGGTCAGCTCACCTCTGACGAGACTGCCAAATGCATCGTGGATTTGACCACCGAGATTGGCAAGACCCCCGTTCCCGTGAACGAGGCTCCCGGTTTCGTGGTGAACCGCATCCTCATCCCGATGATCAACGAGGCTGTAGGCATTTTGGCTGACGGCATCGCAAGCGCCGAGGACATCGACAAATGCATGATGTTGGGTGCCAACCATCCCATGGGTCCGCTCGCATTGGCCGACCTCATCGGCAACGATGTGAACTTGGCCATCATGGAGGTGCTCTACAAAGAGTTCGGCGATCCGAAGTATCGTCCTCACCCGCTGTTGCGCAAGATGGTCCGCGCCGGACTGCTTGGCCGCAAGACTGGCGAAGGATTCTACAAGTACTAAAATCAAAAAAGTGCGTCGAACGGCGCACTTTTTTGTTATTGGTGATTTCTACCGGAATCTGTAGAGACGGTGTGCACACCGTCTCTACAAACCGACAGTATTTTCAGTAGCATCAGCAGTATTGAATACCACCACATCACTCCGTACGATCAGCACCTCCCCGACGAAAACAAAAAAGCACTCGTAAGGGGTGCCGCGTTTGAGGTCGCGGAGAGTGAGGCGCGCGGTGTTGTTGCGACGCATGTAGGTGTCTGCCATCAACCATTCGGAAGTGCCTTTGGGGCGATAACAAAGGACTACCGTACCGTTCTCTTTGCGCGGGGATTCGATGCGACAGCTGAACTTCACCGCGGGATAGATTCCCGAGAGGATGGACCATCCGTGAGAAACGACCACATCCTCCGGTCCGAAACACAACAGTGGAGATTCAGCCGCAATCTTGTCCAGTAATTCAAAATCGATGTGACCCTCTTTCGCGCTTTTGTCGCCGTCGTCACGCCATAGCAGAAAGCAGGCCATCGCCAACGCACCCGCTATGACCCAAAACGCCCATAACGTGGTCCGGGAACTATTAGAGTCATGAACACTCTTGGGAGAGTATTCTGATTCGGAATTTGCGTCCTCCATATCAGTTGTTAGACCTCGAGAAGAGCTCAAGACGCCAGTGGTCGCCGTGTTTGTCGTCGAATTCGATGAAAAACTCCTTGCGCGACAACTTGTCTATATCCGCCAAAAAATGGTAATTATTTCCCATCAGGGTATATTCCATCTCCACCGTTTTCTCCTTTTGATTCACGATATAGGTGGCGAATGTGGAGGTGCGCCATTCATTATTGCGGAAGGCCCGGACCTCCATCACGTGGTCTGCATAAATGTAGTAATAGGTCCCGACGTTAAAGCCGGCGTAGTTCGTGGAGTCGATCTCCTCGCCATTGAGGTAGGTGTGGGAGACCTGCCAGGAGCCCACGATTTTATACTCCATGGAAAATAATTCATCGCATGCCGTTAAGGTAATGGAAAGGGCTGCGACAAGCAGAAAAATCCAAATTTTTATTTTTTTCATAATCATTCAAATATTTTCAGTTTTTCCGCTAACTGCTTCATTCCCACAGTGGCCTTTTCGGTGATGTAGGTCACGCGGCGGGAGATGCTGCCGGGTTGTTTAGGGTCAATAACGTAGATTTCGGCGTTCTGCGGGGCGTAGTAGAGCAGACCGGCGGCGGGATAGACGGCCAATGAGGTTCCGATAATAATCAGGACGTCAGCCTGTTCCACCTCGCGGGCGGCGGCGTCCAACAACGGAACGGCCTCACCAAACCAGACGATGAACGGACGCAACAACGAGCCGTCTTTGGCACGTTCGCCATACTTCATAGGCGCGTAACCAATGTCGAAAACTTCCGTTTTGCGCTCGTTGCATGCTTTGGTCAGTTCACCGTGCAGGTGGATAATCTTCGTGGAACCGCCACGCTCGTGCAGATTGTCAACGTTCTGCGTAACCACCGTCACGTCGTATTTCTCCTCCAACTTCGCCACCAGCTTGTGCGCATCGTTGGGCTCGCAATGCTCCAGCTGCGCACGACGCTCGTTGTAGAAGTCGATGATGAGTTCGGGGTTGCGATACCAACCATCGATGCTGGCCACATCCTCCACATTATGGTTTTCCCACAATCCGTCACTGTCGCGGAAGGTGCTGATGCCGCTCTCTGCACTGATGCCGGCACCGGACAATACTACGATTTTTTTCATATCTTGTAACTATATCATTATATTTGTACCAATTCCAGGGGTTGCGCTTCTCTTACCTCTTTTCCATTCCAGGGGTTGCGCTTCGCTTACCCCTGGCTACCAAGCTCTTGCCCCTACGGGGCTGCTCAAGGAATTATATTTCAATATTACTACCCCGCCCTTCGGGCACCCCTTCTAAAAGAAGGGGAATTGGGGTTGCCCGTTCCCAACTGCTAACTACTAACTACTAACTGCTAACTAATCTCATCACCAAAGACCACTCCTACCCCTCTCGCCGCTTTAACCAAAAAGTCATCAGGTTTAACCAAATGCGGTTCCTTGACGGCTTCTTCGAGTGGGACGTATGAGATGTTCGGGTGGCGGTAGACGACGAGGTTGCCGTACTTTTTCTCCTTGACAAGTTCGAAGGCTTTCACGCCGAACTCGGTGGCGAGGATGCGGTCGTAGGCCACCGGGGTGCCGCCACGCTGCAGGTGTCCGAGTACCGTCACGCGGATGTCGTGCTCCACGCCGAGGTCAACGAGTTCCTGTTTCAGCACATCGCCAACACCGCCGAGCTTGATGTGCTGGTCGCCGATGGCGGTGGGTGCTTTGCCTACAACGTCGCCGCCGACTCGTTTCGCGCCCTCGGCAATCACGATGTTGCAGAAGCCCATGCCGTTCTTGTAACGCGTCTCGATCTTCTTGGCAATAGCTTCTGGGTTGTACGGGATTTCGGGGATGATGCAGACGTCTGCGCCGCCGGCAATGGCCGTGTGCAGCGCAATCCAGCCCGCGTCGCGACCCATCACCTCCATGATGAAGACACGGTTGTGGCTCTCCGCCGTCGTCACCAACTTATCGATGGCCTCTGTAGCGATTTGCACCGCCGTCTGGAAACCGAAGGTAAAGTCCGTGCTTGACAGGTCATTATCGATGGTCTTCGGCACGCCCACCACGGGAATACCGAGTTTAAGCAAATCCAATGAAATACGTTGGGAACCGTCGCCACCGATGTTGATAATGGCATCGAAGCCCATATTCTCGAAACGCTTCTTCATCAGCTGCGAACGGTCTTCCATCACCCAGCTGCCGTCGGGTTTACGCACAGGGAAATGGAACGGGCCACCCTTGTTGGTGGTCTTGATGATGGTGCCGCCCTTCACGTGCAGCCCGGAGACCATGCTCTCGGTTAGCTCCACAATCTCCACATCGTCCTTCAAGATGCCGTTAAACGACTCGATGCAGCCGAAAATCTGCCATTCACCGCCTTCCTGGGCTGCTCTTTTCACAATGCCGCGAATCACCGCGTTCAGTCCGGGACAGTCGCCGCCGCCCGTCGCAATCAATATTTTGTGTGCCATAATATCATTATATAATGAAACGGCAAAGGTACACAAAATTCAAATACATACTATAATGAAATTTCCGTTGTAGAGACGCGATTAATCGCGTCTCTACAGCTGCCTAAAGCAACAGCTGAGAGAAGAGATACGCCGGAATCGCGGCAAAGAGGATGGAATCCACACGGTCGAGAACGCCACCGTGACCGGGAATGATATTGCCGCTGTCTTTAACACCGGCCTTGCGCTTGAACAAGGATTCCGTGAGGTCGCCCAACAGTCCGAAAACTTGAATGATGAGGGCAAACACGATCCACCACGACACAGGTATCTCTGCCCATTGACGGAATAGTGGAATATAGGAAAGACCTATAGCAAGTCCAACCGTGAAGACGCAACTGCAGAGGAACCCCTCCCAAGTCTTGCCCGGAGAGATATTGGGCGCCAGTTTGTGCTTCCCAAAAAGGGAACCGAAAACGTACGCAGCGGTATCAGACATCCAAATCAGAACAAAAAACGCCAACACCAAGGCAGGTTGATCTGGAATCCAAATAAAAAAGAGGACGCTAAGCGGTACCACAACCCAAATCTGCCCCAGAAGGCCGAGACCAACATGACTCATTGCCTGCTCGCTTTTGTCAATCAGTTCAGGCACAACGAGGCACATAGCCGCAATGATAGACATCAGAGGGAAGGTCGTGAAAGGAATACCATTGGGATAGAACACCCCATAATTGACGAAACTCACAAGCACACATCCTGTGGCTATCATCCAAAATATCAAATGTGTACGCAGTGAAGAGTCGTTGCATAATTTGTAAAACTCATACATTCCCACAAACGCAAAAAACAACGCCAACGGCACGGAGACCCACGGAGTGTCGACCGCCGCTACCATCAGGGCGACATAGACGATCCCTGAGGCCGTCCTTACAAACAGATTACGCGTTTTGGGGTTCATTTTGCGGGGGGTTATCGTCCAAAAGAAGCAGAATATAGCGCGGATGTTGAGGCGTGCGCACCTCCTTGCCGTTCTCCTTGGGCAGTGGCTCGGGCGTGATGAACTCCATGCCAGCGTTCTGGGCGAACTTGAGGTTGCGGGTCAGGGCCGACTCCATATCGGGCACGATATCCACCATTCGGGAAATCACAATCACGTCGAGTGCGAGATTGCGCATGGAGACGAAGCGCGACACTGGTTGGGTGAAACCGATGCTGCCGTTGCGCGCCACCAAAGAGGTGGAAAGCACCACCACCGCGTCGATCGGCATGTTCACCGAAACGGAGTTGACGTAGTTGATCTGCGCCTGCTCCAAATCGCCGCAGAGGTTGTTGTGGGTATTCAGCACTACATTATACTGCTGATCCTGCGCCAACATCTGCAAATACTTGATCCGGTCGTTACGGGTGTGGCAGCGCAGAATCTTGCCCCCGTTGGCCTGGAAATTCTGCCAAAACTCCACCTGGAAGTTGTTCATCGGGGTCAGATACTGCGACGACGGATTACCGTCCGGAATATGGTCGTGCGACACGGTGCTTTTGCGAATCACACCGCGGATATACTCTTTGTCGGATATGAAATTGCTTTCTACTTGGCTCATTATGCTTCAGTATTGGTGGTTGTTGACGTTTCGAGTTCGTCGGCGGGAACATTGTCTGCAGCCGGGGCGGTTTCAGGAGCCGACATCGCTTCGGGCTCCGGGAACGGACGCTCACCCAAGATGTTTCGCACATCCTCGGTGAAAATCACCTCACGCTCCAACAGCAGTTTGGCCAGCTTCTCCACATTTTCGTAATTGTCGGTGAGGATCTGCTTAGCCCGCTTGTAGGCCTCCTCAATCAGCAGATGCACACGCTCGTCTATCTCCTGAGCGGTCTTCTCGCTGTAAGGTTTGGTCATGCTGTACTCCTGCTGACCTGTTGAGTCATAGTAACTTACGTTACCGATCTTCTCGTCCAGACCATAATAGACAATCATCGCGTAGGCCTGCTTGCTCACGCGCTCCAGATCGTTGAGAGCTCCTGTGGAGATCTGACCGAAGAAGACCTCTTCTGCGGCACGACCGCCCAAAGTAGCGGTCATCTCGTCCACAAGTTGCTCGTATGTAGTCAATTGACGTTCTTCAGGGAGATACCAAGCGGCACCCAAAGCTTTGCCTCTCGGCACAATGGTGACCTTCACCAACGGGGAGGCGTAACGCAGCATCCAACTCACGCAGGCGTGACCGGATTCGTGGTAGGCAATCTTCTTCTTCTCTTCGGGAGAAATCACGCTGCCCCGGCGCTCCAGACCACCGATAATGCGGTCCACAGCAGACAGAAAATCCTCTTTTTCAATAAACTGCTTATTGTTACGAGCAGCGATCAGAGCCGCCTCGTTACAAACGTTGGCAATGTCGGCACCGGAGAAACCGGGCGTCTGTTTGGCAAAGAATTCGAGATCCACATCGGGACCGAGCTTGAGGTTGCGCACATGCACGCCGAAAATGCCGCGACGCTCGTTCAGGTTGGGCAGTTCGACCTGGATTTGGCGGTCGAAACGGCCGGCACGCAAGAGGGCACGGTCGAGAATATCGGCGCGGTTAGTGGCGGCCATGATGATGACACCGGCGTTGGTGCCAAAGCCGTCCATTTCTGTAAGCAACTGGTTCAATGTACTTTCTCGCTCATCGTTGGCATTCGACAAGGCTCCTTTACCGCGAGCACGACCGATGGCGTCAATCTCGTCGATAAAGATGATACAGGGCGCTTTCTCTTTGGCGGTGCGGAAAAGGTCGCGCACGCGGGAGGCACCCACGCCTACGAACATCTCCACAAAATCGGAACCGGAGAGGGAGAAGAAGGGAACCTTCGCCTCACCAGCCACGGCCTTGGCCAAAAGGGTTTTACCCGTTCCCGGAGGGCCTACCAAGAGCACGCCTTTCGGGATTTTACCGCCCAGAACGGTATATTTCTGCGGGTTCTTGAGGAAGTCGACCACCTCCTCGATTTCGAACTTCGCGCCTTCCAGACCGGCCACGTCCTTGAACGTCACCAGTTGTCCGGATTTCTCGTCAAACTCCTGTGCGCGCGACTTACCGATATTGAAGATGCTGCTGGCACCTCCCAAACCGCCTCCGCCGCCTCCGCGCATCGAACGCATCGAAAAGTAGTAGAGCATAATGATGAGCAACACCGGGAAGAACCAAATCAAGAGTTCGAAGCCCCAACTTTGGCTGTTGTCTTGTTTCATCGGGAAATCGTACTCCTTGACCACGTCGTTGGCCACCAGCGTACTATCCTGCGCTAGTCGCTCCTGCACATACTGGTTTTTGACATCCCGAAGGTTTTCGTTATAGACTTGGAGGTCGGTCACCACCAGAAAATACTGCGGACCGTTCACGTTGTTCTTCACCGCCTCGTGAGTCGGATTGTGCTCCAAGGCCTCTTTCTTCAAAAAGACATTGATATGGGAGTTTTTCTTCACATACTCCACATGGTCAATGTCCTGGTTTTTCACCATCTGGTAAAATTCCATATCGTTCACCTCGCGGGTGGCATCGCCGGAGGAGAAGAAATAGATTCCCACCAGCGCCAGCGTGATGACGATGTAGAATATCGACCAGTTGAACTTAGGTTTACCGCCGTTCTTTTTGCCCATTCCCCCTAAAAAATCGGGGATGCTGCCTTTTTTGTTATTATTTCCGTTATTCTCGCTCATCTGAAAAAGGAATCGTCATTAAACCCATTAAAATTTCTGGATATCGGCATCGCCCCAAAGGGATTCCAGCTGGTAATACTCGCGGGCCTCGGGGAGGAAAATATGCACTAAGATGTTAAAGTAATCAAGGAGGATCCACTCCTTATTTTCCAGGCCCTCCACGTGCAGCGGTTTCACGCCCGCCACGCGCTGTGTCTGCTCCTGCACGAAATCGCAGAGCGTCTCCACATGGGGTTTGGAGTTACCGGTGCATACGATGAAATAGTCGAAATATACGTGGTTGATTTTCTTCAGATTCACGCAATGAATATCCACGCCTTGCTTCTCAATCAACGCTTGAATGATCAGTTCCTCAAGGTTCCCTTCATAGGGAACGCCTTCAAATTTCACTTTTCTTTTTACAGTCATATCCTTAATTTAAAACGGTTGCAAAAATACGATTTTTTTCTTTTCATTTTTTTTGTACTTTTGCCGTCATGAAATATAATATTCGCTATATGAGAAAAAGTTTTGGTTTATTAGCTGTTTTATTACTGGGTATCAGTTTATTATCTGCCCAATCCGAAACAAAAGAATTACCCTATTCTTTCGGTAAGAAGGGTATTTCACAGAGTGTCGATGTGAGGGATATGCCCGCTGTCGACCAAGAGGCGCTTCTGCGTGAAGACGCTCAAGAGCAGGACAAATCGGCCCCCCTGCGTGCCGGTGTAGGCTTCACTGTCAACCTTAACATGACCAATTCGGGTCGTACCGACATCACCGCGGACGGCGGCACGCTCTGGCGTACCCAATTCGTCTCCAGAGAAGCTTTCATGACTTATTTGGTTTTCGAGCAGTTCAACATTCCTGACGAAGGTAAGTTGTTCATCTACAGTCCCGATCACGAGCAATTTTTCGGTCCATACACCAACAAAGACGTTCAGGAGTCGGGTCGTTTTGAGACCGACAACATTATCGGCGACGAGCTGATTGTGGAATATTACGAACCCGCCAACGCCTCATTCAAGGGCACATTCCAAATCGCCGCTGTCATGCACATCTACAAGGATTTCCTGCATGTTAACAAAGACCGTGGTCCTCACGGTGACGCGGATGGCAACTGCCATATCGACGTAGCGTGCCCTGATGCTCAGCCTTGGCGCAACCAGGTCAATTCTGTTGTGTGCATCAGCATGACGGCATACGTTGCCAGTGAAGGTGGCTGGGGCATGTACCTCTGTTCCGGCTCAATGATTAACAATGTGAGAATGGACAAAACTCCTTACGTGCTTACCGCCGAGCACTGTTTAGCATCTGAGGACCAGACTTATAAGTTCTACTTTAACTACCAAACATACGAGTGTGGTGGCAGCACCGGCATCTACGCCCGCGTGGCCAACGGCGGCAGCATCGTTGCCCGTTCCGGTGCCAACAGCACTTTGTCGGCCTCCGACTTTATGCTTCTGAAAATCACGGGTAATTTGGGTGTTGCATACCGCGACAGCATTTTCTTCGCCGGTTGGGACAGATCCGGTGCTTTTTCTGTGGGCTCGGGTATTCACCATCCTGGCGGCGACTGGAAGAAAATCAGCTTCCCGCAAAATATTACGGCTCCAACATCCGGACAATATGGCAATAAGTATTTTGTGGTACGCTGGAAGACCAACCCCAACAAGGGCGTGACCGAACAAGGTTCATCCGGTTCCCCGTTGTTCAATGCCAACGCTTTGATTATCGGCACTTTGACAAGCGGTTCCAGCTATTGCGACTATCCGCAAGGTACCGACAATTACGGCCGTATGTCTTACCACTGGACCAACAACAACAACAGCAACAATGCCCGTAAATTGCAGCCTTGGCTTGATCCCGACAACACCGGCGCCACCACACTGCAAGGCATGAAATACAGCGGCGAAGTCGTGACCAGCGTTGAAGATTACACCGCTGCAACTTCCACTTTTGACATCTATCCCAACCCGACACAAGATGGCCGCATCACCATCCAAGGTGAATTCCTGCCTGAAAGTGCACAATGTAATATCTACAATGTAATGGGACAAGTCGTGGAGAGCCGTACTGTCTTCACCGAGGCCACCTTCACCCTGAATGTCAGTGGTTTGAAGGATGGCGTCTACTTCGTCGAACTGATTGGTTCGGAACGCAACTACAAATCCAAACTAATCATTGCCCGATAACGGTGAAAAATCCGCTGCTTTCCACCGCTTACCTCCCGCCTGTTGAGTATTTCGCCTTCTTGCTTGCAGAAGGAGCAGCCATAGAGCGCGAGGAGCGGTACCAAAAACAATCCTATCGCAATAGGGCGACTGTCATGAACGGTAACGGTGTGATGAATCTCATCATCCCTACCGTTCATGACGGTAGAATGGGTATTATAAAATCCGTACGCATCGACTACGCCACGCCTTGGCAGCGGGCACACTGGCGCACCATCGAATCCGCATACAACAACACGCCTTACTACCTCTATTACAAGGACATGCTGCGTCCTTTCTACGAGCAGAAATTCGAGTTTCTGTTCGACTTCAACCTCCAACTGACAAAGACCTTGCTGAAATTGCTGCAACTTGATCGTGAAATTGCGACCACCACAGCATTTACCCCCTACAAAAGCGACGACCTCCGGCTGTTAATTCATCCTAAGAACGCCCGTAAAGAGGAGTATCCGTTCCAACTTCAAACACCTTATTATCAAGTATTTGAAGACAAATTTGGGTTTATTCCCAATCTTTCTGTTATTGATTTGCTCTTCAACGAAGGTCCGCAAGCCGCATCCTATTTGCTACAACTTCAACAACTAATTGCAAACAAATAAGTTATGCCTACGGAAAGCAAAGGAATATGGGAAAGACTGTTCATCCGCGCCAAAAGTGTCGTGGACAAGTTCCTCTATTACGACAATCTTTTTGACGACCATATCTGGCAGATCCGCTTTTCGAAAGACAACAAGCAGAAGATCAAATACAAGATTGAGAAGAGCAAGTTCTCCATGCAGCTCAAAACGGGCGATGATGTTTTCAAGTATCTGTGGATAATTCTGTTAGCAGTTGCGTTAGTCGGTATGTTGGTGCTCAACCGGCAGATCGGCGTTTCCGACCGCGAAGTGGCGCAACATGAGTACTCAGAGTTACTGTACAACCATTTCCACCATATCGGCAATCCGGACGCGTACAAGGAACACCCGTACGCACACACGCAGGCCCAGTTCATCGACTTGATTACCTACTCCGTCTGCAAATCATTGAACGTCAAAGACATCTACGCCATCCGTCATCTGTTAAGCTCGATTTTCGGATGGCTGTTGATTGCTTACCTCTCCTTCATACTGCTGAAGGCGTTCAGTTGGCGAGCCGCATTCTTCACGGTCTTTTTCCTCAGCATCTCCCCCCGGTTCTTCGGGTATTCGCTGAGCAACATCGTGGATGTGACATTCGCTTTCTTCTTCATTTACAGCATCATGCAGATGTACTATTTCAGCAGGGAGCTGCCTGTCATCCGAACTTCAAGGCTTATCCAGATCACCCTCGGAATTCTACTCACCCTGTCGGTGCACAATGCCGGATCCTCGCTACTGCAGCTGTTCATGGTTTTCGCTCTGCTGAACTTCTTCCTCTACAACCCCATCAAGAAAATCTTCACCAAGGAGTATCTTAAAGCTTTAGGGTTGGTCTGCGCGGTGATTGCCAGTGTTTGGGTTACCGTTTTCATCGTCCACAATCTGTGCACATTTTTCTTAGAGACCTCTTTCATCTTGCCCAGCAAGGCTTTCGCTTCGTTGACCACGAACATCCCCTTCGACCAAAACCAGATTTTTGAAGGCAACTTTATCGGTCCGGACAACTTCCCCACCCGCTATTTCTCGAAATATCTCTTCATCACCACACCCACGGTGGTGCTCATCAGTTTCCTGCTCTTCTTCATTTTCTTCAAGAATGCCATCAAAACGCTGAAACCTTTCTCCATCTTCATCTTTATCTACACCTTTTTGTTCTGCATCAACCGCGTAAAGGTTCACTACATGAACCCCGACACGTTGTGGGCCATCCACTACTGCATCTACCCGCTTTTCATGTTGATTGCGGTCAGCGGTGTGGAGTGCACCCTGCGGCACATCAACGACCGATACACCAATTTCGTGATTGTGGGTTTGTTGGGACTGCTCTCTTTCATGCCCATCCGGCATATTTTGTGGAACAGTCCGTACACCTCGATATATTTCAACGAGATTTCCGGCGGCATCCACAACGCCTACGCCAAATATGCGCTCGACAGCAACTTCGAGGCGAACAAGACAGCCAACGAATGGATGAAAGACTATGTGTTTCAGCACGATATCGGCAAGCACTACACCGACCGGCCTGTGGTGGTCGCCACGAACGGCAACGCCGCCTGCGCCCTCTTCTACCAAGACGATCCGCATATCCAGCTGGTATTCAAGGACTATGACCGGTTGGACAGCACCTGGGACTATTACGTAGCCTACTGCAACCAGATTCCGGTCACGCAGCTGCGCAACGGTACTTGGCCGCCCGACACGGCCATGCATCTGATGACTTTCGAGCAGAAGCCGATGGTCGCCTTCTATCGCAACGAAATCAGCCTCCAAAAATGGTGCGAGCAGGACAGTCTCGCCATGACCGCCGACTCTCTGCTTCTTCTAATTGAGAATTGAAAATTGAGAATTATTGGGGACGTACAACTCCTAACTCCAAACTCCCAAAACAAAAACATTCCAACCAACAGTATTGTCACGAATTTTTTGTATTTTTGCAGCCTAAATCTAAAGCAATGGAAAATCCCACGTTAGAACAAAAGGTCATCTCGATTATCGACCAAATCCGCCCCTACCTGGAACAGGACGGTGGCAATATCGAATTTGTGGAACTGACTGCCGACAATGTCGTCAAGGTGCGCTTGCACGGCGCCTGCGGCACTTGCCCTCACGCCAAAATGACCTTGAAAAACGGCGTGGAACAGACCATCAAACACTATTTGCCTGAGATTGATCACGTCGAGGACGTCGTTCTCGGGTTCTAATTAGTTAGCAATTAGCAGTTAGTAGTTAGCAGTTAAACCTTAAACTCTAAACCTTAAACCTAAAAAGAAATGGGATTAAAATGCGGCATAGTAGGATTGACGAATTCCGGTAAGACGACAATGTTCAACTGTATCTCCAACACGAAGGCGGAGGTGACGGACTTTGCGTATAGCACGAACAAGTCGAACATCGGTGTGTGTGCGGTGCCTGACGAACGTTTGACCCATATCAACACCTTCATTAAAGCGGACAAGCTGGTCTTCGCAAATCTGGATTTGGTGGATATTCCCGGATTGGCGAAGGGTGCAAGCCAGGGTGCCGGTATCGGCAACAGCTTCTTGGCGGACGTGCGCTTGTGTGACGCGCTCATCCACGTGTTGCGCTGCTTCGACAACCCTGCCCTACCCCATGAGGAAGGTTCCGTGGATCCGGTTCGCGACATCGAAATCGTGGATTTTGAGCTGCAGTGCAAGGACTTGGAACAGGTGGAACGCAAGATTGCGAAGGTGGAAAAAGCCGCCAAGGTGGGCGACAAAACCGCCAAACACGACTATGAGGTTTTGAAAAAATACAAGGAGCATCTCGAAGGTTTCCAGAATGTGCGCACCTTGGAGGTCACTCCCGACGAAAAAGCGGTGGTTGCCGATATGATGCTGCTCACCGAGAAGCCAGTGATGTTCGTATGTAATGTGAACGACGACGACGCGGTGAGCGGAAACGCCTATTCCGAAGCCGTGAAGAAATATGTGGAGGAGAATGGCGGAGAGATGCTGGTCATCGCCGCGAAGATCGAATCTGAAATTGCCGAGTTGGAGAGCGAAGAGGACCGCAAGGCCTTCTTGGAAGATGTGGGATTGAGCGAACCCGGCGTGAACAAGGTGATCCGAGCAGCTTACAAAATGCTGGATCTCATCTCCTTCTTCACCGTGGGTGGCAAGGAAAACAGAGCTTGGACCATCAAGCACGGCATGTTGGCACCTCAGGCTGCGGGCGTCATACACAGCGACCTGGAACGCGGTTTCATCCGCGCCGAGGTCATCAAATACAACGATCTGGTGCAGTACGGATCGGAACTCAAATGCAAGGAGGCCGGCAAGTTGGCGGTCGAAGGCAAGAACTACGAAGTGCAGGACGGCGACATCCTTCACATAAGGTTTAATGTTTAGGGTTTAGGGATTAAGGTTTAAGGAATACCCTCTAACCCCTAAACCTTAAACTCTAAACCC
>JAGBPE010000209.1 GCA_017633495.1 Bacteroidales bacterium | reverse complement strand
CGATTTCACCCAATCGTACTTCGGTTACAGCGTGCCCTGTTTCTACCGGGATGCGCAACAGGGAACGGTTCTGTTCTGTGCTGGCGAGTTGGGTGAAGTGGCTTACTACAAGCAGATTGACGGCAACTTGGACGGACAGTTCGAGAAGGTGGAAGGCAACTTGGCGGAGACGGTGAACGGTGATGCGAAGGAGTTTTGCGAGGGTAGGAGAGCGGCTGCTGCGGTGGCCGACCTCACCGGCGACGGAAAACCGGAGCTGATCCTCGGCAACTATGCCGGCGGTGTTGCCTTTTTCCGCGGCGCGGTTCCTCCCGCGCACAACACGATCGCATCGCACGATCGCACGCCCCTGCACGTATATCCGAACCCTGCCACCAATATTCTCCACATAGAAAGCGACGAACCGCTGGAAACTGTCTCGATTTACGATTTATACGGTCGAATAATTCTCATTATAAACAATATTGAAAACAATTCCACCGTTGTTAATATTTCAAATTTGCCAGTTGGAGTCTATGTAATTCGTACATCTAATCGCGCAGTCTCGAAATTTTTAAAAGCCAATAGCGAAAAGCCAACAGCGAAAAATTGTATCTTTGCAGGTTCAAATAATAAATAAGAAGTATGCTTCACATTAACAGTCCCGAAGAGACCGTTTCGGCCAGTCCCGAGAAAGTCTATCAAATTTTGACGCATTTTTTTGAACGTCCTGTTGAGGGTGTCCCTGGTATAACCAATTGGGAATCAATGCCTGATGGTTGCCAGTTTACTGTTCAGGACCATGTCAACTGTCGTCTCACGCTGAGCGAGCAGAGCCCATGTTCCCGAGTGGGCTATCGTGCGGAGACCGACACGAACATGTCGGCTGCGGTGTTTTTCGACATTACCCCGAGCGGTACTGGCAGCGCCTTGAAAGGGCAGCTTGACATGGATGTGCCCTTCTTCCTCCAGCCTATGGTGAAGGGAGTGGTCAACAAGTTCATGGGCACGGCGATGCAATACCTGAAGACGGTTATCGAGAACAGCTGATATGGAATACACGATTCGCACCGACAAGTTAGTCAAGAAATACAAGAACCGCACGGTCGTCAATGAGGTTTCCATCAACTTCACGCAGGGCGAGATTGTGGGTTTGCTCGGTCCGAATGGTGCCGGCAAGACCACCTCGTTCTATATGATTGTGGGACTGATCAAGCCCTTTTCCGGTCGAATTTTCCTGAACGACCAGGACATTTCGGAGGAACCGATGTACAAACGTGCGCAGATGGGCATCGCCTACCTGCCGCAGGAGGCTTCTGTGTTCCGCCAGCTGACGGTGGAGGATAACATCAAGGCCATCCTCGAATTCAGCGGCAAGAGCAAGGTCGAGCAGAAGGAGGTGCTGGAGAATCTGATTGCCGATTTCAACATCGAGAAGGTGCGCCATAACAAGGGCAACAACCTCTCGGGCGGTGAGCGACGTCGTGTGGAAATCGCCCGCTGTCTCGCTTCTGATCCCAAGTTCATCCTGCTGGATGAACCTTTCGCCGGCGTCGATCCCATTGCCGTGGAGGATATCCAAAACATCGTCCGGAAGCTGAAAGACAGGAACATCGGCATCGTCATCACCGACCACAACGTGCATGAGACGCTCTCCATCACCGACCGCGCCTACCTGCTTTTCGAAGGCAGCGTGCTGAAGGCCGGCACCGCCGAGGAACTCGCCGCGGATCCGATTGTGAAGAAGGTCTATTTAGGGACGAACTTCGAGCTTCGCAAATGATCAATGTACAATGTATAATGAACAATGTACAACTGAATATGGTAGTAATTGATGAGTATGAAGGAGAATTTGATTTTAGATAAGAGTAAGGCCTTTGCATTGAGGATTATTAAGTTGTACAACTATTTAAAGAAGGAAAAGAGAGAATTTGTAATTTCTAAACAGATAGCACGGTCAGGAATGAGTATTGGTGCGAATGCTAAAGAGGCATCATTGGCACAGTCTAAACCGTCATTTATTGCTAAAATGAATATATCACTTGCAGAATGTGGTGAAACAGAATATTGGTTGGAATTACTTTATGAAAGTGGGTATATTGAAAAGGAGGCATTTGACAGTCTGAACAGAGATAACAAGGAACTTCTTAAAATGTTGACCTCCATTATTAAATCGGCGAGAGAATCATTGAAAAAATCAAAAAAGTAAATACATATAATTAATAAATAACCACACAATCATCACCAATGTACATTTTACATTGTACATTAAAAACAGTTTCGATATGAAAAACACAGCAAAACTTGTTATCGCGTTGCTGCTTTCAACGCTTTCATTTACGGCTTTCTCCCAAGTAAAGCAAGTCTATCAAATCTTTGATTATGACACGAAGAAGCCGTTGGCGGGGGTGACGAACACCTTCTACGGGCAAACGGTGACCACTAATGCACAGGGTGTGGCGGTGGTCAATATGCCTGCCGATAAAAAAGGGGACTATCTGGTATATGAAGATTGGCAACTGGATGGCTACATATACTTAGGTCGCTTTCCGGAGTCGTTCTCCGTGCAATTCCAGGGAAAAGACACCGTTAAAGGCTATATGGTGGAGGCTTCCAAATATCGTGCGGCCATCGACAAAGCCTTTGAAGCTCTCTATCGTCTCAGCTACGAGCAGGATGTGATGCCTGTCTCCAATAAATTTGCGGAGGATGTCAAAACCTATCCCGATAAGGCGGTCACGTTGGGCTCCAATCTGGTGGATGCCTCTCTGTCGCGCGATCCCGTGGTGAGAAACTGTTACGAAGATGCTGACAATATCAATATCTACGACTTATATGATTATACCAACCCGCAGTTCGACGAGGTGAAGCAGATGTTGCAGACCGGCGATGTGAACAAGGCGGTGGAGATGGCCAAACAACATGTTGACCTCACCGACAATAGCCGTTCGAGCTTGGAATGGATTGATTTCTACAGAGATTTGCGCGATCTGGAGTTCTCTACCGAGGAAGAAGACCCAATCAGCACCTATACCGAAGTGCTTTACAAGAATCACTTCTCTCCGAGTAGTGCCGTCTTTTATGTTCAGGACTTAAACCGGGATGCCTTCTATGACAAGGCGGATTCGGTGAGTGCCATAGAGAAGAGCAACAACCGTATTCCTAGATACGAGAGCTCGTTCGAACCTTCCGCTTTCCGTTATATCCTGCAGGATGATAATCCGGCCAAGTTGAAGACGATTTCGGAGAATACCTTGGGCATCATCAAGAAAGTGTGCCAACAGTATCCCTATTCCACCACATTTGGGGACGTGGCTTGGAACTATAAAAACCTCTTTCTGTCGTATGTGGTCTTGGAAGACAGCGTGTTGGCTTCTCAGGCCATCGACAGCTGCCTCTATTATAAGCGTAAGTTTATTGATGCCGCTCAAGAGAGTCGTTTTGAAAAGAATCAGAAGGAGATTCGTTTCAATCTTTATGTGCTGGATTATCTCGCATACGGCCTGCAATATGTTCCTGATAATACGTTGTATCGCATATACGACGAAGTCTATAATCTCTCCAAAGAGAACTACCTTTCAGATACTTCCAACTTGTTCCTGAAACTGCAACTGGCTGAGAATGCGCTGCTTTGGTTGCAGAAGACCCCCGAAGTTGAGGGAAGCGACGAGAAGCGTACGGAGGTGATGAACCAACTCACCGACCTGAATTTCTCGCTGTCGAAGGAGTTCCCGGAATTCCATGCTGTGCAGAACGTGCAGGTGGCCTCACAGTTAGTGGGCAACTGTCTGATGACGCAATGCAGCAACGAGCAGACCCAGGAGGCGTTCCGCAAATACGTGCGCAGCTTCGACATTGTCAACGCCCTCTATCCCAAGGCATTCATCGACATCTATTTGCGTTATAACCGTATGGTTGACGGATATCTGACCGCCAATCAACAGTTTGCGCTTACCTCCGAACTCTCCGATTTCAACGACCGTTTGTTGAGCATCAAGGCCGACAACGACCCGCAGCAGCTCTTGGTGAAGAAAGCTGAGTTTGCCAATGAGATGGCCGAAACGCTCTATCAAAACGAGCTGTACGAGGAGTCGGTCTCCTACTACTTGCAATCCAACGAATTCTACAAGCAGGCGATGCCGAAAAATGACTCGCTGTGGATTCCTTTCCTGATGAATTATTTGCAGATGGGAGATGCGCATCTCTATCAGAATCAGTTCGATAAGGCGTTGATGACCTATCAGCAAATTTTGGATTTCGAGCCGCAAATTCCCGCTTCCATGATGCCGCAATACACCACGATGAAGGGTAGCGCCCATTACTATATCGGCGATGTTTACAAGTCAATCGAGGATATGGGTCGTGCTGAAAAAGAGTATAAATTGGCAGAGAAATTCTTCAAGAAAGCCATTGCTATGGGCGATGCGAAATCGGCTTGTCCTTCGATGGGCGAGATGTACTGGGGCAAAGCGGTGCGCGCTGCTCAGAATCAGGATTTGAAGACCTGCCGTCAGATGACGGAGAAGGCGGTCGCCTATTATGAGCAGGTACCTCTTGATCGTCCGCTGAATCGCTACGAGCAGGCTAAGAGCGTGATGGGCGAATTCTACAAACAGGAACAAGATGCGGCAAATTATTACCGTACAGCACGCGATTTGGAGGAATACTACAAGAAATTTGTGGATTATGATGAAGAAAACGCTGGCGAAATGGTGAAATACGCGGAGATTATGCTCAAAAGCGGCACCATCACCAATGAAGAGGCGCTGGTCTATTCCCATGATGTGCTCAATGGACTGATGTATCTGAACGATGCCGGAGAGGATGTGAAGCTGCCCTATCTGCAGGGCGTCTTCAATCTGGCTCGCGCCTACACGGCCAATGATTCCGTGTTGGAGGCTATCGATCTTTATCGTACTTGCCTGACAATGAACGAGGTGATGTATAAAGATACTGCCGAGAAGACCTACAAGAACAATATGTTGGAGGTCTATTTGAAGATTGCCGGCTGCTATGAGATTATGGCGGATGATATCGACACTGCCCATTCCGAGTTGTGGAACTACCGCGCTATCGATGCTCGCGACACCGTGATTACGCTGATGAAGGAGCTCTCCAGCGATGGTGACGTGAATATGACGTATCGTACCGCTGTTCAATACAAGAACAACGCTATCGTGTTCTACGATCTCGATATGCTCTCCTCCGCGCAGGACTATATGGACAAATCCATCGAGTTGCTGCTGATGCTCTACAACAGTGAGTATAAGTCTGAGATTGAGGAAGATGTGATGCTGCACTATTACCTCAAGGGGGTGATGTATGAAGAGAAGGGCAATGATGACGAGAAGGCTGCGGAGTTCCTTCGCAAGGCGGTGGAATATGGTGACAAGTCTGACCCCTCCGAAGGCGTTTCCCGTTACTACTTCATGGCTGTCAATGAGTTGATCGACGTGCTTTCAAAGGATGTTGCCGCCCATGGTACTGAAATTGCGAATTTGAAGAAGAAACAGAAACAGCTGGCGAAATACTTCAAATAGTTAGCAGTTAGTAGTTAGCAGTTGGGCGATGAAATATAAGCGTCGTTATAATGTCACTTCGGCGGATATCTATAAGGATTACCGCATCAGTGCGCACGCTGTGTTGCTCTATTTTCAGGAGAGTTTCGCACGATTCATGGCGTGTCTGCAATTGGGCGCCTTCGATTTGGTGAAGGAGAACAAGATGTGGGTGATTACGGAGATGAGTGCAGACATGGCGCCGGTGGACACCTTCTGGGGCGACGATATCGAGGTGACCATCTGGGTCAGCGAAATCAGTCTGCTGCGGATTTATGCGGACTACTACATCGTGAACCTCCGGACAGGCGAGCGCGTGGTGTCGGGCAGCAGCAGCTGGAGCCTGATGAACGCCGAAACGCGCCATCTGGAGCCGACTGATGTGGTGGCGAAAAAGATCACCGTGGATCCTGAAATGATGGTGGAAACCCACCGCAAGATGCGTTTTCCGAAGGATGGCGAACTGCGCACGCAGATTGTCCATAAGGTCAACCGCACCGACGTCGACTTCAATATGCACGTCAACAACCGCAGCTACCTGAAAATTGCGATGATTACCTCTTCCGACCGGTTCATCGCCCAGAATCGTGCCCTGAAGATGGTTATCCATTGGCAGCACGAAACCTATCTGGACGAGATGCTGACCTGCTCGCTCTTGCAGGTGTGCGACAATACTTACCTGCAAAAGTTGACCAAGGAAGACGGCACTGTGGCCGCCGAAATCTACTCCGTTTGGGAACCGCTTGTCAGCAATGTGGATGTGGCGGAGGTGGTGATTCGCAAATAACCCGATAATTCCAGTAGAATGGATACCTTTGGAACCAAATACCGCCTCACCGATTGGGGCGACACGCACGGCGAAGCGCTGGAGGGCCGCATCGAGGGCTGTCCGGCGGGATTGACTGTGGATATGGACTCTCTGCAGGTGGATTTGCAACGGCGTGCGCCCAGTAGCGATGCCCTTTCCACGAAACGCAGGGAGACCGACCGTGTGGAGTTTCTCTCGGGCATTGTGGACGGGGTGACTACGGGCGAGCCGATCTGTTTCCGCATTCCGAATGAGGATGT
>JAGBPE010000208.1 GCA_017633495.1 Bacteroidales bacterium | reverse complement strand
GGATAAACCGTTACTACCCTTATTGTAGTCCTCGCGGGGCACAGTGGAGGTATGAGAGCCTAACCACCGGATCCAAGCACTACTGGATGAATACTCCGTAGCAGTCCAGAAGTAGGCGTTGGCACCAATGTCGTGGATGCCGCCCGGGTAGTAGTCGCCTGCAGGCAACGCTGTGAAACCGGTAGCGTTGTTTAAACTCATGTCATATCCAGGACCACATGCCGTAGTACCTGTGTTCCAATTTGTTTGCGAAGCCAAAGCACGAGCAATATTCTGCTGATTGTCTCCGCACACATATTCTGGTTGCCCAGACACATAGTCCGTCAACTGAGTCCACTCCGCATCGCTCGGCACATGCCAGCCAGTAGGACAAATACCTGTTACTCCTGAAGGATTCAAAGCGGAGCTTGGCATACCATTCATCACGGTCGACCATTTGTATAGATACCCGTATTCTTGCGGTCCAGTAGGTATGTAGAAGTCTCCAGTAATGGGCGTCCCATCCGCATAATGCGTAGTCCGCATATTCTCCCGCATCCAGCACTGGTTGCCGATTTTCACGGTCTGATAGACATTCCCATCGACATCAGTCACTGTTGGGGCTTCGGGACAAGACATGACATCTACGCCGGGAGCGACCATATTGAGTAGTGTTTGCAAACTGTCGATGCGGTTGTTCAAGGCGGAAAGCAACGCCGTCAGCTGTGCGTTTGTAATGTATTCGGCATCGTTGTTGAACACGCTGACATTCTGCGGTGTGTTCGTCAGGTCGTTGTAGTCCCCACTGAACCCGTTCTCGGCTGTTTTCGCGTACAGCGCATACGGCACGCTCAGCAGCTGCTGGGTGGTGGTGACGGTGTAGTTGCTGCCGCCGTTCGGGTCGGTTTCGGTCTTCAGGAAGAAGGGGCCGTTCGCCCAGTCGATGTTGGCGAAGGTGCCCTGCTGCACTGAGCCGCCGCCGATGCTGAGGGTTACTAATCCGTTGGTGTTCGTGGTGGCCGTCTGGGTCTCCACATACACCGCGCTGCCGCTGGCGCTCCCTTGCAGGATGCTCACGCGCATACCCACTTGCGTGTTGGTCACCAGACTGTTGTTGGCGTTACGTACTACCGCCTGGTAGGTGAATTTTTCCGGTGCCTGCGCGAAGAGCGTGACGACGCAGAGGATGAGGGTGATTAAGGTTGTAAGTTTTTTCATACGATTTATTATTTGGTTTGTACTATTGTTCTTGATTATTCTAGGGATAGAGACGCAAAATTTCGCGTCTCTACGACGGTTCTATCTCCGCACTATCTTGAACGTTTTCAACACTCGCTTTCCGTCCCGCACCTCCAAATAATACGTTCCCGTGGCATATTGCCCAATCTGGAACGCGGTGAGGTCGTTGGTGACAGTGACGGACTGCAATTGTTTGCCGTTGCCGTCGTAGAGGGTGGCGCGAAGACCGCCAGCGGGGATTTCGAAGCTGTTGAGTTGCAGTTGCGCGATATTCTCCGTGGGGTTGGGATAGACCACGGCGTTGAGGGCGATTTGCGGGTAGTCGTCCACTCCCACGGTCATGATTTCGTAAGGTTGTTGCACGCCTTCCGCAATGGAAATGGAGCCGTTGCTGTTGGCGGTACTCTCCACCGCCATCTGCCCGACGGTGTAGCTCACACTGCCGCCGTTGCCTTGCGCGTCGCCGCCCACCGGCACAATGGCGGACTGTGCGAAAACATTCGCCGTCGTCATAATAAACAAAACGATAAGGGGTAACAATTTTTTCATAATCTTGTTCTTTTTGTGTTTGTATTCGTTTAAAATCCAATTTGTTTTAAACCGTTTCCGCCTTCCGTTACAAACAAATAAAAAAATCGTGAACTTTGTTTGTTTATGTGGAGGCTCTGGACTGCCTATGCTACAAACAAGAAAGCTCACGATTGCTCGCGAGCGTTTCTCTTTTCTTGCGTAGCATAGAGGAAATTGTCCAGATTTCCACATACAAAGAAAAGCGAAAACGCTTTATTTCAATATGTTATAATTTCAGTTTTTCTTTTTGATGTTCTTTGGGGTTTGGTGAAAAATTTGGGATTAATATTTCAGGGTGCGAAGTTACGAAAATTATAGGGTCGTGGTCATATTATAGAAAATTTTGGTGTCACGCATTTTGTAGAGACGCAAAATTTTGCGTCTCTACACCGTGGGGAAATCGTTGCATTTCTCATGCGATATGCAATCAAATCCTCTTTACTTTCTTTGTCCCACTGTTGTGTCATAATGCAATGCCCTCCCTCATAACATTAAGATAAAATGGTGTAACAAAAGGCCTGTTTTCCCAATCTTTTTTCAAATATATCTTAGGACTGATGTTAACTCCTGTTTCTATTTCGAGTAGCATTGCCTGGCCGCTGATTTCAAGTTCGCGGTCAACGGACTTTTTGTCGCCGGAAAGCAGCACCAACAGGTCGATGTCGCTGTCGGGGCGGGCGTCGCCGCGGGCCTCGCTGCCAAACAAAATGATTTCCGCATCCGGCTCGACAGAACGGATGGCCTGCTTGGCTTTTTCCACTATTTCCTTGCGATTCATAATTGTCTTCTTTTGCAAAGGCAAAGATACATTTTTTATATATACAACCCGTAGGGGCGAATCATTATTCGCCCCTACAAAAAAAAGGCGCCGCAATCGCGACGCCTTTTTCATATCATGCATACAAGAAATTAGTTCTCTTTGTCTCTATATTCTTGAATGATGCTCTTCACGTTGGCGGGAGCGAGGCGGCCGAAGACCTTGCCGTCAACCAAAGCGACGGGAGCCAAACCGCATGCGCCGACGCAGCGCAAAGAGGTGAGGGAGAACAGACCGTCCTTGTCCGTTTGACCGACCGGGATGTGCAGTTCGTTGGTGAACGCATCCAGGATCTTCTCGGCACCACGCACGTAGCAGGCCGTACCCATACACACTGACACCGGATATTTACCCTTCGGCACCATGGTGAAGAAAGAGTAGAAGGAGACGACACCGTAAACCTTTGCGGTCGGGATGTGCAATCTCTCAGCAATCAACTCTTGCGCTTCAGCAGGCAGATAGCCGAGGAAATCCTGAGTCTGATGCAGAACGTTAATCAATTCGCCAGGAGCATTATTGAATCTGTCGCAGATCTCAATAATCTTGTCGCTGACTTCCTTTTTCATTTTGATAATTATCTTATCCATAATGGTGTTTTTTTAATTATTGATGAATACTGAAACAGAATT
>JAGBPE010000207.1 GCA_017633495.1 Bacteroidales bacterium | reverse complement strand
CCACTCATACTGTCCGTCAGCAGGCGTGGAGTTGTTCTGCAACCGCACGTTCAGCGGAGCACAGCCCATCAGACCGGCGGTGTCGAACTGCAGCACCGGACGCTCGAAGACATCAATGTTGATGGTGTCCGAGCCCTCGCATGACAAACCGGTAGAGTCACTTGTAGTGATGATATGTACGGAATACTGTCCAGCGGTGAGCACTTCGATAGAGTCGGTGGTATCACCCGTATTCCAGTAATATTGCGTGGTTTGACCTTGTGCGCCCGCCTGTGAATAGTTGGCGGCCAACACCGTGATGTCACCGTAGCAAATGTTGTAGTCAGGACCGAGATTCGGCTCGGGATGACCGATAACCTCCATGTGGTTGATGGTGTCATAGACACAACCGAGCTCATCCATAACGAAAAGATGATACGTGATGGCACCTGCACTGTCGGGAATGACCGTCGGGCCATTAGCACCCGGACCGACCACCCATGCGCTGTCCAAGAACACGTCATAAGACCAATCCTGGGGCAGCAATGCCGGGTCAAGGGCAATCTCCCATTCAGTGATCCAGCCGTTATCACCACTCCAACCGTCAAGCACCTCAATACTCCATGTACCGTTCATCGGGCAACCAATCAAATTGGCGAAAGAGCCTTCCGGATGGAAGACATTGGTCATTTGAGCCACATTGGTGGAGTCCATAACGCCGCCATTCACATTGGAATTGGCATAAACATAGTTTCCAGCGGAATATTGATAGCCATTATTGGTATTGTTCGACCACACATAGTTCCAAGGTTGACCCATCGGGTTCACATTAGGATCACACTTAGGAGAGTTATTTGACGGACCTACAATACCGAAGTCCGCGCCACTGGTACCACTTCCAACCCATCCCCATTCAGAGGCAGGAATCTGACCTGAACAACCAGAGCTACCGGTCGTGTATTTTCTCAAAATGGAGACATATTGCTGGTTAGGGCATGTTAACTTAATCCACAAGTCACCTACGAATGAGTGCTCCAGCTTAATACGGACAAACCAGATGTCATTAGCCGACTGGATCGTGGAAGAGGGTGAGAAACTGGTGAACGTAACCGGAGAGACGTAGGAACAATACTGGAGTTGACCTGACATCTCCACTCCGTCATTACAAGGCTGTCCGTCAGGCAAGAAGATGGTGTCCAACACAGAGAGAGCGGTCACCTGCTCGCTACCCACGGAGTCAACCTGCAAAGCCGACAGAAAGTCGTAACCCACAGAGAGTTGCACCTCAGTACCGGCACATACAGCCGGGAAGTCCAAGACGTCACGAATCGGGTTGGAGGAGGTTCTCACACGGAAAGTATAGGGAACATAAGACTCGCAACCTGCAGTGTCGGAGATGCTGATAGCCACGTCATAACCACGACCTTCAGGGAAAAGATAGTCGATGTAATTGACAGCAAAAGTATCAATCTTCTCCCAACTCATATCCCAATGGAAGGTACAAATATCGTCCGATTGATGGTAGCTGTAGTCATTGTCGGGGAACTCGCCATGCGCCACTAAATGGATAGTGTCGTACGGACAAACATCCAGATAGAGATAACCATCGTCCTCCAGATGCGGGAACTTGTTGCTCAACACTGAATCAAGTGCCACGTTGATACGCTGACAAGGACGCACACAGTCGGTGGTGAGAGCAAAACCGGCACCTTCATCCTGACCATCAGTTTTGAAACGGATAGTCAGACAGCCGCTTGTGTTGTACACGGTAGCCGCGTACGCCAGCGTAGGCGAAGAGACAGAGTCGGTGATGCAATTCGTCAGCACAGCCAACAGCGGATCATTGATGGACGGACCATCATAGATGAACAGCGTGTCGGAGCAATCCACATCAAACGATGCCACATTCAGATTCACTCGCACAGAGTGATTGTTGGGATCGCTGGAGCAGATGGTGACAAAGTTGTCCATATTGGGGCCATAGTCCCCGTTCAGTCCACCGTTGTCATAAACCGTCACTGAACATCCTGTCACAGAGGTCTGCGGCGTCGCACCCAAGTTAATAACCTGGGCATTCAGAGCACAAACACCACACACCAACAATATTAAAAATGATAACTTTTTCATCGCTCCAAGGTTCTTAGAATCCATATTGATGTAAGAGAGCATTGAGACGCTCTTCAAAAGTCACTTTAGGCAATACGACCACATAATAGCCGTTGCGACGCAGTTTGAAGACATTATAGCGATAGTCATCCTGCGGCAAATTCCATTTGTAGGGGTTCACATAACCCTTTTGGATGATATCCTCTTCCAGATAGGTCATACCCTTAGGCAGATACTGCTCTAAAGTGCCCATCTGCTGAAGGTTACCGTCCCAAAGTTTGGAGGTGACCACTGCAGTGTTGAACATCGTATAGTTCACCCGAATCAGTTCGGCGGGATTATTGGCGCGCAAATCCTCCACTTTGGCGGACGTAATTTCCTCCGCTAACTGAGGAGTCACAAAATAATCGTTCACAGACAGTTGACGCTGCGCAAAACCGATGAGCATCAAGCCCATCATCATCGTTGTCAAAATCGTTTTTTTCATAATCTATAATTTTATCATCTATATTCTTTTCAACAATTGTTCCCTTACATTATATTAGACGCGTTAAACGCTCATTTTATCACTTTTAAAAATGACTTTTTTTCAAAAAAAATTACATTCTCCTCAAAACCAATCACTTACATCTAAAATTAATTACAACCTCAAATTGTAATTCCTTCTCTGCGGAAAATGTTAATACAACAAATAACGCGCCCTTATCTCCTTGAACTTATCCAATTCAGGTTGCCACGAAGCGCGAATCTCCTCTTCTGCCCAACCCTCCTCAATCTGTTTGCGCAATCGGTCGGTACCAGCCAATTTGTCGAAGAAATTGTTGGCAAGGAAAAAGTGCTCTTTGTCGGCATAATTCTCGTATGCAGTCAACAAGTACGAAAGATTGAATCGTCCCTCTTCCTTCAAGCCCTTTACCGCCTCGTCGTGCAGTAAAAATCCACGACACTCTTTATCCTTGTGCGGCGGATTTTCCGACACTCCGGGAATGGCGTGCGGGGTAAAGCGGTAATCGCCCGTCTGCAGCTGCGGCGCCCCGTACATCTCAAAGGGCATGTCGGTGCCGCGTCCCACGCTGATGTTCGTCCCCTCAAACAGACACAATGACGGATAGAGGAAAATCGACTCCTTGGTTTGCAAATTGGGTGACGGAGGCATTCCCAAACCATAGCGGTGTTGCCGGTCGTAACCCTTCATCTTCACCACAGTCAAATCGCACTGCACACCATTGGTCAGCCATTTCTCCCCATTGATCATCTGCGCATACTCCCCTATCGTCATCCCATACACAATCGGCACGGAGTGCATTCCCACAAACGACTTGTACTTGGGATCCAGCACAGGTCCATCGACGTAGAATCCGTTCGGGTTCGGGTTGTCCAACACTATAACCTTCACATGGTTTTCAGCCGCAGCCTCCATCACGTAATGTAGCGTGGAGATGTACGTATAGAAACGGCAGCCCACATCCTGCAAGTCGAAGAGAATAACATCCACATCTTGCAGCTGTTCGTCAGTCGGTTTCTTGTTCTTGCCGTAAAGCGAAACCACCGGTAGACCGGTTTGGGCATCCTTGCCAGAAGCGATCTTCGCACCCGCCTCCGCCTGTCCGCGGAAACCGTGTTCGGGACAGAAAAGCTTCACCACGTTGACACGCAGTGTGAGCAGACTGTCCACCAGATGAGGAGTACTTTCAGAACCAATCAGAGCCGTCTGATTGCCACAGAAAGCCACTCGCTTATTCTCCAACATGGGGAGATACTCCTCCGTCTGGAAACGTCCTGGCCAAAAGACAGTTATCCGACTTTGAGATGTGTACGACTGCGTACACGCCGCCAAAGTCAGCATCAGGCACAAAACGGTCAATATCTGTCGTTTCATTCGCATCCTCTTAATACAAAAAGAAAGCTACCCCCGTAGGAGTAGCTTCTTTCGTTAAAAAGACAGTTATTTTTCAACAACCATCTTCTTGGTTAATGTAATATCCTTATAATGAATGGTATAGTAGTAAATACCAGCGGCAAGGTTGGCAGTCTTCATCTCGAAGTAGTTGAGACCTTGCTCAGCCTCTTGGACATCGGTATAGATCACCTGACCAAGAGCCGTAGAGACCTCAATTGTCACTTTACCAGGTTCAGGCACAGAGTACGGGATACGAGTGTTCGTGATGACTGGGTTGGGCTCGTTCTGACCCAAATAGACATTCTCCTCGTTCTCGTAATCCGGCAAACCTACATTCGTGCAAGCAAGGTTACGTTTGGTATTATTGAACATGTTCTTGTCGTTAGGAATGATCACAGTGGCCTTCACCTCCCAGTTAGCAGTGATGCTGGTAACCAGGAATTCAGTCTCACTGGTGTAAACCAACGTGTCACCCGGAGCCAAGTAATGGACAACGTGCTGGGTATCGATTGCAATGTCATTACCCGTACCCACATTGAACACCACGTCAAATTCTTGTACGGCGGAATTACCGTTGTTGTAGAGTTCAATCACCGGGTTGACCACAGTGTTCACCTGCAAACACTCAGTAGTAACAGTCTTGTCTTCAGGATAAACGACGCGATTCACAGCCATATCGGGCTGACCGGTAACAAGGTTGATGTCGTCAATACTCGGGTCGATCTTGTTTCTTTGGCCAGTAACCGTGAAACGGAGGCGAGCTACCTCGTCAACGCTATGCAGCACCACCAGATGTTTGCTCCATGAATCGGTACTACCGACTTGACCGCCGTCAGCCTTTGTCAGAGTGTCCACGGTCTGGAAATATGCACCAGAGCCCATCTCCACGCGCATCTCGAAATCAGCGTTGGCAGCACCAGCAAAATACTTATAGAAGTTGAGCTCAGCAGGATAGATGTCGCTGTAATGCATGTTGATACAACCACTGGTGAGAGCTGTCCATTTGTTCTGATTGCCATTGCCGTTGACACCATTCACAGATGCATAACCGCCAAAGGCTTCCTGATAGGTACCTGCGTACGTATGGTCATGAGCAGGACCACCGCCCACAGAACTGTTCTGGGATGCACCCACCGTTTCACGCCAATAGTAGCTGGCTGCTGATTGTGTCACCTCCCATTCGCTGGGCAGCTGCGGGTTGGTGGGATCGGTGCCTTGCGGCAGGAAGGTCTCCACGAACGGCAGTTGCGACACCACGTTGGAGCTAACCGTTGCATTACCACTTCTGGTATTGTTGGTAAGGTACTGGTCGCTGTCATACGTCAGCTGGAAGGAAACGGTATAGTTGCCAACCGCACTCAGGTCGATATTCGGGATAATTACCGTCATGTCAGTATTCGGAGCCAAGGAACCGTTCTCCACAACTTTCGTGTAAGTACCCGGCACAGCACCTGTCACAGTCGCCGTGATAGTCATCGGGTTATCCATACTCAAAGTCTGGGTTTGCGTACCATAGTTACGCACATTGACACGGATATTGGCATTGGCATCGGCACAAACATCACCCACAGGGTGTATGATGGACGGAATACCCAAGTCAATCTCCATAGGAGTGCTCAACAGCACAGCATAATCCTCGGTTTCACCCTCGGCATTATAGAACGAACAAGGAGTGAAATTGTTGGTAGCGGCGCAAATCACACGCATACGGGTCATACCCAGAGTGGCACTCACCGGTACATTCACATAAGTGGAAGTGGTGGCGTTGGTGTCGCCGGCCGGAATAGCGGCGGAGGTGAAGATAGCCTCGGTCTCCTGGAAGACACCATCGCGGTTATAGTCAATATAAGCACGTTTATAGACGGTCTTGGTAGCCGTTCCCGTGAAGGCGTGCGTGATGGAGAGTGAATACTCCTGACCCAAAATCAATTCCACAGGAGCAATCGTCTCCGTGTAGTCGGAATACATGCCGTTGCCGGGAGCCGTAGGATGGTTGAGATAAGGAGCTGCCGTACCGTTGTTCAAAGCGGCGAAAGTCACATTCGAGATGTGCGCACCATCAGCAGTAGACAACGGACGAGACGGACAAGGATCTTCCTTGCTCAGATAGATCGTCGTGGTATCGTTGTTGTGGTAACCATCGGAGGTCAGACCTGTGTAAGCTTTGAACGGGGTGGTCAAATAGACACTCGTCAGGTCGGCATTGGCAGAGAAGGTCTTCGTGGCCGTTGCACCGGCTGCGAGAGAACCTGTATAGTTTTCCGTCACAGGTGTGTTATTGCCCAACTGGTAAGAAACCGGGAAGTTAGAAGCAGCCTGTGTACCGAAATTCTCAATTGTCACTGTAACCGTCTCGTTAGCAGAGAAAGAGTTGCTCTGCGCCACAGGAGCGGTGATTGCCACAACACCCACATCGTTCTGCGGAACGTTAGTGTTGATGGTGATGGTAGCCTTCGGGGATTCACAAGTGTAGTTCATCTTGAACTTCGTATTCACACGGTAACCGGAGAGCGTGAAACTTGCCGCTGCGGCCAGCGGAGTGTTCTGCGCCTTGGTCAGCACCTTCTTGGCGTTGTTGGCCATCTGGGTGTTGGTGAACTTCGGAGTCGGATTGATACCGTAGTTGGTCACACAGCTGGCGTCGCCACAATCGTGCTCGGCATAGAGGTAGAGACCGCCGCCAGTGTAATCGAAACCACCGTTCACCGGGAAGCCAATCCAGCCAGTATGATCCAAATACATCTCACCGTCGAACACCAAAGTGGCATTGGCAGTTTCATTTGCCCAGTTGATCTGCGTGGAGCCCGTGGCAATAGCCTGTGCATCGTTCGTGTTGGCCAACCAGAACTTCATCGGGATGCCCACACCGTTGTTTTCAGCCGTGCAAACTTGGAGGTGGATACTGTCAATACGGCCTTCCGCATGGTTGAAATCATCGCTGTTGTATAAAATCTTGGCGTATGAATGTCCGTTGGTCAGCGTGAACGGAGCCGCACTGGTTTGGCTGGTGTTGTTGCCCGTGCCGGCAATCACCTCAGCATTGAAACCGTTGGACTCGATACGACCGCTGTAATAGTATGTGGTCGGACCGAAGATAGGCTCAGTGGTGAAGGAGGTACCTTCAGCAAACGCCTGATCGTCGTTGGCATTCTCGTAGAAATAGTAGTGGTTCAGCACGGAAGTGCCCGGCGTCACGGTTTGCGTGCCACCGTAAGGAACCGTGTAGGTCAAAGGCTCCGGAGCAACAGGAAGTGCCGGGAAATACATTGAACCATAGATGGTATCATTTAATCTGTAAACCGGCATCGCAGGATCCACCGGAGTGGTGTAAATCACGTATTGATAGATACGGTTCTGAGTGGTGGAACCTAAGCTCATGCCGTTGTCGAAAGTGATCGTATCCTGAACCAATGAAGAGACCGGCTGGCTGATCAGGTTGACACCGTTCACCGTGGCAGAACCTGTGAAGTTTGCGTTCAAATTGAACGTACCTGCCGGAATCTGCGTGTTGGAGGTAGTATCCTGATTGGTGACGGAAATTCTCAAGTTCGGACTCAAAGAGTTGGCGCACTGATAGGAAACCGGATAGATCAACTCATCGGTACTGAAATCATATTGAGGTCTGAAAACATTGATAATCACAGGAATACGTTTCGTAATACAGTTACTCTGCTGTGTCTTACCAGAAACCCAGTAAACGACGGTATCATACAAAGCAGGAGTAGTGTAGTAAGGAGCGGCCGTCGTGGTCGTATGGAACGGGTTGGCGTCGCTCTCGTTGTTGAAGAAGTAATATTGAGTGATGTCTGAAGGTCTGTCGGCCGGTGCCAAAATGGTGTAAGGCTGCGTGTATGCACCCGTGTAAACAATGCTGTCCGGCAGATAAGCCGTGCGGGTGGAGACGAAGTTACCCGTGATCGTATCATTGCCGGTATAGACAATCGTCTCGTTATTCAAGGTAGTATAGATAACATAGTTGAAGGTGATGTTCGCCGTCGGAGCACTGAAATTGAACGGAGTGGTGAACTCCACAATCTTGAGCTCCTCAGAAGCGAACGGCTCATCCACCGTATGGGTGACTTCGTTGCCGTTGAACAATGCATGGATCACCACCTTGTTGGCGGGAATCGGGGTGTTCAACATGTTCTTGAGCTGCACCTGGATATGTTCGTTATATAGTGCACAACTTGTCGTCGGGTAGAGCAGTTCCTGAGTCTCCACATCGTAGTCCGGAATGTCGGGCACGTGGATGTACATCGGAACCTTCTCACTACCGCAATCCAAGTTGGCCAGCGTGAAGCGAGTGTTGATACGCTTGCTCACATTGGTATAAGCACCCGTCAAGCCAGCAGCGTTGTTGCCCGCTTTCTTCTGACAGAGCGTACCCGTCGTGTTGGTCACATTGAAAGAGGGATAGCTGGCAGCACCAGAGACATACTGACCACAGTTGTTACATTGGTTACCCGTGCCGGTACAGTAGTCGGCGCAGTTGGTCTCCATGTAGATCACCAAGTTGCCGCTGTTGAAATCAAACGGAGTCAACAAGTCGAAATAGAACCAACCAGTATGGTCGAAGAATACGCGATCGTCCACCACCAAAGTAGCGCCGTTGATCTCGTCATCCCAGTTCACTGCGGTGGAAGTGAAGACATTGTCGTTGGTACACTTCATGTAAATCTTCATCGGAATACCGTCGGCAGCGTTGGCATTGGATGCCGTCTTCACGTTGAAGGCAAATGAGGTAATCGTACCGTGCGTGCCGAGTTCCTGCTCCAGATAGAGAACACGACCTCTGGAATAACCGTTGGTGAAGGTAAACGGATCCATGCCGGAGCCTGTGCCCGTGCCCACAATCACATCATCCACCGTACCGGGATTGGCGGTAACATAGTAGGTAGTGTCGAAATAGATGAGCGGAGTGGTGTAGGTCGGACTGTAACCCAGCAGGTTCCATGACTCGTAACCCGTGCTCGTGTACCAACCGATGACACCCTGAGAAATGGATGCCGGAAGCTGTGCCGACAAGGTCGTAGCTGTATGGTAGTTCACAATCACCGTATCCTGAGCGATAGGCAGATTAGCCTTACCCCTGGAGACCACCGTCTGGTTCAACGTGTCGTTGAAGGTCAAACGGTCTAAAGGCAACTTGGTAGCCCACACCTTGACGGCATAGTTGTCGTCCACATTGATCTGGTGGTTCGTGAAATCGTAAATGCTGTTGAAGGTGAAGACAACCGTCTCGTGGCTGTGCAGCGTTTCGGTAAAGTTCTCCGAAACAGGAGTACCATTGTTGATCGTGTAGTGCAGCTGGATGGGCGGCACGATGTCGGTGGTACCGTTGTTGGTGATTCTCACTTTGAGATGTTCGTGACCCAAATCACAGTTGGAGACCGGGTTCACCAGCTCCAGCAACGCCACATCATGAATATACGGAGTGTCCACCACAGCACCGAGCATAAAGCGACCACTCAGCTGCGGTTCGTAAACACCATTGTTCAGATAGTAGAAAGTGGAATCGCGCAGAGGAGTCTCCACTTGAGCGCAAAGATAATTACCGTGAGCAAGCATCTCAAGACCCACATAGAACTCACCCGTACAGTTGGTCAGAGCGAAGTTGTGAATCGGGATAGTGTTCCACTGACCCTGTTGCAAGGTATTGAAATGCACCAGTTCGGAAGTGGCAAGCACCGTACCGTCGGCATTGGCCACGAAGGCCTTGAAGCCGTTTTCAGGATCTGCGATATAGGTTTGGTCGTAGTAATATTTCACAGCCGTCACAGCCAACTCTTCATTGACTTTATAACGGACACAAGGACGGATAATGTTGTTGTAGTCGCCAATCAACACGATATCCGTGGTAGTATCGGCAATGGTGGCAGCATTTTGGGTGGTCACCATACGCCAATGCTTGGCATTATTGATATTGTTCTGATCGTTAGCGGCACGCACCTCTACATCTTTCACTTCCGCCACATTGTATTGATGGTCGGGGAAGGTGACCAAAGTCTCGGTGTTGTACGGCAAGCTGGCGATGGTCACCGTGTCTTGCCATTGCTCCGTAGCGCCGGTTACATTCAGATAGACCTGCACATTGTTCTGGCCCTGCGCACCTTCGTTCTTCACCAAGGCGCTCACCACACCGCGCATCTCATATTCGGTAGGCGTTTCGCCAGCACCGTAAATCTTCGAAACAGCAATATCGTTGTCATAGAGGTTTCTCACACGGATACGGTCGATGTTGATGTTGTTACCCGCTTTTGAAAGGGCTTCGAAAGCGATATAGACACAACCTGCTGAGACATAGTTGGACAAATCGAAGGTGTAGAGCTGCCATTCAGGAGTGGTGGCCAACGCTTTGTAACGTTGGAGTGGCGCCTGGGACTGACCCTGGGCGGTCAACGCGGTATAGGTGACACCACCATTGGTGGAAACCTTCACCGTTACCTGATCATTCTTGTTGTTAAAAGAGTTATCGTGAGCAAACCAAACCTCCAGAATGGGATTGAACGCATTCGTCAAAGAAACGGGAGGCATGATAGCACGAGAGGTTGTTCCATTTGCAAAGTTCTTGGAATTGAAGAAGAGACGACCCGTACCATAAACCGGGGTGATGGTCGGGTTCGAACCCGTACCGTTCTGGAACGTCCAGTTACCAGCACCGGTGGTACCCACCTGCTCAATCGTCCAGGTCTGCTGAGTACCGTTACTGAAGTCTTCCACATAATCCGGAATGACTGCCTCCAAGGTAAAGTTGACAGACAAAGTGTCGTTCAGATGGTTGTTATCGCCAGGGGTCGTCAGCACAATCAGGAAGTCGATCGGCTGGTTGACCGGGATCACCACGTTCTGGGAAATCACCTTGTTCATGCTGGCCAAGGCGAGCACTGAACCGGTGTTCACGTTCACCGTCTGGTTCAGGTTCAATGCTGTGGAATGCAGCGTAACCGTAGCGGAGGTGGTAGCAAAGTTGAGGGTCTCAGAACCCTTGTTCGTGATTTCCACCGTGATATTGTAGGAGGCCTGCGGACATTCACCCAAAGTGGGGCTGACCAATGCGGTCAAAGCAGCGTCCGTAGCCGGAATCTGGTCGGCGTAAGCACCCATGTAGGTCACACTTGAACGGTTGATGCCGCGAATATCAGTCATGGCATCGTCGTTGCGCCAGCACTCCAAACCGGTGAACGCTGTCGGCAACAAACTTTGCGTCATATTGGCGATAGGAGGCAGGATGCTGAAAGCGTCGGTGAGCGTGGAGACGGCACCTAACAATTCAGCAATGGAGTTTCTGGCCACCGTCTTGAAGGCGACCACACCGGATCCAGAATAAAAGTCATTGTAAGAACCTGTGACCGTGGAGTTTGCGTTCAAATACAACGGATAATCCGTATTGTCAGAACAGACCACTTGGTTCAAGAATATGTTATTGTATATATATGTATTATTGTTGCCGTTAGAGATATACAATGCAGCAGTATTGCTGTAGGGAGCGTCAGACTTGGCCAGCAAGCTGTTGTTCACCAAACGCAGGTTGTTGCTGTTGTTGATCTGCATAGCGTAGGTACTGTTGGCCGTAACCGGGTAGAAAATCACCTCGTTGTTGTAAAGGTAACCCGTCATCGTAGAGGAGGATGAACTGTTGGTCACATAGATACCTGCAGAACCGTTGCCCACCTTGACATGGTTGTTACGGATATAATAGTTGTCGGTCGTAGCATTGGTAAGATAGATACCATACTCCAACTTCGTAACGGAATCCACCGTATTGCCGTCAATGGCACCGCCATAGAGGTAGTTAGCGTGGATACCGGTGAAGTTCTGCGGATTGCTGGAAGGCACCTGTTTGAGGTGGTTATTGGAAATAGTACCAACCCAATAGTTAGCATAAATTGCTCTGTAACAAGATGTGATGTCGCAGTTGTCAATCAATAGGTTGTTTCTGCGAGCGGCGGAACCCACATAGTGGATACCGAAGTTACCGCCGGTGATGGTACAATTCCGGAACTGGATAGTATCCGGAATGGCATTCGCGGCAGTAGTACGGCTGACAGCTGCACTGGTCGTGGCCGTGGAGTGGGTATTGTGCGCCGTGATCAGACAGTTGTCGAACTGGATGTTTCTACTACCGTTGCCACGCACGACAACTGCACGGGAAGCCGTCGCGTTATCCTTACCTTGGATGGTAAGGTTTTTGAATATGTAATCCTTGACATTCACCAACGTGACCGCGCCGAAAACATTGGCACCCGCGTCGGTACTGTTGTTCGTCAAGATCACCGTGCTCTGGTTGTCACCCTGGAACGTGATGGTGTTCACCGCCGACTGTCCAATGTAGTTTTCATCGAAAGTGAAATCGGTGTAGGTGCCAGGACGGAGATGGAAGGTCACCGGACCGCCCAATCCGCAATAGTTCAGCGACACTTTCGCCGCAGCCAAGTCTGCAAAATCAGGGTTGGTACCACCGATGGTATAGTGACCGCTCATCAAGCTGTCGCAAGCGTATGGTGAAATCCTAACGGTATCGTTTTCATGATATCCGTCAACTTGACCGTTACGTGTGGTGACAAACACCGTCACGTAGTTATAGCCATGTTGCGGCGTGAAGGTACCCAACGACAGAGAGTCCGGAATATCGAAACAGATGTCGCCCGTCCAGTTGTAGGTAGCGTCATGGAACATGACGCCGTTCTCATTTTTGACCTGAATCCGGAAAGTACCAGAGGTCATTGAGTTCGTGCTGGGAGAGTGTGCCGCGTCGCTTCGGTTGGTGAAATAGACCGTGACCGGCTGCGGCTGACCCGTAATCAGACAGTGAGGCATCGGATTGACCGTGTCCACACGAACGTCATTCTGGTAGATGTTAGGATAGTTGTGATGCGCCACCAAGAAGGTATCGAACTGGTCGTTGCTTCCGTGTGTATCCTCCATGTAGATGTGGTAGTAGATAGTATCCTGATAACAGACGGCAGGCAATGTCCACTGTGCCTGAATGGTATGTCCGTTGGCATTCAAGACGTTGCTGGTGAAGGCGCCGGCATTCGAAAGATGCACTGTGTCGCCACTGTTGATTTTGTACCAGCAAAGCACCAGGTTCTCAGCAATTGTGTCATTATCAAAGAGTCTCGCTTTAATCGTATAAGGTCCCAAATTGTTGGTGAAAGAGCTGTTGGTGTTGTAATAAAACGGGGCCTGCATAGTGATAGCGGGACGGATAAGTTCGCAGTTGGAGAGGCGGACGGCCAAGTTGTCGAGATACCAACCTGCACAGTTCTGCGTTCCGGAAGTAGAAGGTGAGAGTTTGTTCAAACGGAACTGCAGACGGAAATGCGTCGGGGTGGCTCCATTGGCGAATACCAAAGAGGTTATGTCGAACATCTCATGCTTCCACCAAGCGTTGGTAGGGGTAGCGGTAGTGGAGTTAGACTGCCATGTGGAGTATGCATTGTCGGAAAAAGCACCGCCGGTGTATGTTCCCGAACCATAATACCATGGACTGTTGCTGTTAAAGTTCATCTGTGACCAAGGGCTCCACAACAGGTTGCCATCCTCATCCACGCCAGCACTGACGGAATAGTAGATGTTGGCACCATCCAACACATTCACTTTACAAATGTGGTCGAAATCCACATAGACATGGTTCACGTCCACACCTGGAGACGACAACGGGATAGGCGGAGTGGTACACAACGAAGTATTCGTCGCAGCGTAAACCGGCGAATGGAAGGATTTGGGGGCAGACTGGAACAACGGAAGGTTATTCCAGTTATCGTAGGTGATGCCCGTACCGACAACACGCCAGTCACCAGCGCCGCCGCCTAAGCTTGGAGTTGTCTGAGTCGCCATCTGGATGGTGGCGCCATCGAAATCCTCGCTGAAAATAGTGACAAAATTCATGGGTTGCGCTTTCACCAGAAAAGGCATCGCGACAACCATCAAAAAGAATAACAGCTTTTTCATATTTTTACTTATTTTATCTTTCTAAATTACTAACACTCAATATTTTAAACCGATACTACAAGAGAGACGGCCCTACTTGTACACCACACGTGAAAAACCAGACTAAAGCTGATTAACACTAATATACAAATAAGGGGGCAAAGATATAAAAATATTTGGAATAATACGGCGAAAAAAAACTTTTTTAACTGCGCAAAATTTCCTCGCATTCCGTGATGGTTTGAGCGGCCATCAGCTGGATTTTTTTCGGTTTGAAATTGAAGACGCCGCGGAAATATCCGGAATAGAGGGTACGCATCTCCAACACGGCCGCACGCTCTCCTTTAACACGCTCATTCTCACGCAGATGGCGCATCACCAGCGAGACCCTCTCCTCGTAGGTAGGTTCTTCGCAGGGCTCATGGTTCAGAAAGCACTTGATTTGACGGAAAATCCAGGGATTGCCGATGGCTGCACGCCCGATCATGACGGCATCCACGCCGTATCGTTCTTTATACTCGAAAGCTCTCTCCGCACTATTGATGTCGCCGTTGCCAATCACCGGAATCTGCATCCGCGGGTTGTTTTTCACCTCGCCGATCAACGTCCAGTCGGCCTCGCCGCCATATTGCTGCGCACGGGTGCGTCCATGTATCGCAATCGCCTGTATGCCAACATCTTGCAATCGTTCTGCAACCTCCACGATGGGTTTGTTCGCACTCTCCCACCCCAAGCGTGTCTTCACGGTCACGGGAAGGTCGACCGCCTTGACCACCGCCGAAGTGAGACGCACCATTTTCGGGATGTCTTGCAAGATAGCCGAGCCCGCACCCTTGCTGACGATCTTTTTCACGGGGCAGCCCCAGTTGATGTCGATGAAGTCGGGTTTCTGCGCAGCGGCAAATCGCGCCGCCGACACCAACGCCTCTTCATTACTGCCGAAAATCTGCACTCCAAAAGGCCGTTCGTCCTCCAAAAACTCCATCTTCCGGATGCTCTTCTCCACCTCACGCGACAAGGCATCCGAAGAGATGAACTCCGAAATCACCACATCGGCACCATATTCCTTGCAGATACACCGGAACCCCCGGTCTGTCACCCCCTCCATCGGGGCCAGATAGACCGGAAAAGGAAATCGTTGCAATAACTCTTTTATACTCGTCATTTTTGGACGGCAAAAATAAATTTTTTATCTTTGCACCCTTGTTTAGAAACGATTCATTTTAACCCTAAAAAAATAAAATTATGATGAAAAAAGTATTTGCTTTGGTATTTTTGGCAAGCGTATTTTGCTCATTATCAGCACAAAAAGTTAACGAAACCGTGGTTCTTTACGGAAAAGAACAGATTAAAGGTTTCACCATCAACATCTATGACAACTCTCCTGAAATCGTCGAAGGCGCTTTAGTTGACAAATTCGAAACCCAATATAAACTGAAAGGTTCCAAGAAAAAAGGCTATCATGTGTACGAAAACCAGTCCTGCGACGCATTCGGAGACGCTCGCTACGACATCTATTTCACCACTGCGGAAATAGGCAAGAAGAAAGACAAAACCACACAAGTGATCCTTGTGGTATCCACGGGCAACCTCAACTGCGTCACCTTCTCCAATGATCCCCGTACCTCACGCAACATCGTTTATTTCCTTGAGAACCTGAACAAAGACATCGACGGCTACAAAATCAAATTGCGTATCGAAGAACTGAGAAACAACCTCAACAGCCTCAATAAAGAGCGTCAATCTCTGCTTAAAGAACAAGCCAAGTTGCAAGAAAAACGTAATACCACCAACGAAGAGATCAAAAGACTCACCGCCCAAATCGAACAAACCACCAATTTAGATGAAAAACAATCCCTCGAAAAGAATCTCCAATCCTCGGAAAAATCTCTGATAAGCCTTAACGAAAAACTCTACAAAATCAACGTCAAATTAGAGAACAACCAGAAGAACATCGACTCCACCGAAAAAGAGCTGAATTCACTCACGAAGTAAGTCATTCACCTAATCGTCATTGAGCTTATGGCAACTATCATCGACGGCAAACTGATTTCCGATACCATCAAAACGGAAATCGCGACATCTGTTAAAGATTTATTAGACAAAGGCTTACGCGCACCGCATCTGGCCGCTGTCATCGCGGGCGACGACGGTGCTGCACTCAGCTACGTCGCCAGCATCGAGAAACAGTGCAAAGGGGTCGGCTTCATCTCATCGGTATACCACCTCCCTGCCAGCATCTCGGAGGAGGAGTTTCTCGGCACCATCGACTTCCTCAACCAAGATGAGGAGATCGACGGCTACATCATCCAGATGCCGCTGCCGAAGCATATCTCCATCGACAAGGTGACCGCACACGTGAGTCCCGAAAAGGACATGGACTGCTTCCATCCCGAGAACATGGGCAACCTGCTCCTGGGCAAGGATTGCTACCTGCCCGCCACCCCGCACGGGGTCATGGAACTGATCCAGCGCAGCGACATCGAGACGAAAGGCAAAAACTGCGTGATTGTGGGACGCAGCAACATCGTCGGTAAACCATTGGCAATGTTGATGTTACAAAAGAGCATCAACGCCACGGTGACTGTTTGTCACAGCCACACCCAGAACCTGCCGCAGGTCTGCCGCCGCGCCGACATCCTCATCGTGGCCATCGGACAACCCGAGATGATCACCGCTGAATATGTGAAGGAGGGCGCCACCGTCATCGACGTCGGCATCCACCGCCTTGACGCACCCGACCAGCCGAAAGGCTACCGTCTCTGCGGCGATGTGCTCTTTGACGAGGTCTCCAAAATCTGTGGAGCCATCACACCCACGCCTGGCGGCACCGGTGCCATGACCACCGCATGCCTTTTGCAGAACACGCTCAAGGCCCGAATGAAAAAATTGTAAAGAAACGATATTTCGCGTTATGATGTGGGGGCGTATGCGATGCGCCCCCTCTTTATATCCGGTTTTCGGTAGAGGTCTGCCGGCTGCAAAGATGCAGGAAGTCGCACATTTTGCACTTCTCCTCGTCGTCCGTCTGTGTGAAAGACTCTGAATCGTCGAATATCTCGCAAAAGAGCTGATTCAGCCTTTCCGCCAACAATTCCTTGTAAATCAGCACATCTTCTTCGCCAAAAAGCGTACCGTCGAGGATATAATCCGGATGGTTCATGTTGATTTCACGCGTGCTGACGATGCCCACCCGCACGGAGGAGGGTTTCTCCTTGGCCCAATGGTCATACATCAACGCATAGACCGAGAGCTGGAACAGCTTGTCGTACTTGCTGTCGGAGAAGATTTTGTCAATGGCTGCACTCAACGCATCTTCATTGCCAGCATCCTCTTTTTTAACCGTAACTCGTAGATTCCCAGCTTCTACCTTGCCGGTCTTGTAGTCCAGAATCTTCACATCACGGCCGTTGTTCTGCACCCGGTCCAGACTTCCCGTCATCTTCACTGACCAAACACGCTGTTTGTCAGTACTTTTCACCGGATACTTGGCAATATCCACTTTCAGTTCATTGGCATAAATTCTCCACGGCAAGATGCCGAGCAACTCCTTCTTGGCTTTCTCCAAATAGTTGTGCACCGTCTCTTGGATAATCCGCCGGTTAATCAGCCAATATCCTTGCTCCAAATCACTCTGTATCAACGATTCACGGCCTTTCAGCTTCTTGATTTCATCGCAAATGGCCGCATCGGAAGAGTCGATATGTTTCTGCAAAATCTGTTCAAAACGCGCTGGATCGGACTCCTTTTTCACCTCATCGAGCGCCGATTTGAAAAGTGCGTGGATGACGGTTCCCAACTCGTAAGGTTCCAGATGGTCGGTCAAAGGACGCTCGTCCCGCACCTTCATCAGATGCTGGAAGTAGAACTTCAGCGGACAAGCGATGTAAGTTTGCAATGAGGAGGCCGAGAAGACATAGCTGTTGAGACGCTCCATCACCTCCTGGGTTTTGGGCATGGAGAGTGGCTTCCGCACAGGCAGCGACAGGTTGAAATCGAGTTGCTGATGCTGGATGCGGACCACCTCTTCCAAATGCTGTGACTTCACCTCATACTCCAACTGGTTGATGAAACGGCTCTTCTCCGCCATGCTGACATCAGAGGCGTTGTTATATATAAGCATCACATTTTCAGCGCGTTGTAATAGTCTGAAAAAGTGGTAGGCATAGACTTGATCCTGATACAAGTAGTTGGGCAACGCATCCTGACCGTCGAACTTGAACTTGAAATCGAACGGCAGCAGTGAGTTGTAGGTGATGCCCTTGGGGAGGGTGCCCTCGTTCACGGAAAGCATAATCACGTTCTTGAAATCCATCATACGGGTCTCTAACAAACCCATCACCTGCAATCCTGTGTCGGGGTTGCCTTTCATGGAGATGGACACATCGCCCATCCTCTTCAAAACCACGAACTTCGCGAACGGAAAATCCACACCTTGTTCGTTATCAGCGAAATAGCTATCGAATTGCAACTGCAACTCCTTCAATCGGAGGCATAATTCGCGCCAAAGTTGCTGGTAGGTCTCCTCTAATGTCACCGATGCGGCATACTCACAAAAACGGAGCAGCACGGAAGGCAACTGACGAGCGAGCATAGCCTTTGGATAGTTCACAAAAACCTCTTTCTCAGTTAATTGGCTATACCTTATCACCGTCGGGAAATAGGTCTTTCGCACCTCAGTTTGCTGCAGAAGTTCGTGCTTCCACAGCTGCTCCATCAGCTCACCGCTGAAGACCAATTCGGCATCCACCTCTTCGTTGGTCAACGCATACACCGATTCGTAAACGGCGATCAACTGCTGGAACAACGAGTAGACCGGCGTCGCCTCAAACGGGAAGCCCATGGTCGCGTTAACCGTCACTTTATCAGATTTGTACGACAGCAGGAACGGTAACAACAGGTTTTCGTCGGCCAACACCACCGCCGTGTCAGACATATCCACAAACTGGACCGATTCCCGCTGAGCTTCTGGAATCTCATCCAACTTTTGCTGTTTGATGCGCTCCACCTCGCGGATGGCGGCGTAAATCTGCCGCATATTCTTTGCTGTGGAGACCACATTCACCGTTTTCTGGATAGTAGCGAAGTGGTTTTCGTTGAAAAGCAACTTTTCGGGGTTGAGTTTTAACTGTTCGCAGTTGCGCTGGATGAAAAAGGAGGTTTCCGATTTCTTGGCGTCCTCCTCTAAATGACAGTAAAACGGGTCAATATCGAAGTAGATTTCCGTTTGGAAAGTATCTTGTTCCTTCAAATAACGGATTATGGTCAGCTCCGAAGGCGAAAGGGCATAGAATCCGGCAAAAATCAGCCGTTTGAAGGGCAGTTTTTGGGCATATCGGACGATATTTTCGGCACAATCCCGATAAATCATCCCCTCGAAGGCTTCTGAAGAGGCAGACAACAACGTCTTGTATTGCCCATAAAGATCCGCCAGTTGAGCGTAAAATTCCAGCTTTTCGCGGTCCTCCGCCGACAGTTCCTCTTTTCCCAAACGAGCCTCGAACTGAGCGGCTCCGGCAAATTCTTTCAGAATTGAGGGCACGTCCTGCAGTTGCATGTCCATGTCGCTTATGTCCTTCAGGAAGGCATTGCCCCAGGAGAGCAGGTTGTGCATTTCGAAATAGCTGCCCGAGCACTGCCGCGTCGCCGCATAAAGTCGGAAAAGCTGCGACACGGAATCGATCACCTTGAGCGGGGAGAGCCACGCCACAAACTCCTCCATCGGGAAGATCTGCGGCGCGAACATTGGCTTCCGTCCGTTGGCCTCGTGCAGACCTTGCAACAAAAGCCTGCGCGCACGACGGTTCGGCAGAATCACCGCAACATCGTGCAACGGGACGGTTTTGTCCGCAAGGATTATGTCAATTATTTGCTTCAAAAACGGCAACATTGGCTATGACATTGACTTTAACATTGACTCCTAACTCCTCATCTTCTCATCTCCTCATCCATTCTTCCCAGTGGCTGCGGCGTTCGTTCCTCACGCCTTACCCCTGGCTACCGAGCTCTTGACCCTAAGGGGGCTGCTCAAGGAAGATGTTTTAGAAGGGGAATTGGGGTCGCTCGTAACTGCTAACTACTAACTGCTAACTGCTAACTACTTCACAGCTGCCAATTAATCGGACTCTTCCCCATCGACACTAAAATCTCGTTTGTCTTCGAGAAATGTCGGCAGCCGAAGAAGCCTCGGGAGGCGGAGAGCGGTGACGGGTGCGGGGCGGTGAGCACGTAATGTTTGCTGGTATCGATAAGGTGCTGTTTCTCGATGGCATAGTTGCCCCAAAGCAGGAAAACAAGTCCTTCGCGCTGTTCGGAAAGCCGCTGGATGGCGCAGTCGGTGAAGGTCTCCCAACCGTGACGCTGGTGCGAGCCCGCCTGATGCGCGCGCACCGTGAGAGTCGCGTTGAGCAGCAGCACCCCCTGGTTCGCCCACGACTGCAGGTTGCCGCTCACCGGAATCCGGAAACCGACATCCGTGCTCAACTCCTTGAAGATATTCTGCAGCGACTTGGGAATCGGCACACCATCCTGCACCGAGAAGCAGAGGCCATGCGCCTGCCCTTCGCCATGGTACGGGTCTTGCCCGATAATCACCACCTTCACTTTGTCGAACGGCGTGGAATTGAACGCATTGAAGATCTTCGGTCCTGGAGGGAACACCTGATAGTGCTTCTTCTCCTCTACCAAAAACGCCTTCAACTCCGCGAAATACGGTGCTTG
>JAGBPE010000029.1 GCA_017633495.1 Bacteroidales bacterium | reverse complement strand
GGTTACATTGACATTGATACCATTGATTGGCAGGATGTTACTGTTGTGCGTCACGGTGCACGTCCGGAAGACTACTCAAGACCGACACATTTCTACGGCAGCAAACCCAACAACATTTGTGTTCCAGATGAGCTGTTAGCAGACAGCGTCAATGACATCACATTAGAGCAATGGATGGCAGGTTGGATGGATGATTTTCTAAACACTGACGAGGAATTATTCCAATACCTCACAACCCACGGTTATGACACTGTTCACGTCGGATCGCCACATAGACAAATCTACCCCCATGCCACTCTAAGATATGACAAGAGTGAGTTTATCAATTATGGCGGTAGAGCAGCCGCAAAATCAAAGAAAACAGCCAAAAAAATCACAAAAAAGATACGAAAAGCATTATGACCCTACAAGAAGCCATCGTTGCCCGCCACAGTGTGCGGCAATACACTGAACAGCCCATCGAGGCGGAGATAATCCAGCAGTTGCAGGAGCTCATCGACCAATGCAACCGCGACGGGAACCTGCACATCCAGCTGGTGACCAACGAACCGAATGCCTTTTCCAGCATCATCGCCCATTACAGTAAGTTCCGCGGCGTGCGCAACTACATCGCCATGGTCTGCAAGAAGGGCGACGACGTTAACCTCGGCTATTACGGCGAGAAGGTGGTGCTGTTGGCGCAGACGCTCGGGCTGAACACCTGCTGGGTGGGTGCCTCCTACCGCAAGCAGCCCGACCGCTACAAGGTGGAGAGCGACGAGACGTTGGTCTGCGTGGTGTCGCTCGGCTACGGTGCCACGCAAGGGGTGCCGCATCCGCAGAAACGGACCATCTCCGATGTGACAGAAGACCGCCGCACAACCGACCACGGGAATCCTTTCCCCGAGTGGTTCGTACGTGGCGTGGAAGCCGCCCTGATGGCCCCCACCGCCGTCAACCAGCAGAAGTTCACCTTCATCCTCCACGACAGCAACAAGGTGGATGCGCAGAAACGCTTCGCCATTTTCGCCAGCTACGCCCCCATCGACCTCGGCATCGCCAAATGCCACTTCGAAATCGGCGCCGGGGAAGGGTGTTTTGAGTGGGAATGATTGTTTTTTTATTCAAGAAAAGTTGTGCTTTTGCTGCATCTTTCGAATAAAACAAATGCTGCGTGCGGCTTAACAGTATTCGTTAGCCGCAAAATTTGCGGCTAAAATTTGCAAATTAGCCGCAAAAGTTGTATCTTTGCCGCCGAATTAAAATGAGCAGTATGTTTATTCACGAAATAGACCATTGGACGGATTTTGTCTGGGACAAAGAAAAAGTGACCGAAAAGCTTATGCAAGTATCGGAGGCTTTGGGATATATGCATGGCCGGTTGAGTCTGATAGGTTTTGACGAACAGCTGAAAGCCACAACGGAAAGTATCACCGAGGAAGTGGTCTCCACATCTCAAATTGAAGGTATCTCACTAAATACGAGAAGTGTACGCTCATCAGTGGCAAGGCGACTGGGCGTGCCTGCCGACGGCGTTTCGGAAAACATTTCGCACGATGTGGAGGGAATTGTAAGCGTGGAGCTTGATGCCACACACAATTTCAAACAACCGTTGGCCGAAGAAACATTGTTTGACTGGCACAACGAATTGTTCCCTATTGAACACCGGAAACATTATCAAATTGACGTAGGGCAATACCGCACCCACGCAATGCAGGTCATTTCGGGCAACATGGGAAGTGAGCGTGTACATTACGAAGCACCTGCTGCGTCACGTGTGCCTGAAGAAATGACGCAATTCATTGCATGGTATAATAATGACTGTCTGGCAGCATCTCCTCTGAAAGCGGCAATCGCACACTTTTGGTTTGTGTGCATCCATCCTTTTGATGACGGTAATGGCAGGTTGGCGCGCGCCTTGTCAGACAGACTGCTGGCACAATATGAAAACAGTCCGCTACGCTACTACAGCATGTCAAGTCAGATACTTGCCGACCGCGACAACTACTACCGCGAATTGGAGCGTACGCAACGCGGCACGGGCGACATCACCGATTGGATCGTTTGGTTTTTATCGACACTGCTCGCGGCAATACAGACATCGGACTCCATCATCGGCAAGGTGCTCCAAAAAAGCTACTTTTGGAAGATTCATGCCGGAAAATCCTATACCGAGCGGCAAAAGCAAATCATGAGCATCTATTTGGACGGTTACGATGGAAAACTGACGGCCAAGAATTGGGCGAAATTAGCGGATGTATCGCTCGACACTGCCAACCGTGATATATCGGATTTGGTACGTAAAGGAATGCTTCGCCCCGTGCAAGGTGCCGTGCGTAACGTTTCGTATATTCCTGTATTCGAACAAGATGACGGACTCCCATTTGTAAACGTCCGAATAGAGACAGAAGGAAAACACACCTTCGTCGCTATGTCATACAAAGGGAGCGAATATCGCGAACGACTGTCCGAAGGCGACTTACAAAGCCTTCATCAAAACGAACGAACCCTGAACGACTTGGCATACAAGTATTTCGCCTACCTTGTGTTGCTGTAAATAGTGTGGGCTAATATAGGATTCGAGATAATTATCTATTTTTGCGCCATCAAAACCCCACCAATATGAAAAAACTGACATACGAAGAAGCCATAGAAATCATACAGAAATCTAAACGGCTGACAGGCTGGCAATCCGAGCAGATCAACCGTCTGGCGAACGCATTGTTTGATGGACGATGGAATTTGGAACGCGACCGGCAGAAAGCCATAACCCTTTATCGTATGGCGGCGGAGAAAGGCAGCCGTACCGCAGAATTCAACTTGGGTGTATGCTATGATAAAGGCGAAGGGGTTGAACAGAACTATGAACTTGCAGTGGAATGGTATAAAAAATCGGCAGCGCATGGTTATTATTTTGCCATGACGAACCTTGCCCTTTGTTATGAATGTGGAACTGGCGTGGATAAGGATATGGGAAGGGCAGCCTATTGGTATAAGCGGGCGGTGAAGAGAGGTGATACCCTTGCAAAACGACACCTCGCATACTGTTACCGATACGGTGACGGAGTAAGAAAAAATGCTCCCAAATCATTCCGGTTATTTGCCGAAGCTGCGGAAGAGGGTGATGCCAAAGCTCCAGGCGCACTATCCTATTGCTATTACAAGGGTATTGGTGTAGAAAAAAGTTTGGAAAAGGAGATTTTCTGGGCGGAAAAAGCTGCAAAAAAAGGGGATGACTATGCCCAAAATGTGATGGGACATTACTATATGGAGGGCATTGGGGTAGAAAAGGATGAAAAAAAAGCGAATACGTTCTTCTTGAAGGCGGCCCGTAAACAAAATGAATATGCCGCCCTCAACCTGGCGGAAAGCTACCGAGAAGGCCTCGGCGTTGAAAAGAATTTAAAGGAGAGTCTGCGATGGTATCGTCTCGCCCAACGTTGGTGCCTCGATTTAGATTATGGCAAACTGGAAAAGGACATCAAGGAGGTGAAGGAGATGATAAAAAGTGAAGAACAAGAATCATCAAGATCAAAGTAAGATGTTAAGTGACAAGGTTTTCAAACGAATGAACAGCACGAATCTTAACAGTCCGTTCAGAAAATTCGGATGTGAGATTGTCAAATACAAACCTCAATACTACAAAGATGGTATTTATACAAAAAACGAATGGATTTCAGTTAGCGACATCGGGAGCAGCTTTGACGGAGAGGTGTTGACCAAGGAAGAGTATCTGAGAGTCGAGGCTGCATACGTTGATACGGTAAAAGAGCTTTTGGGAATATCGGGCGTCAAGTTCTTGACGATTGTTAATCCAAACACGTATTATTTGCGTCGAGAAAAGGCATTCAACAAAGAGAACAAGGCTCTGTATCAAATTGTTTCCTCTTTGAAGGAAGGTCAACGGATAGCAGTTTCCAAGATAGATACGGTTTTGAAAGCTTGTTTGAGGGAATTGTTCTGGTGTGCAATGGTAAACGAGGCTAAAAAAGTGCAAGTGGATGTCGGATATGACTATTACCTTCATTTTCATAGCCGCTTGCCTGAAGAGACCATCAGCAAAATTGCGCGAAGTCACGGGTTGTATTGTAATCCGCGATAAGCAGTCAGACGATTGAATAAGTGCGAATCGTGGTGATCAGGAAGAGATATTATCGGATAAACGTTGGAAGAGTGCGGTGAAGAGATGATTATTTGTTTGAAAAGTGTATCTTTGCAGCCGAAATCTTAAGAAAGAAACAGATATGACAGCAATTACCATTAACATACCAAACCATGAGGTCAGCTTTTTCAAAAAGATGATTTCAAAAATGGGTTGGACTTACAGTGAGGCTGACGTGGTGCAAACGAAAGCCACGCCGAAAGAACAGGCCTTAGCCAAAGTTGACCATGCTTTTGGACAACCTAAGCAGATGCAGGAAGGGAAAATTAATGGTGTCGATGCAGAAGAATTGCTCAATGAACTGTAAAATCACCACCACACGATATCACTCTTGTCACCATTTATGACAAATCCGACCAAGAAAGCATTACCGACAAAGAACTGAAACAGTTGATGAAACGAAATGGGTTGGTTTAATAACACTGTTACAACATGGGATTCAATAGAAAAGAAAGCAAGCCCCCGCTTTACCGAAAGGTGAACAAGAGAAAGGGGGACACTAAATTCCATAAATCTTCCTCAACTGCCTAAAAGAAGCATCTTAAATACTTCCATCAATCAAAAGAACGATAGTCATGAAGAAAACTATATTTTTTTGTGCAGCTTTGCTCGTCCTCGGGTTAATGGCCTGCAAGAACGGTAATGTCAACAGCCCTGATGCCGACACTACGCCACAAAACGACACCATTTCTTATGACTCCGACACTCTCAAGGAGGTCAAACAATACGATGCCGAAGGCCGGAGAACGGGTTCCTGGACGTATGAAGAGTACGGGTGGATCATTAAGGAACATTATGTTGATGGCGTGCTGGATGGACACGCCACCTATACGGATGACGAAAGGATCAATCAGAACGTAAGAACGCGAATTGAAATGGATTACTGCAACGGGGTCGAATGTGGGGAAATGAAGATATTCTTTGAGGGGAGGCCAGGCCTGCACCTAACCAACATCACCAAAGTGGATACGGTGATTGAAGGATTCCGACTCGATTACCGGGCATATATCAGGGAGTATCTTGACGATGGAAAAACTGTCCGATTCGAGGGCGTAGGCTATTACGGGGACGATGGCTCGCTGCTTGCAGAGGGTTATTGGTGTGTCGGCCGCTGGAAAATTTACGATACCAAAAGCAAAACGGTGAAGACCGTGACCTTTAAAAAGCCGAACTGCGAGATAGAATCGTACGTTTACTCTTTGGGGATTTAGGGGCTGGCGAGTAGAGACGCGCCATGGCACGTCTCTACAGAAGAGCAAACACCATTTGTGTACATATTCTCGAAAATATTATTTTTGCTTCCATAGAAAAATCACATCATTATGACCGAACTAGAAGCCATCAAAGCCCGCCACAGCGTGCGACAATACACCGAGCAGCCCATCGAGGCGGAGATAATCCAGCAGTTGCAGGAGCTCATCGACCAATGCAACCGCGACGGGAACCTGCATATCCAGTTAGTAACCGACGAGCCGAATGCCTTTTCCAGCATCATCGCCCATTACAGCAAGTTCCGTGGCGTGCGCAATTATATCGCCATGGTCTGCAAGAAGGGCGACGATGTGAACCTCGGCTACTACGGCGAGAAGGTGGTGCTGTTGGCGCAGATGCTCGGGTTGAACACCTGCTGGGTGGGTGCCTCCTACCGCAAGCAACCCGACCGTTACAAGGTGGAGAGCGACGAGACGTTGGTCTGCGTGGTGTCGCTCGGCTACGGTGCCAACCAAGGGGTGCAGCACCCGCAGAAACGGACCGTCGCCGATGTGACGGAAGACCGTCGTACGACCGACCACGGGAAGCCTTTCCCCGAATGGTTCGTGCGCGGTGTGGAAGCGGCTCTGTTAGCCCCCACAGCTGTCAACCAGCAAAAGTTCACCTTCATTCTCCACGACGGCAACAAGGTGGAGGCGCAGAAACGTTTCGCCATTTTCGCCAGCTACGCCCCCATCGACCTCGGCATCGCCAAATGTCACTTCGAAATCGGCGCTGGGGAAGGGTGTTTTGAGTGGGAATAGTATTGGTCGCATCTCTCCGAGATGCCTATAGCGTGAGTGCACCGCCATCACCACACTGCGCCTTACGGCTTATATGGTGTTAATTGCACTGCGTGCGTGTAGCC
>JAGBPE010000206.1 GCA_017633495.1 Bacteroidales bacterium | reverse complement strand
TGGTATCAGTTCTCCATCACTCAGACGGGCATTCACAAAGTCACCTACCAGGATCTGAAAGCGATGGGCTTGTCAACACCCATAAATTCCTCGCAATTAGCGGTTTTCGGCAACGGCGGGAGAATGCTTCCCGAAGACAATTCCGCCAAACGCATCGACGATTTACAAGAACTTCCCATCCAATTGCAGGACGGGGGTGACGGTCAAATCGACGAAGGCGACTATTTTTTGTTTTACGGACTTTCGCCGCATAACGTCACTTACGACTCTGTGAATCAAAAGTTTACACATGCTTACAACGTCTACTCTGACGTCTCTTTCTATTTCGTGACCCAAACGCCTGGAATTGGCGAGAAAAAACGAATTCAAACCATTGACAATGAAAGCCTTAACGCCAACTTATCGGTGCAAGATTTCACCTTCTACGATTTCTTCGAAGAGGATATTATCAATTTGTGCGAATCTGGAAGGACTTGGTATGGCGATCGTTTCGATGTGACCCTTACCCACTCTTACGGCTTTCGTCTCCCGGGAACCCCGACTGGCGCAGGACGTCTGGCGGTCAAATGGGCCTCTTCCGCCACCACAGCATCTACCCTGCAGGTTACTATGAACCAAACCAATCTCGGAAATGTCAGCAATGGTCCTGCCAACTCAACCTCTTTAGTCTGCATCACCACAAGCACTTTGCCCTTCAATATCGCATCCAGCAGCTTAAACCTCAACCTCACCTACAACAAGCCGACCACTTCTGCATCAGCTTATCTGGACTGGATCGAGATTGAGGTGCCCTGTAGGCTTGCCCTCTCTCAAGGGGAGACCTCGTTCCGCAATCCCTCTACCGTAGGCAACGGAAACATCACGCAGTTCAACATCTCCGGCATTCCTGCTTCCGTCTCCGTCTGGGATGTCACAGATCCGTCGCAAACGATACGCTATGCGCTCACCTCCGATAATCAAGGGGCACATTTCAAAGCGCAAACCTCTGAGCTCCGGGAGTTTATCATGTTCGACGGCTCCCAATACAAATCTGTGACTCCGCTCTCCTCTGTGGCCAATCAGAACCTGCACGGCACCGGCGCTGTAGACATGGTGATCGTTACTCATCCCGATTTCCTGACTCAGGCCAACCGACTGGCACAATTCCGTTCCGAAAACGACGGATTGAGCGTGAAAGTGGTGACCACCCAGCAGGTTTACAACGAGTTTTCGAGTGGCTCACAAGACCCGATGGCCATTCGTGGCTACGCAAAGATGATCTACGACCGCTCGAACAAAGAATATCCCAAATATCTCCTACTGTTCGGGCGTCCCAGCTACGACTTCCGCGGACGCGCACAAGGAACGGCCATTTACGTCCCCAATTACCAATATAATATTGAATACAAGAGCAATCAAGCTCCTCAATACTTATATATTTCCGATCTTTACAACCAATACTCCGACGATGATGATTTGGGCTTGCTGGACGATGAAGAGGGCGCAACCAAATACGGGCTTTTCGATTTGGCGGTAGGCAGATTCCCCTGCACGAACGCAACGCAAGCGAACACGGCCGTTGACAAAAGCATCCGCTACACCGAGAAACGCAATTTAGTGTCAGAAAACTCCTCCCAAATCTCCAATCTGGCCGACTGGCGAAACGTGATGGCCTTCGTGGCAGATGATGAAGAGAACAACGACTTCATCAGCCATGCGGATGATTACACAAAAAGTGTGGAAACAGCCAATCCGAACATTAATTTCGACAAAATTTATTTGGATGCATACCAACAGGTTTCCAATGCCGGAGGCCAACGCTATCCGGATGCTGTGACAGACATCAACAACCGGATGAACCGCGGTTCCCTCTTCTACATGTACATTGGTCACAGCGGCAAAGACGGATGGGCGGCCGAACGCGTTTTGGAAATGTCGGACATCAACAAATGGAACAACAAATACAATATGCCAGCCATGTTGTCATTGTCGTGTACGTTTGCCTACTACGACAGACTGATTCTCTCACCTTCCGACGAGATATTTTTCAATAACAACGGAGGTGCTATTGCGGTCATTGCCGCAGCCCGTGAAGCGTGGTCACTCTCCAACAATCGTTTCGGCGATATCTTCTTCAACCAAATTTTCAAGAAGGACGAAAACGGCAATTATCTGTCAATTTGCGACATAGAACGCATCTCTAAAAACAAATTCGGCGGGGTTTCAGGGGTATTTTCAAACAATCTCTCCATGTTCGTCGTTTTTGGAGACCCTTCCATCAAACTAGCTGTGCCTACATTCAACATTGTCACAGACTCCATCAACCATCAGGCTGTCAATGTCTCCACCGACACGATCAGGGCTTTGTCCAAAGTGACGATCAGCGGACGCGTAACCGATGCTAACTCGCAGACTTTGAGCGGATTCAACGGCACGCTTTTCCCATCGGTTTACGACAAAAAAATGGTAACCAGCTCGCTGTTAAACGATCCATCCAGCTATATATCCGATGAGCCTTTTGAATTCGAAACCCAGAAGAGCCTGCTCTTCAAAGGCAACGTCACGGTGAAAGAGGGACGGTTCCAATTCTCGTTCTACGTTCCGAAGGACATTGACTACAACTTTGGCAACGGGAGAATCAGCTACTACGCCCGCACCGACCATGAGGATGCGGCCGGAGCATTCACGGACTTCATCATCGGCGGGATGGACACAACAGGGATTCAAGATGACGAGAGTCCGCGCATTGAGCTGTTCATGAACGACGAGAACTTCGTCAACGGCGGCATCACCCACCCGAATCCCACGTTGATTGCCAAGATTTCCGACAATTTCGGCATCAACACTACGGGCAACGGCATCGGCCACGACTTGACCGGCATTCTGGACCACAACACGGGCGGCAAAATCGTCCTCAACGACTACTACCAAACTGAAAAAGACAGCTTCAACTGCGGCGTGGTGCGTTATCAGCTGCAGGATTTGGCGCCCGGCGACCACACCATCTCCGTGCGCGCATGGGATGTCAACAACAACAGCTCCGAGCAGGAGCTGACCTTCCGCGTGATCAGCGAAGACAAGTTCGAATTGAGCCACGTGCTCAATTACCCGAACCCTTTCACCACCCACACAGACTTCTTCTTCGAACACAACCAGCCCGGCGGCACTTTCGACATCCAAGTCAACATCTACACCATCTCCGGCAAGTTAGTGAAGACCATCTACGACACGCAGTTCATGGACGGAAACCGCTGCCGCGCTATCTCCTGGGACGGCTTGGACGACTTCGGCGACAAGCTGGCAAAGGGGACTTACCTCTACCGCCTCCGTGTCAAGAACCAAGACGGGCAGACGGCAGAAACCATCGAAAAATTAGTAATTTTGTAGTCTTTATAGCGTTCTTTCCTCAGTCCTCAGCACTGAACCGAAAAAAAATTTACAACATAAATATTTGTAATCCAAAGCGTTACAAACATCACTTTGGGTTATGTGAATTTTTTTTTGTCTGAATAAAATAAAAGAGGCAATCAGTCGTTATGGGGAGAGGTTTTTTTTGAAATATAAATAGTAACAATTATAAAACAAGCAAAACTACTAATGAATAAACAAGCAATGAAAAAAACATTATCTGTTTTATCCTTAATCATTCTTATTTCCACGACACAAATTCATGCACAAAGCGGCAACGGGGTGAATCCTCTTGGTCAATCCTTGAACGCCATCACCACAGCCGTTCCTTTCCTTTCTATTGCTCCTGATTCACGTGCGGGCGCTATGGGCGACATCGGATGCGCCACCTCAGCAGACATCAACTCCCAGAGTTACAATCCCGCCAAATATGTGTTCAGCGACAACATGTTTGGTTTCAGTGTCTCTTACAGCCCTTGGCTGGCAAATTTGGTAAAGGATATCAACCTTGCTTATTTGTCAGGCTATTGGAAAATCACAGATATGGACGCCATTGCTGCTTCATTTCGTTATTTTTCATTAGGTAGTATCGATTTCATGGATGAATACGGCTATTTTATCAGCAGCCAGAATCCTAATGAATTCGCCATCGACTTCACCTACTCCCGTAAGTTGATCGACCAGTTGTCTATCGCTATTACACCTCGCTTCATCTACTCCAACCTGACGGCAGGCCAATATGTGGGTGGTGAAGAGACCAAGGCCGGTTTGGCTGGTGCCGCCGACATTTCTTTGTTCTACGAACAGGATTTTGACGTGAAGGCTTTCAACAACAGCACCTTGCGTGCCGGCTTGTGCATCTCCAACATGGGTAACAAAATGTCCTACTCTTCCGGTACTCTGCGCCGCGACTTCCTTCCCACCAACCTCAAATTAGGTATCGGCTATGAGATGGATTTCGACGGCTATAACACATTGACTGTCAATGGTGAAATCAACAAGCTGTTGGTTCCCACCAATCCTATCTACGAAGTGGACGAAGACGGCCGCATTGTCTATAACGAAGCTGGCGACCCTGTGATTGCCTATGGTATGAATCCTGACGTCTCTGTGCCCAGAGGTATGATCCAATCTTTCTATGACGCGCCCGGCGGTTTCAAAGAAGAGATGCAAGAGGTGATGTGGGCTTTGGGACTTGAATACAGTTACCGCAACCTGTTCTTCTTCCGTACCGGCTATTTCCACGAAAGCCCTTACAAAGGCAACCGCCAGTTTATCTCTCTCGGTGCCGGCATCAAGTATAGCGTTTTCGGTATCGATGTTTCTTACCTGATTGCCACTCAGCAATATCACCCGCTGGCCAACACATTGCGTTTCACGTTGAACTTTGACTTCGTTTCCACCAACAAGAACGAGCTCAAACAACAAGGCAGACTGAAATAATGATGACTGATTTTCGCGTAGGCTTCGGCTACGATTCCCATAGATTTGCCCCCGACAGACCCTTGGTCATTGGGGGCATTGTCATTCCTTACGAGTTGGGGTTGGCCGCCCATTCCGACGGCGACGTACTGATTCACGCTGTGTGCGACGCGCTTTTGGGCGCCGCCGGGATGCGTGACATCGGCACCTACTTCCCCGACAACGACCCCACTTGGAAGAACGTGGACAGCACCAAACTGTTAGCTAAAGTGGTGGAACTCGTTGAGGGAAAAGGTTGGAAAGTCAATAACCTGGACTGCACGCTCGTCTTGGAAAAACCCAAGATGAAACCGCACGTCGAGCAGATTATCAACCGGTTGGCGGAATTGTTGCACGTTGAGACCGACCGCGTGGCGGTGAAGGCCAAAACCAATGAAAAGATGGGATTCACAGGAGCAGGAGAAGGCATTGCCGCCACCGCCGCTGTGAGCCTGGCTAAATAGTTAGCAGTTAGCAGTTAGTAGTTAATAGTTAGCAGTTGGTGGGACGAAACAACAAAGCCAATAGCTTAACAGTTAACAGTGTCAATGATTTTCAATAAATCAGCGGGATGCTGGATGATATGTTTCGCACCCGCTTTCTGTAACTCTTCCAAAGGACGGTAACCCCACAAAACACCAACGGGGGTGACGTCTGCGTTGTGGGCCAGTTGCATGTCCGTGGCGGTGTCGCCCACGTGGAATGCTTCCGATGGTTCGCAACCACATTGCGCCAAAATATCGAACATGATTTGCGGGGCGGGCTTCACGGGAACTCCCTCACGCTGCCCGATTAACGAATCGAATTGGATGCCGGGAAAATACTTGGCCATCAGCGGTTCCACAGCCACATGCACTTTGTTCGTGGCCACCGCAATCTTCAACCCACGGGCTTTCAACGCCTTGAGTAAATCTGTAATTCCCTCATAAACAGATGTTTTATCCTCCATGTGGATTTTGTAGTATTCCACAAATTCCTGCCGGCACTGCTCGATTTGTGCGTCATTACGCTCTTCTGCCGGCAAAATGCGTTCGATGAGTTTGCGCACACCGTCGCCCACAAAATAGCGGTATGCATCCACGGGATGTATCGTGAAACCGTGTTGTTCCAACACATGGTTGGCCGAATCCGCCAGGTCTTCCAGCGAATTGATGAGGGTGCCGTCGAGGTCGAAAACGATTAATTTTTTCATCAAAGGTTAGAGGGTTAAGAGGTTAAGAAATTCTTCGGGCGTAACGTTGTTGAAATATCGATTCACGTTGATGGATTGCAATGTTCGGGAGAGTTCCTCTTTGTTGATGGAGGTACCCACAAGCTGGTTTACGAGATTCTGTACGTCATCTTCGGAGAAGAAGTCGCCGTAGAAGCGCAGGTCGCGGATGATGCCCTTTTGGATGTCGGCCACCACTTGCACAGTGCCTCCTTTGGTGCGGATTTTCTTGTTCATGGAGTAGTTGGGGGAGTTGCCGTAGTTCCACTCCCAAGTCTGGTATTTGTTCTTCATGAGCTGCTCCACAACGGCCTCTTCTTCGTTCGTAAGGTTCTGCAATTCAGTCATTTGGTTCTGCTTCATGATAAAATCCATCAGGTAATCCCGGAACTGCACGACCGTCATGGGTTGGGGAAGATGTTCGGAGATGTTCGTCACGCGGCTGCGCACAGACTTCACCGCCTTGTCGTCGAATTTGCTCGGGTCCACCTTGAGGGCGTTCGCCACGTCCGACATTTGCGACGAAAAGAGCAGTGTGCCATGCTCCAAGACGCGGTTTTCGTAGAACATCATGGCGTTGCCGGAGATCTTCTTGCCGTCAATCACCAAATCGTTGCGTCCGGAAAACTCCGCCGGTACGCCCAACGACTGCAACGCATCCACAATCGGCTGCAGATATTTCAGGAAGTCTATCTCCTTGCTGCCAGGCTCGATGTTCTGGATAAACGAGAAGTTGAGGTTCCCAATGTCGTGGAAGACCGCACCGCCGCCGGTCTGTCTTCTCACTACGTTGACATGGTGACTGTCAACGTATTCCTGATTGATTTCCGCCGCCGTGTTCTGATGACGA
>JAGBPE010000205.1 GCA_017633495.1 Bacteroidales bacterium | reverse complement strand
TTTTTGCACCCGAAAAGGTATAAAAATTGATATGTGTCTGAAATTATATTCTTTCGGGTATAATTTACTAAAGAACATCGTTTTTATACCCGAAAACATATAATTATGAAGATTATCATTCTCGGAACAGCATACCCCTATCGCGGAGGTCTTTCGGCGTTCAACGAACGTCTGGCTTACGAATACCAAAACCAAGGTCATGAAGTGGAGATTTACACCTTCACCCACCAATATCCGAACTTCCTCTTCCCGGGGAAGACGCAATATAGCACCGAACCGGCACCCGAAGGACTCAAAATTGTGCGGAAAGTGCACTCTTACAACCCGTTCAACTGGTTCAAGGTGGGGCGCGAGATTGCCCGTAAGAAACCCGATTTGATGATTACCAAATTTTGGCTGCCCTTTATGTCGCCCTGCTTCGGCACGATTGCACGGATGGTGCGCAAGAACAAGCACACCCGGCTGATCTCCATCCTTGACAACGTCATCCCGCACGAGCACCGTCCAGGAGACAAGATGTTCGTGCGCTACTTCATCCGTCCCACCGACGGCTTTGTGGCAATGTCGAAGTCGGTGCTGGCTGATTTGCGGCTCTTCACGAAGGAGAAACCCGCCGTCTTCTGTCCGCACCCTCTCTACGACCACTACGGCGAGCGCCTGTCCCGCGAAACGGCTCTGCAGCTGCTGAACCTCCCCGCCGAGCAACGCTACGTGCTCTTCTTCGGCTTCATCCGCACCTATAAAGGACTGGATTTACTGCTGGATGCTTTTGCCGATAACCATCTGCGCGAGCAAAACGTGAAGCTCATTGTGGCCGGCGAGTTCTACGGTGACCCCGAACCTTACCTCAAGCAAATCAAAGAGTTAGGGATTGAAGACCGCGTGGTGCTCTGCACCGATTTCATCCCCGACAGCGAAGTGAACCGCTATTTCAGTGCGGCCGATATCGTGGCGCAACCCTACAAAACCGCCACGCAAAGCGGCGTGACGCAAATCGCCTTCCACTTCGAGAAACCGATGTTAGTGACCAACGTGGGCGGCCTCGCAGAGATCGTGCCCGACGGCAAAATCGGCTATGTGGTGGAACCCGATTCGAAACAGATTGCCGATGCATTGTGTCGTTTCTTCGAAGAAAACAAGCAGGAGGAATTCGAGCGGAATGTGGTGGAAGAGAAGAAAAAGTACGCGTGGTCGGCCTTCACGGCGGCCATTGGCGATGTTATGAAATAATTGATTGTAGAGACGCGATTAATCGCGTCTCTACAGAGGGCAAATTCATCGTTTTGAGCATATTCAAATTTTATGTACCTTTGCGGATATGATTTATTTTTTGGAAAACCTCCATATAAATCTGATATACAGAAAGATAAAACGATAATTTGTAGTTTCACGATATGATTATTCGCAGTAAAGTCCCTTTGAGATTAGGTCTCGCCGGCGGCGGCACCGATGTTTCGCCGTTTTCGGACATCTACGGTGGCGCCATCCTCAACGCAACGGTGAACATGTACGCCTACACCACCTTGGAGCCGTTGGACAACGGACAGATTGTGTTCGAGAACCCGGCCAAGGAGGAGTTGGGGGAAACGCTCTCAGCCACCGAGAATTTAACTCCCGAAGGCTACTTTATCCTTCATAAGGGCGTGTACAACCGCATTGTCAAGCAGTTCACACACAAGCCGTTGTCTTTCAAGATGAGCACTTTCGTGGATGCGCCTCCCGGTTCCGGATTGGGCACCTCTTCCACGTTGGTGGTCTCCATTCTCGGCGCGTTTGTGGAGTGGCTGAAACTGCCGTTGGGTGAGTACGATATTGCGAAACTCGCCTACGAAATCGAGCGCGTCGACCTGCAAATGGCCGGCGGTAAACAGGACCAGTATGCGGCCACTTTCGGTGGTTTCAACTATATGGAATTCATCGGTGAAAACGTGATTGTCAACCCGTTACGCATCCGCCAACGTTATCTGGACGAGCTGGCGCACAACCTCGTGCTCTACCACACGGCCACCAGCCATGTTTCCGCGAAGATCATTGAAGAACAGCAGAAAAACGTCACTGCGAAGAAGCAGAAATCCATAGATGCAATGCTGGCGTTGAAAGAGCAAGCCTTCCACATGAAGGAGGTGCTTCTGAAGGGCGATTTGGACGCCATCGGAAAGATTCTGGACGAAGGTTGGCAGCACAAAAAGCAGATGGCTGACAGCGTCTCCAACGAGTTCATCGACGAAGTGTACTCAGCTGCCATACAGGCAGGCGCCACCGGTGGTAAGATTTCCGGTGCGGGCGGCGGCGGCTTTATGTTCTTCTACTGTCCCTCCAACGCCCGTTACAAAGTCATCGACCGCCTCGCGGAATTCGGCGGACAATCGAAACGTTACGAATTTGTCACCGAAGGTTTGAAAACTTGGACGATGTAACATTATAAAACATATTCCTTGAGCAGCCTCGGAGAGGCAAAACGCGCGAAGCGCAATTAACCCCACATAAGCAAAGCGCAATGTGGGGCTACCAATGAAAGATGTAGTATGAAAAATGTAGAGAATAAAGAAGTAATAATTTTAGCCGGCGGCTTCGGTACCCGCCTGCAAGGCGTAGTGAAGGACGTTCCCAAGCCGATGGCTCCCGTGAACGGCCGTCCGTTCCTGACGTATATTTTGGATTATCTGATTGAGTACCAATACAATAAAGTGATTTTGTCGGTGGGTTATCTGCACGAGAAAATCGAGGAATATTTCGGTCATCAATACAAAAGTTTGGAAATTGACTACGCGGTGGAGACGGAACCCCTTGGCACAGGCGGCGGCATTGCATACGCCATGTCCAAATGTTCCTCCGATAACGTGTTGGTCATCAACGGCGACACGATGTTCAAGGTAAATCTCACCGAATTCGAGCAGTTTTTCACTGAAAAACGCTGTCTGCTGAGTATTGTGTTGCGCGAAGTGGAAGATGTTTCTCGTTATGGAAGCGTGACCATCGGCAACAACAACATGATCATCCTTTTCTCCGAAAAAGGAATCTCCGCCGGTCACGGTTTCATCAACGGAGGCATTTACATGATCAACCGAGCTCTTTTCGACAAATACCCTCAACCTAAAAAGTTTTCGTTTGAAAAAGATCTCATGGAGAAATACTATACACGAGAACTGTTTTATGCGATGCCCTCCGACGGCTATTTCATTGACATCGGCATCCCCGAAGATTACGCCCGTGCCCAAAACGAATTATGATCAAGGCAGGCGTATGCGAAAGGGCGTATGCGATACGCCCCTACACCCCGCAAATCGCAAATCGTAAACCGCAAATCGCAAACTGTAAATCGTAATATGAACCCAAGAATCTCTCAATCCATCGAACAATCCATCGCCGCGAAACAGGCGATTTTGAATAACCCCGAATTCCTCGACCGCATCCAACAGGCGGCGGATATCATTGTCGCATCCCTGCGTAATGGAGGCAAAATCCACTTCTGCGGCAACGGCGGTAGTGCCGCCGATGCGCAACATCTCGCTGCCGAACTCTCCGGTCGTTTCTACTTCGACCGTCCGCCTCTTAACGCCGAAGCGCTCCACTGCAACACCTCCTACCTCACTGCCGTGGGCAACGACTACGGCTACGACCTCATCTTCTCGCGGCTTCTGCGCGGCACCGCGAAAAAGGGCGACGTCATCGTGGGCATCTCCACCTCCGGAAACTCCAAAAACATCCTCAAAGCCTTTGAGGTGGCCCAAGAGATGGGTGTGAAAATCATCGCCATGACAGGCGAAACGGGCGGCAAGATGAAGGATTTCGCAGACATCCTCTTGAATGCGGCCTCCACCGACACCCCGCGTATCCAGGAGAGCCACATTATGATCGGACATATCATCTGCGAATTGGTAGAAACCGAAATGTTCGGGAAATAGAGTTGAGACTTGAGATTTTAGACTTAAGACTTGAGATTATAGACCAAGGACTGGTCCAACGTTAACTGCTAACTACTAACTATTTGAACTTCGCCGCCATTGTTTTATCGGTGAGGGGAAGTCGTTGCGGACCGACAGAATAGTCCTTTTCGGTAGCCTTCCACGTGAGGTAGCAGTCGCGGATCTCGTTGCGCCAGCCTTTGCGGATGAAAAACTGTCCAGTGCGGTCCCAAAAATCGTTGACCTCTATCACTACTGGACCCTCATCGGTGATGGCGATATCCCAGCCCGCGACCTTGCAGTAGGGAAATGCCTGCTGGAAACAAATCACCTCCGCCTTAATAGAATCCCAATTTTCAATAACGACTCCATTCAGAGGGTTGCCACTATCGGGGTGAGAGTCAATCTCTTGCACGCGATGCCAGCCATCGAATCGGATGGCGTGACAAATCTTGCCGGTCGCCACATCCACGCAAACGTCCACGTTTCCGCCACCTCCGGCATTATCAACGCAACGGCCTGCGCGACCGATCTTGATAAAGGTGGCGATCACCTTCGCAGAGCCGTCCGGATAGAGGGCGGTCATGAAGCGCACGGTGTTGACGGATGAAGCGTTGAAGGCAGCAAACTGCTCGGTTTGGCGCACTAAACTCTCGAAAATCAGGGGGTCGTTGCTTAAAACGAATGACAGCAGCAGTTGTTGACCGTCAAAGCGGGTTAGTATAGCATTACCATCTTGATAATCAATATTTTGTATCACCAAAACATTATCTCCGTGGGAGCTTTCCGTGGTCTTGATGACGCAAGATTGCACCCCTTTTGTCTTAAGAATTCGTAAAACTCCATCAATATCGCCAGCGCACTCCGTATTCTCGGCATAAGTTGCCTCGGGCTGGTAGTAGCAATAGAGCTCCGAAGTGCGTACTCCAGTGTTTTCCAGCATCTTATGAGCCATATACTTGTTGCGAGCCAACGAAAAATATTTCAATGGATTGAGCAGATCCAGATAATAACGCTGCTCGTTCAAGCCCAGAAAATCGCGGCGGAACTCCTCGCTTTGCTTCTCGAATTCGAACTCGTAATACTCCTCCGGTGTGAGCCCTTTGGCGCGATAAAGGGAGATGTAGTCACGCATCACCTTCAGCCGTTGTGAAGCCGGGTACTTCCGAGCGAGCTGAATCGCGTGATATCTTGTAGCTATGGAGTTTCGAATCGACATTATAGGCAATTTTACAAGTGTGTGCGGACGTAGTGGTACTTTTCATCCATCTCGCGCTGGATATCCAGATCGAAGATACGTTTCATACCCGTTGCCTTCACAGAAGCCGGCATCCCTGCAATCAAGGTGTAAGGCTCAATCTGAGAGAAGTCCTTATTTACCAGACTGTTAGATGCAATAATGGTTTTGCTGGGGACGACGGCGCCTTTGGTAAACGTGGTGCGGTTGCCGACCCAGATGTCCTCGCCAAGAATGATGGGCTTGGTGAGCGGCCCAATCTCTCCGTTGCGGTTGAGGTTCTGCACGTAATGGAACGTCGTGTCCATAAACTGACAGTCCCATGCGGCGCGCACGTTGCTGCCAATCGAAATTCGGTCGAAACAGAAAATCTTGAGGTTGGAACCGATATAGACATCGTGAGCACCGAACTCCAGTGTGGCATTGTCGGAAACCACCACGTAAGAGCCGTGTCCGAGACTGAGCGGACCGTTGAAGATGATGGTGCCGCGCACCGTCCAGATGCACTGCTGGATGGCGGTATCGACGTAAAAGTCATTCTTCCCAATCTTAATCATGCCGGAACTGATGGGTCCGTTAATGACAATTTTGCCCGCCAAACTACGGAACGTCACCTTCCCATAGAGCCACACCGGCAGCTTCTTCGCCACCGCGAAGGGAAACACCTTGAA
>JAGBPE010000204.1 GCA_017633495.1 Bacteroidales bacterium | reverse complement strand
TTTCATTTATGCAGGGGCTTACGCCGCCTGCCTATTAATATGTCAGCCCTACGGGCTTCTCAAGGAATATGTTTCCGTTTAATTATCAATTATCAATTTGTTCATGGTTTTTCACGCACCGCACGCTGTACGCGTCGCCCGAATAGGGGACAACATTCGTGGGGGTGTCGCAGAAATAGGTGACCTGCAAAGACGATGTGCATAACGTCTCCGCACCATCGGTAGCAGTACCGCAAGGTGCCACCGTCCACCAGTTCGTTTCTGAACCGAGACCTTCGAAACGTTGCGACACTGCATTGTACTTGCCCGCCGGCAGTGCCGTGAACTCCGTGCTGTTGGTGTTCTCAGCGGCGTTCACCCACAGATTGGTGCTGCGGAGATCGATGGCCTGATAGACGTTCAACGCATTGGCTTCCAGAAGGGTGGGGATGTGCCAGCCGGTGGGACAGATACCCTGCACAAAGCCGTGTTCGTCAGTAGTAGGCGATGTGCTGCTACCTTCCTCGGTGCCTACCGCGGAGAACCAGGTGTACAACCGACCGTAGGTGGTCAGGTTGTTCGTCACATTGGGATGCAGCAAACTGTTGTAAACCAGCGCTCTGCTGATGTTGGAGTTGTTGGAGTAGTGTGTAGACATCAAGTTCGACTGCGTCCAGCAGAAGTTCGAGAGCACCACAGTGTTGTACGAGTTTTCGTCGATGTCCATTACCGTATACGGACAGAGGTCGGCGTAGAGGTGCACCACACTGTCGCAGCCCTTCACGGAATGCAGTTCCAAATTGTTCATACCTTGTTGGATGCCGTCGGGCAAAACGCCGTGGTAGGTAATGTATACAGAGGTGTCGTATGTCTGGAAGATGTTAAGTATCAAATGTTTGCGGAGGTCGTAGTGGTGCTTTTGACCGCCCACCACGTACATGTCGGCGGTGTGCTCACCCAATGCCAGCGGGGCACTCAAATGGAATCCGTGTCCGTCGTAGTCCTGGTTTTTGCAGCCCTCTTCGGCGTAGGTGCTGTCCACCACCTGCGCCTGCGACACGCCCGCGGCCACCTCGTAGCCGTTCTGCGCGGTCTGCTGTGCGAACAACTGCCCCACCGAAACCCAGATTCCGTTCTCGGTGTTGCCGCCCATCGCAATCGTGCTGGCCGTCACGGGAACCTGTGCGTTTGCAAGTCCGACAGCAAACAGAAAAATCAACGATATGATGCTTCTTTTGACTTTCATAGAATGTAAGATGGAAACACTAGGAAAAAATAGCAAACACCTCAGCAAACCAAGGATTTTGCCGGGGGGGGGTGAAAATGCTGATATTCAATAGATTATAAATCTTAAACAATCTTAACATCTTCGATTATTTGGTATGGCAAATGTAAAATTACATTATATATAAAATCCATGCATTATTTGGAGTATGTTATTATGCTTGAAAAAAGTGGAAAAATGTAAAAATCTGTCAGAAGAAGACCATGGGATTCCATTTCGCTATTCGGGAATATTATGTATTTTTGCCGTCGGTTTTATTCTGGAGAAAGTATGAAAAGAATCTTTCTAACTATCATATTTTATGCATTTTGCGTTTTGCTTTCAGCGCAGCAAATTGCGTTGTTGAAGTACAACGGCGGGGGCGACTGGTACGCCAACCCGACGTCGTTGCCGAACCTCATCAAGTTCTGCAACCAGCAGCTAGGGATGTCGCTTGATCCGAAACCGGCGACCGTGGAGGTGGGCAGTGCCGACATTTTCCGCTATCCCTTCATCCACATGACGGGTCACGGAAACGTGGCGTTTTCGGATGCTGAAGCTGAGAATCTGCGTACGTACCTCATTGCAGGAGGCTTTCTGCATGCGGACGACAACTACGGTATGTCGCCTTACATCCGTGCACAGATGAAGAAGGTGTTCCCGGAGTTGGAACTCGTGGAACTGCCATATAATCACCCGATTTTCCATCAGAAGTACAACTTCCCGAACGGACTGCCCAAGATTCACGAGCACGACAACAAACCGCCCCAAGCGTTCGCCCTCTTCTGGGAGGGACGTATGGTCTTCCTCTTCACCTACGAATGCGACCTCGGTGACGGCTGGGAGGATTTCGTAGTGCACAAAGATTCCGAGGCCACTCGCACCAAAGCGCTGCAGATGGGCGCGAATATCATTCAATACGTCTTTTCGAATTAGCAGTTTTAAGCATGAAAAAACTCCTTGCAATCCTCCTCCTCTTCGCTTGCGCAATAGCCACCAACGCGCAGAATGACACCGTCACGGTCATCTCCTTCAACATCCGTTACAACAATCCCGATGATGGTGACAACATTTGGGAGAACCGCAGGGACAATGCCGTGATCATGGTCAACATGGAGAATCCCGACTTCCTGTGCGTGCAGGAGGCCTATTACGTGCAGCTTAGCTATCTGCTGAATAGTCTGCAAAAGTACAGCTACATTGGCTTGGGTCGTGATGACGGAAAGCAGGGGGGCGAGCACATGGCCATTCTCTATCGCAAAGACCGTTTCGAGGTGGTGGAACACGGCGATTTCTGGTTGAGCGAAACCCCTGACGTCTGCTCTCGCGGCTGGGATGCCGTCTGCCACCGAATTGTGACCTGGGGCTACTTCCTCGACAAGCAGACCGGCAAGCACGTCTACTGTTTCAACACGCATCTGGATCACGTGGGCGAGGTGGCGCGAAGAGAGTCTGTGAAGCTCATCACGCAACGCATCAAGGAGATTGTGAAGGACAAGAAGGCGCCCGTATTCCTCACCGGCGACTTCAACTCCGACATCAACAGCGAGATTTTCGACCCCTTGAAGAAGGTGATGAAGCAGGCCCGCAAAGACGCCCCTGTGACCGACAACAAGGGCACTTTCAACGGCTGGGGTTCCGCGCCCAACAACATTGTTATCGATCACATCTTCTACAAGAATGCCAAACCGATGGTTTTCAAGACTTTGAATGAGAATAAGTACGGTCGTGCGCTGATTTCGGACCATTATCCGATTAAGGGTGTGTTTGTGTATTAAAGTTTACAGGTTTAGAGGTTTACAGGTTTAGGAAATAAAAAAAACCTTGCATTTTGCAAGGTTTTTTTAGTGGCGGAAAGTACAGGATTCGAACCTGTGAAGGTTGTTACACCTTGGCGGTTTTCGAAACCGCTGCCTTCAGCCGCTCGGCCAACTTTCCTTCCTCAAAAAGAGTGCGCAAAAATACACTTTTTTTCCATATGCGTGGTAGTGCGTCTTTTCATTATTTTTCTGAAGATATTTTTTTGTTTTAAGCTTTTGGTTTCACGTTTCCGGTTTCAGGTACTTGAAACTTGAAACTTGAATCTTGAAACAGCATATAGAAACAAACGCAGTCCCGGGAAACCCCAGAACTGCGTTTTTGGTAAATAATCCCGAAATAACCGGATTATTGCACGTTCTTCAGCACTTCCACGAGGAAATCGTAGAATTTGCCGACGCTGGCGATGTTCACGCGCTCAACGGGTGAGTGCGGGTGCTCGATGGTCGGGCCGAAGGAGACCATATCCCAATCCGGATAGCAGACGCCGAAGAGGCCGCATTCCAGACCAGCGTGGATGGCCATCACCTTGGGATCGTTGCCGAATTTCTCCTTGTACACCTTCATGCAGGTGTTCATGATCGGAGATTTCAGATTCGGGTTCCAGCCGGGATATGCGCCGGTGAGCTCGATGCCGCAGTCGGCCAGCTCAGCGATGGCAACCATCTTTTCGCCCAGAGCTTCCTTAGCGCTGTTCACGCTGCTGCGCATCAAACATTTGGCACTCATTTCGCCGTTCTCAGCAATGAAGTTGGCCAGGTTGTTGGAGGTCTCCACCAAACCGGGCATGGAGTCGCTCATGCGCTGCACACCGTTCGGGATGGCGTAAATCATGTTCAGGAATTGGTTCAAAGCTTTGGGCTCGATGACCTGAGCGGGAGCGTCAACAGCCGTCACGGTGAGGCTGAGACCTTCCTCAGTGAGGGCGAACTCGTTCTTCACCATAGCTTCGAACTCCTTGGCAAATGCTTCAAATTCAGCAGCTTTCGCAGCGGGAACGGTCAGGATGGCCGTTGCTTCGCGCGGGATGGCGTTGCGCAGACCGCCGCCGTTAATGCAAGCGACGCAGGCACCGAAGTTGCGGACTGCCTTCTGCAGGAAGCGGGTGGCAATCTTGTTGGCGTTGGCGCGACCGAGGTTGATGTCCATACCGGAGTGACCGCCGTGCAGACCAGTGACGAAGAGTTTGTAGCCCTTCATGCCTGCGGGAGTGGCCACGGTGGTGTATTTGCGGCAGAAGTTGGCGTCCATACCGCCGGCGCAACCCACATACATTTCGCCCTCGGTTTCAGAGTCGAGGTTGATGAGGATTTTGCCCTTCACGAAACCGGGTTTCAAACCGAAAGCGCCGGTCATACCGGTCTCCTCGTCAATGGTGACGAGCACCTCGATGGGGCCGTGTTGGCAGTTGGGGTCGGTGATGGCGGCCAGAGCGGCAGCCACGCCGATACCGTTGTCAGCGCCCAGAGTGGTCTTGTTGGCGCGCACCCAGCCGTTGTCGATAATCGGCTCGATGGGGTCGGTCAGGAAGTCGTGCTTCTTGTCGCTGTCGGCTTGCGGCACCATGTCGCAGTGGGCTTGCAGCACCACGGGGGTGCGGTTTTCGAAGCCGGGGGTGGCGGGAACGGAGAAGAGCAGGTTGCCGGTCTCGTCTTGCACCACATTGATCTTGTTCTCAGCGGCCCATTCCTTGTACCATTTAAGGACGGCTGTTTCGTGTTTGGAAGGGTGCGGAGCATCGCAAATGTGTCCGAAAATATCCCACAATCCTTTGGGATACAGTGTCAAAAGTTCTTGATTCATTGTTCAGATATTAATTTGATGAATATTGAATTCGTACATTTCAAATTGCCGCGCAAAGGTAATATTTTTTTT
>JAGBPE010000203.1 GCA_017633495.1 Bacteroidales bacterium | reverse complement strand
TTTCGTGCAGTGCCAATATTTCCACTTCGACCGTCAGGTGCAGCCGCTCTCCTATTTCCTGAAACAGCAGCCGAAATAGCATGAGCGACGAACTCTACATGCAACGCTGTCTGCAGCTGGCCGCCTTGGGATTGGGCAAAACGAGTCCGAACCCGATGGTGGGCGCGGTGATTGTGCACAACGGCCAAATCATCGGCGAGGGTTATCACCATCTGTATGGACAGGCACACGCGGAAGTGAATGCCATTAACTCCGTAAAAAACAAAGAGTTACTGAAAGAGAGCACCATCTACGTGAACCTGGAACCCTGCTCCCATTTCGGAAAAACGCCACCCTGTGCCGATGCGATTATCCGCTACGGAATTCCCAAAGTGGTGATCGGCTCCATCGACTATCATGACAAGGTGAACGGCAACGGCGTTCGGAAACTGCGCGAAGCTGGCGTGGAGGTAGTGGAAAACGTTTGCGAAGCTGATTGTGAGGAACTTAACAAGCGGTTCTTTACCTTCCATCAGCAGCATCGACCCTACATCATCCTGAAGTGGGCGCAAACCCGCGACGGATTCATGGATATCGACAGAAATGGCTCAGAAACAATCTCTTACTGGATCACCAATCCTGCGTTGAAGGTTCTGACCCACAAGTGGCGCAGTGAAGAGGATGCCATTTTGGTGGGGTATAACACCATGCGCAACGACCGTCCGCAGCTCACCACCCGAGAATATCCCGGAAAAGACCCGCAACGTTTTGTGATGCAGCGCGGTACGGATGTAATTGCCGACTTGCCCTATACTCCGTTGTCCGAAAAGGCGGAAGAGGCTATCCAACAGCTGTATAACCTTAAAATCCAGTCGGTTATCATCGAAGGTGGAAAGAAAACATTGGAGAAATTCCTGGAAATCGGATTGTGGGATGAAGCGCGGATTTTGGTCGGAAACCAGACGTGGGGAAAAGGGCTGAAAGCACCGAAAATCCCCGAAACGCCTGAAAAAACAGTCCAAATTGACGATAATTTGTTGATGTATGTTCGAAGACACCTATAAAACCATCGCGAAACCGTCGGAAGGGAGCTACAGCGAGAAGCGCAGCAAGTTTCTGGCCTACGCCTTTCCTGTTCAGAACGAGCAGGAGGTGAAGCAGCGGCTTGCGGAAATCCAGAAGAAGCACTGGGATGCGCGTCACCACTGTTACGCCTATATCCTTGGTCCTCATAAAGATGCGTATCGTCAGAACGACAATGGCGAGCCTTCGGGCACTGCCGGACGGCCCATTTACGGCCAGCTGCTGTCGAAAGATCTGACCAACACGCTGGTGATTGTGGTTCGTTATTTTGGCGGTATCAAGTTGGGTGTCAGCGGATTGCAGAACGCCTACAAGGTGGCTGCAAAGGAGGCTTTGGATGCTGCCGTTATTGAGGAACGCACCATCCAGGAGCAGTATCAGGTGGTTTTCGAGTATGTGAAGATGAACGACATCATGCAGATTTTGAAAGATCCTGAGATACAAGTGCTTGATCGGCAGAGCGATATGCGTTGCACCTACACCATTTCTGTTCGTCAGCGCGATGCCGACCGTATCACGGAAGCGCTTCGAAAAGTGGCGATGACAGAGGTGACCGCCCTGTAGTTTTATCCAAAATTCATTGTTTATATCTTTCTGTTTTCGACCAAAAAGAGGTCGAAATATACCTTATTTTTGCAGGAATAGCGAGAATAGTTCAAAATATGAAAAAAAGTGTTGTTAAATTAACCGTTTTAGTAGCGGCAATCGCCCTGTTTTCGGGTTGTGTGACCAAGCAGAAATATAACGAGCTTCTGCAGAAGCAACAACGTTGTCAGGATGAATTAACCTACATGACTTCCGAAAATCAGAACTGTCAGGATGCGAAAAAGGCGTTGAATGCGCAGTTGAACACCCTGACAACGGAGGTTGAGCAGCTGCGAGCCGACACCATGCGTCTCTACCGCAAAGCCCGCAGTGTGGAACGGGAGTACGAGAAGGCAAAGCAGGATTATGACGAGCTCCTGCAGAACTTTGCCGACGTCTCCTCCAACAACCAAAACACTATCAACGACCTGCTGGGCAATCTCGACAAGTACAAAGACGAGATGTCGGTGAAGGAAAAGATGCTGGTCGCACAGCAGGATTCGTTGGCAAGAGCGCGTGTGGAACTCTCCATGAAAGAGCAGCGTATCAACGAGATGCAGAACATCTTGGCGCAAAAAGAGGCTGAGGTGAAAGCGCTGAAGGAGAAGGTGAGCAACGCGCTCAAAGGCTTCGAGGGCAGCGGACTGAACGTGCACGAAAAGGACGGCAAAGTGTATGTCTCCATGGACGACAAACTGCTTTTCGCATCCGGCAGCTGGACCATCAACGAACAAGGTTTGCAAGCCATCCAGAATTTGGCGAAAGTGCTTGAGAATGAACCCGATATCTCCGTGCTGATCGAAGGTCACACCGACAATGTGCCCTACAGAGGCAGCGGTCAAATCAAGGACAACTGGGACCTCAGTGTGATGCGAGCCACCTCCGTAGTGAAGGCGTTGTTAGCGAGCGGCAACATCGCACCCACGCGTCTGTCGGCTTCCGGAAGAAGCGAGTATCTGCCTTTGGATGAGAGCAATACGCCCGAGGCAAGAGCGAAGAACCGCCGCACGGAAATCATCCTCACGCCCAATTTGGATCAGCTGTTCCAATTGATACAGAACAACTAACGATGGCTTTCGCCGACACACTCATCGGTTGGTACGAAGAGCACCAGCGCGAACTCCCTTGGCGCGGCGAAACCGACCCTTACAAGATTTGGGTTTCCGAAATCATCCTGCAGCAAACCCG
>JAGBPE010000202.1 GCA_017633495.1 Bacteroidales bacterium | reverse complement strand
GTATGAAGTCTGGTTGACCTTCGCCTTGTTCAGCGCAGCCACCACCAAAGTGTCGTAATCGGGATTGTCTAACTGGTAAATGAGGTTACAGTACTCTTTCAGCTTCTGCTCCACAATCGGGGTGTTGAAGATGCGCGGGTCGTTCCAAGCGAAATTGTCGAAGAAGTGCTCGATGTAGTAACGTTGGAAAGCGCGACGGTCGCTGACGATCTCCTGAGGGGGATCCTGCAGGTAGGTGGAGGTGGCGACTATGGAGCCGAAGAGCGTACCGGCATTCGCTTTGGCCGTGCGCGTCTGGAAATCCCGCATCTCGTTGTTGATGCGACGCGCGGATGCGGAGAGCGAATCCACAAAGACCTTCAGCATGTACTGAGGCATACTCTTCTGCGCCTGCTGGAATTGCTCGTTCAGCGAATCCAGCTTGTGATTGTACGCCGCGATATCATCCAAATATTTGTAATAGGCCGTATTCTCTTTGGAATTCGCAAACGTAACCTTCTCATCATCAATCTTTAACGAAAATTTCTGATTCTTCTCGGTCGGAATCAAAATCACCCCGAGGAAGGTGCTGTCGCCCAAGATTTCGTACATGCCGGGCTTCAGCGACTCCTTGTCCTGCAAAGTCACAGAAGGGCCGAACGGCGCACTCAAATACTTCTTAGTCTGCAACTTCGCCTCGCTCTTCACGAAAATCGAGTCGAACGTCTTGGTGTTCTGCAAATCAATGTGGATGTTCACTTGGGCCATGAGGGTTGTCGTGAACATCAGCATTAGCAAGGTTATTATTTTTCTTTTAGTCATTATTACTATATTTGTTCTGGGCTACCCCACATTGCGCTTCTCCGTCACTAATGTGGGGTTAATTGCACTTCGTGCGTCTTGTCCCTCCGGGACTGCTCAATGAATATATTTTTAATAAATGGTCATTAATCAAACTTCATAAATCCAAAGTCACAATTTCTCACAAAATCAAACGCTTCGGGGAAATGCTGCGGCAAATCCGATGCGATGAGCGTGCGTGGATCGTTGTCGCGGGCGAAGGCGTCGCCGGCGGCGCCGTGCAGGAAGACGCCGAGAAGCGCCGCGTGTTCGGGTCTATAGCCTTGTGCCAGCAGCGACAGGATCAGTCCGGTGAGCACGTCGCCGCTGCCCGCCGTGGCCATACCCGCATTGCCGGTAGTGTTGAAAAACTGCCGTCCGTTGGGGAAGGTCACCACCGTGTGATGGCCTTTCAGCACTAGAATCACCGAATAGCGTTGCGCGAACGCCTTTGCACGCTCCAGACGGTCGAAATCGTCGGAAGGTTTACCCGCAAGCCGCTCAAATTCAGCGAAATGCGGAGTCAGAATGCTATGAGGGGGCAAGTAAGCGAGCCACGTCTTGTTCTCCGCCAACATGTTCAAGGCATCGGCATCGATCACCAACGGCAGCTTCACCGTGTCGAGGATGTCCTTCATCGCGGCAACGGTCTGCTGGCGGGTACCCAGTCCGGGACCGAGTGCGACCGCGTTTATGTTTTCGGGCAGCGTGTTCCAGTCGATATGGCTGACATACTGCTCGTTATCGTCAATCTGGTGGATGGCTTCGGGCAGAGAGACCGCCAAGATGTCGCGCACCGACTTCACCGTATGGACGGTGAGTTTGCCGATGCCGCCACGCATAGCCGCTTTAGCTGCCAAAATCGCTGCACCGGGCATCTGAGCACATCCCGCCACGAGAAGTCCGTGTCCGAAGGTGCCTTTATGCGCGAATTTAGGTAGCGGACGCAAGAGCGCATTCGCATCCGAAGCGGTAAACAGCATTCGGGGAGTTTCCAGATTCTCAGGAGCTTCCATCCCGATGTCCACCACCTCAACCTCTCCATAGTAGGGGGCGTTTTCAGGCAGCAGAAAAGCGACCTTCGGAAACTGGATGCTCAAGGTCATGTCGGCGATGACCACCGCGCTGTTGTCGGGCGTGGGCTGGTCTGCGAAAAGTCCGGAAGGCGTGTCAACGGAGACCGTATAGGCATCGGAAGCGTTGATATGATGAATCACGTCGGCGTAGAAGCCCGTGACCGGCTTGTTGAGTCCGATGCCAAAGAGCGCATCGACAATCAAATCATCTTTCGTCGGATTTGGCTGATTCTCAGTAGAATAGTATATCGTATGAGCTGTAACTTCCTTTTTCTCAAGCCTTTTCCATCGTTTCAGCTGATATTGCATCTCCTTGCTATAACGGGCTTTTTCAGGAGCGCAAACGACTAGATATACATTATTGTCCACAAACGAATCTTCGACCAGGTGGACGGCTATGACCGCGCCATCTCCACCGTTGTTGCCGGTGCCAACGTATATGTAAATATTGTCAATGTCCCCAAAACATCTGCTCATGCAAATCTCCTCTGCACAGGCGTGTCCGGCCTCCTCCATCAGTTCCAACGACGAAATGCCGCGTTTCTGCATTGTAAAACGCTCGCACTCACGTATTTCCGGAACCGCATACAGCCGACACTCTTCCATAGGGCTTTTTTTTTATTTGGCCGCAAAAATATAAAAAAAATGCATTAGCGAATTATCTAAAAAAAAGTGTATTTTTGCAGGTTAAAAGTAAAAGACTACAGTGGCAAAAAATAACATATTATATCAATAAACAATCAACTTAATTATTCATCAAAACCCAAAAAAAATGAAAAAGATTTTTACTATGTTCTTCGCGCTTTTAGCCCTTGCTTTTAGCGTAAAAGCGCAGGTGCCGGTTTTCACCGAGAATTTCGATTCAGGAATGCCTACCGGTTGGACTCAAATCGACGCCAACAACGACAACATGGGTTGGGAGCACAGCTCAAATCCCGCTTCCTATTTTGCAGCTGGCACTGACCTCTCTGGCAACGGCCACAACAGCTCCACCGGCTTTGTTCTCTCAGGTTCTTACAGCAATGTGACGAACCAAGCCATCACCCCTGACAACTGGTTGGTCAGCCCGGCCATCAACTTGACTTCCAACGCCAACCTGACTTTCTGGGTTTGCGCACAGGATGCCAACTATGCCGCTGAGCACTATGGTGTGTACATCACCACGGGCTCTGGCACGACCACTACTGAATTCACCCAACTCATGGAAGAGACCATCGATGCTAACGGTGGTGCCCGTGTGCAAGGTGCTTGGAAGCAGAAAACCGTGAACTTGGCTAGCTACACTGGTCAAACGGTTCGTATTGCTTTCCGTCACTTCAACTGCAACGACATGTTCGTCCTCAATTTGGACGATGTGGAGGTTCTCGCCCAACCCACCGGCCCGACCATCATTGTCAACCCCACCTCTGTTAACTTCGGTATGATTGCTGTTGGTTCTACCCAAACACAAGATGTGGACGTGGTCGCCTACAACCTCACCGCTGCTGTGACTGCCACCACTACCGCTCCGTTCAGCGTTTCTGCTGATGGTACTACTTTCAGCACCACCGCTAGCGTTGCAGCTGCCGGCGGTACTCTTTATGTGCAATATGCTCCTACCGCTACTGGTGCCAACAACGGTACTGTGACCCTCGCTTCTACTGGCGCTAGCGATGTCACCCTTGCCCTCACAGGTGAAGGTATTGACTGTAGCAACAACCCCCTTCCTTACAGCTACAGCTTCACTAGCGATGCTGCAAACCAATGCTGGGAAGTTATTAACGCCAACAACGACGACTACACTTTCGAATTCAACACCACCGATGGCTATGCTTCCATCCGTTATAACAGCACTTTGGCTATGGACGACTGGTTGATTTCACCTGCGTTCACCCTCACTGGCGGACAAAGCGGTTCTGTTGACTATCGTTCTGGTAGCTCATCTTGGTTCGAGAAGCTCCAAATCTTTGCTATCGGCGCTTCTGACACGGTGGCCTTGACTCCCGTAATCGAAGCTCACAACACGACGTTCGAAACCGTCTATTTCGATCTTTCTACCCTGACCGGCAACTATCAAATCGCCATCCACGGTATTTCTGATGCTGACCAACTGAGATTGTATGTCACCAATGTCAATGTGTTCAACGGTGCTCCTACCAGCAGCATGGATGTCAACCCGACCGCTTTGGATTTCGGCACCGTTCCTTCAGGTGCCAATTCCGGTATCGCAGCAGTTGTTGTACACACCGTTAACTTGAACGAGGCCATCACCCTTTCTACTGCCGCTCCTTTCGAAATTTCTCTCAATGGCACCACTTTCGCCGCCACTCAGACCATCCCGGCCAACTCTAGCCTGGTTGTTGACGACACCGTTTATGTGCGTTTCGCTCCCACCACTGCTGGCACCTTCAGCCAAAACCTCACTGTCACCGCTACCAGCCTTAACGGTACTGTCGCTTTGACTGGTACTGCTGTTACATGCAACGTCATCACCACGTTCCCGTTCACCGAAACATTTGACGAGGATTCTCCCACCAGACCTTGCTGGATGATCGTGGACGCCAACAACGACAATTTCACGATCGAATACCTGCCCTATGACGATTACAACACTGGCGTGGCTGCATACTTCTACAACAGTTCCAATAATGCAAACGATTGGTTGATTTCTCCCGAAATGACACTTCCTGCAGGCGCTACATTCCTTTCCTACGAATATGCTATTGCATCTTCTTCTTATCCTGAAAAATACTCTGTCTGGGTTATCCCTGAGAACGGTACCTACGCTACCGCCACCAACATTCTGCCTACTCAGACTGTCGATGAAACTGGTACATTAACCAACATTTTGGACCTCAGCAGTTATGCCAACCAGACAATCAGAGTCGCCTTCAAGGTCGAATCTGACGCTGATGAATATTACATCTATTTTGACAACGTATCTGTTATGGCAGCTGGCGAAGCCAGTTTGACCGTGGATCCTACTTCCATGTATTTCACTGGCAATGTAGGTGCACCTACTATGTCTCAGGCTGCTCAAGTGCTTGGTCTGTCTCTGAGCAACAATGTTACGATTACGGCTACCGCTCCGTTTGAAGTTTCCACCAACGGTGCAACCTACGCTTCTTCTGCTACCATTGCTCAAGCTACGATCATCAACACTCCTATCTACGTGCGCATGAACGCTACTACTGCGGGTTCACAAAGCGGCACTGTGACTTTGACCAGCGGCACTGCTACCGCCACCATCAATGTCTCCGGTAATGCTATAGATTGCTCACAACCCAGAACTCTTCCGTTCACCGAAAACTTTGACGACGGCATGCCTCAATGCTGGACCGTTCTTGATGAAGACGGAGACGGCATTTCTTGGGAACCCAGCACGGACCCCGCTTCCTATTTCGATCCCTCTGTTGACCTTTCCGGTACCGGCCACGACGGCTCCATGGGCTTTGTCCTCTCCGGTTCCTTCACCAATGTGACCGGCGAAGCCCTTTATCCCGACAACTGGTTGATTACTCCCGCTTTGGCCATCCCGAGCGAAGGTGCTAAACTCTCTTTCTATGTCGCCGCTCAAGATGCTGACTATGCCAACGAACACTATGGCGTGTATGTTTCCACCACCGGCACCGACCCGAACAACTTCACTCTCCTTTACGAGGAAGACCTTGACGAAGACGGAGGTCCTCGCGCTGGCGGTGCTTGGAAACAGAAAAACGTCAATCTGCCTTATTCTGGTCAGACCATCTACCTCGCTATTCGTCACTTCAACTGTACGGATATGTTCTTGATTGACATTGACGACTTCACCGTCACCCCTGGTGTGGGTATCGAAAACCACGATGTCAAAACGGTCATTTTCCCGAACCCTGCCAACAATGTGCTCAACATCAATTCAACCGCCAACATCAACGGTGTTGAGGTTTACAACATGATGGGTCAATTGGTTGGTTCTTACAATGCCAACGACGTGAACACCCAAATCAACACCAGCCGCTTCGCAAATGGTGTTTATACGGTGAAAGTCACTACTGAAAATGGTACAACAACCCAGAAATTCACGGTTGCTCGTTAATTCATCATTTTCATACGATAAAAAATCCCGGGCCACACGGTCCGGGATTTTTTTGTCAATAATACAAGACGTACTTTTTTGAAAAAAAAATCCACAACGTATTGTCAAAAAAATATATCTTTGCAGATTGTTTTTATTGGAGATTTTAGGGTGATTATATCCTATTGAATCTCAGCAATTTAGAAATGTATCAACGAAATATATAATAGAAAAGATGAGTTATATCGCGTTTGACAAGGATAAGCTGGTAAACATCGGATTCTCAAGAGAGAGAGAGATTTTGCGCTGCAGCAGAACCGGTGCTTTCGCCACCACCACGCTGTGCGGACTTAACACCCGCAAATACCACGGACTCTTTATCGTGCCGCAGGACAATTTCGGCGGCGAACGACATCTGCTGGTCTCCGGCATCAACGAGAACATCGTGGTCAATGACATGGATTTCCATCTCAGCATCCATCAGTACAAGGGCCAGGTCATCAACCCCATGGGCAACAAATACCTGCAGCACTTCTCAGCCGACAGCGTGCCGGTGTATGATTTCCGCGTCGGGAAGTTCAACTTCCAAAAGTCGCTGCTTTTCCAAAACGACGCCGATCGTCTGATTATCAAATACACCTTCTTGGACGACGTCGAAGAGGTGGCTCTGCAGGTGGAGCCTCTGCTGGCCTTCCGCAACATCCACCAGCTCACCCACGCCAATGACGGCGTACATACCGACTTCCGGACCGTGGATAACGGAGCGGGATTCTGCATGTACGACGGCTACAGCCCGGTATTCTTCCAGTTCTCGGAACCGGCGCTCTACCAACACCATCCCGACTGGTATTATAATATTGAATATGAAGAGGAACTGAAACGCGGCTACGACGGGCACGAAGACCTCTGGCGTCCCGGCACCTTCACCGTGAAGGTTACCGGCAAGGAGCTCTACCTCGCCATTGGCACCGAGCCGATGGCACCCGCTGAAATCGCCGCCCTCTACAAGGCCGAGGAGCAGAAACACACCCCTCGCTATAATTTCGCCAGCTGTCTGCAGAACGCAGCCGAACAGTTCGTTGTGAAGCGCAACGGACGCACCGACATCATTGCCGGCTACCCTTGGTTCGGACGCTGGGGACGCGACACCTTCATCGCCCTTCCCGGACTTACTCTGGCGCTCGGCAAGATTGACCTCTTTGAGGAGATTGCCGACACCATGATCGAAGACCTCAAAGACGGCCTCTTCCCGAACATCGGCACCGGTGAATCCGCTGCCTATAACTCCGTGGATGCACCGCTTTGGTTCATCCGCAGTCTGCAGATCTACTGCGACTATCTCAACAAGCCGAAGAAAGTATGGGCAAAATACGGAGAGGTGGTCAAAAACATCCTCTGCGCCTACCGTGACGGCACGATGAACAACATCCGGATGCTGGAGAACGGCCTCATCTATGCTGGCGGTCCCGGTCTCGCGCTCACTTGGATGGACGCCGTGGTAAACGGTCGCCCCGTGACCCCGCGCACTGGCTGCCAAGTGGAGATCAACGCTTTGTGGTATAACGCCATCAAGTTCGCCCTCGACCTCGCCCGCGTGAGCAAGGACAAAGATTTCCTCACCGACTGGGAGCCCGTTGTGGCCGACTTCCCCAACGTCTTCAAAGAGACCTTCTGGTCGAAAGAGATGGGCTACCTTGCCGACTACGTGGACGGCGACTACAAGAACTTCCAGGTGCGCCCCAACATGCTGATTGCCGCCTCCCTGCCCTTCGCACCCATGAGCGAGCGTCTCAAACAGCTCGTGTTGAAACGGGTCACCGAAGAGCTGCTAGTGGACAAAGGCATCCGCAGCCTCTCACCGAAGGATCCCGAATACAAGGGGCACTACAAGGGCGGACAGGTGGAGCGCGACTCCGCTTACCATCAGGGCACCGTATGGCCGTGGTTGCTCTTCCCCTTCACCGACTGCCTCCTGAAGGTGTATCCCGACAGCGCCCCTGACGTGCTGCACCGCATCCTCTACCGCTTCGACGGCTGCATGACCTCCTACGGCGTCTCCACCGTGGCCGAAATCACCGACGGAGACCCGCCTTTCAAGCCCAACGGCTGCATTTCGCAAGCATGGAGCGTCGCTGCGCT
>JAGBPE010000201.1 GCA_017633495.1 Bacteroidales bacterium | reverse complement strand
GCCAAAATCTCCTCTTATCACGAGTTTCAAGAGACGGTGCTTCCACGCATTAAAACCTTGGGATACAATACAATACAGCTGATGGCCATTCAAGAGCATCCCTACTACGGCTCGTTCGGCTATCAGGTGTCGAACTTTTTTGCGCCTTCGTTCCGCTTCGGTACGCCCGAAGAGCTGATGGAACTCATTGATACGGCGCACGGTATGGGCATCTCCGTGATTCTCGATGTCATCCATTCGCACGCCGTGAAAAATGCGAAAGAGGGCATCGGCTATCTGGACGGCAGCGACCATCTGTACTTCCATCACGGCGAAAAAGGGCACCACAAGGTGTGGGATTCGCGCTGTTTCGACTATGGAAAGCCAGAAACCATCCAGTTTCTGCTCTCCAATCTGAAATATTGGCTGGAAAAGTTCCATTTCGACGGTTTCCGTTTCGACGGGGTGACCAGCATGTGCTATTTCGACCACGGTCTTGGGGTCGATTTCCTCAGCTATGACCAGTATTTCGACGGAAATGTGGATGAAGATGCCATCACCTATCTGACGATGGCCAACAAACTGGTGCGCGAGGTGCGTCCCGATGCGATGACCATTGCCGAAGATGTGAGCGGAATGCCCGGGATGGCCTTCCCTGCGGAACAGGGCGGTGTCGGCTTCGATTTCCGCATGTCGATGGGCATTGCCGACTACTGGATCAAGACGCTGAAGACCCGCTCTGATGACGAGTGGGGGATGGGCGACATCTATTTCCGCATGACCGACAAGCGTCCCGAGGAGCAGACCATCAGCTACGTGGAGTGCCACGACCAAGCTTTGGTGGGTGACAAGACATTGATCTTCAGGATGATTGACAAGCGGATGTATGAGGCGATGTCCGTCCTTACGCCCGATTTGACAGTGGATAGGGGAGTGGCGTTGCACAAGATGATCCGCTTGGTGACCTTGACGCTTTGTTCTGGCGGCTACCTCAACTTCATGGGCAATGAATTCGGGCATCCGGAATGGATTGACTTCCCGCGCGAAGGCAACGGCTGGTCGTGCTATCACGCCCGTCGCCAGTGGAATTTGGCAGATGATGAGATGCTGAAATACAGCGGGTTAAACCGCTTCGACCGCGATATGATTCATTGCGTTACGAAAAACAGGCTTTTGGACAAACCGCCCGTGATGCTGTGCGACAACGACGGCGACAAAGTGCTGGCCTTCGAGCGCAACAACTGCCTTGTCGTCTTCAATTTCCATCCTGAAAAATCATTTTCGGATTATTCCATCTATTGCCAACCGGGTGATTATCAGATCATCCTCAATAGCGATGACCCCATTTACCACGGCTTCGGCAACGTGGATACGGCTATCACCTATCAGACAAATAACTATAAAGGAAAATCACGTCTGTTGCTCTATCTGCCCTCCCGCAGCGCCCTCATCTTTAGACGTAATTCCTAATATCTCATCATTTTACGCATTTGCGATGTAGAGACGATGTGCACATCGTCTCTACCGTTTATCGTAACCCTACCCCTTAAACTCTCAACCTTAAACCTTGAACTACAAGAAATCGCGGAAATCCTTCTCCTTCTTGTACTTCAGCACATCACGCAGCGTGGAGGACTTGACGTTGATGGTGAACGACCACCCCTTGCGGTAGCCGATCGGAATCCAGTTGAAGCTCATCTCCCAACAGTGCATGTCGCGGTAGAAGTCCAACGACGTGTACGACAGCGACTTCTGCACGAAATCGTAGCCCGTGTTGAATCCGAATTTCCACTTTTTGGTGATGTAAATCTCGCCTGATAGGTTGATCGTGTGTACGATGTTGTGTTTGTATGGCTTCAGCTCGACATCATGGTATAAGTAGCGGTAATATTCGAGGTTGTCGTTGATGCCGTAAGTGAAGGAGTAGTTGATGGTCAGCGACCAGGGCAGACGGTTTTTCTGCCGCTCGGGATCTTTAGATTTGAAGGTGTTCTGGTCCAAACGGTAGTTCAACGAGACGCTGTATGAGCCTGAGGTAAAGCGCAATAAGCGGTGGTTGGCGTCCCATTCGGTGACGTTCACGCGGCGGCCCTCATTGTTGATACTGTAGGGGTCGAAAATGAAGCTGTAGGTGAGGTAGAGCTGTTTGAAGAGCGTGCTGCGGCCCGACATGGTGAGCAGAGACCAATTCAGTGAATCGGCGGCAAAATCGTAGTACATTGAGATGTTGAAGTTGTCGATGAGAGGGATCTTCTTGAGTCCGGTGATGGTGTCCTTGCGCGATCTCACCTTGATTTCCAGATTGTTGCCGAACGAAAGTTGCGCACGCGCCGTCATGCGGGTGGGACCGGAACCGAAGATGGAATTGTCGTAGTAATTGTACTCCACCAGCTCTCCGGTCATCGGGTTGACAAATTGCCCGGTGTTCTGCCCGTTGAGCTTCGGCTGGAAGGTGAAGTTCAGTGTCGGGGTGATGATGTGGCGGATGGCGTTCAGCCCACCCTTCTTGAAGATGTACATCACATACACCTTGGTGGTCAGGTTGGAGGAGATGTTCAAATCGTGTACCGCTCCGAATTGACGGTTGAAATACTGTACCAACTGCGGCGTTTCCGAAACGGTGGTGTCCCACATCATGTCGCGGGTGTAGTGCTGTAGATACCACTTTTCGGTAAACGTGATGGAGTTGTTCCAGTTGATGGTCTTAGCGATTTTGATGGGGCTGTTGATTTGGAAAGTGTGCATCATGCCCGTTTCAAATTGCTGCCACGTAATGGGTTGGAAAAACATCGAGTCGGTCGTGTTCACCTGACCCACCAACTGCGAATTCCACTTCATCGCGATGTTGTCGTACCATTTCAGCTTGCCGATTTTGTCTTTCTTGCGGAAAGGATAGAATTGCGCCACCGACATGTTGATGTTCGGCGATTTTAAGTTAATGGTGTGGTTTCCAGTGTTTTGGGAATAAGAGATGCCAGCATCGAGGAAGAAGAAATCGGCAGCGGAGGTGGAGAAGGTGACCGTGGAGGTGAACTGGTTAGAGAGGTAGTCGCTGGCGGAGGTCATGTTGTACTTGGCGTAGTTTGCGCTCTGCATGTCAATGTGGGCGTTGAAGCGGGTGGTAGGATGCGACTTGTTGTCCTGTTTGTGGTCCCAGTAAATCTTGAAACTATTGGATCTCTTGAAGTTAGCCGTGTCGATACGGTCGCCCGTGAGCGTGCGGGCGAAGGCGAGCTCCACCTGTCCGGTACACATGTAGCGGAACACGTAGTTCGACCTGGCCTTGAGTGCCCAGCTGCCGCGTGTGTAGATGTCTCCCGAAAGCAGCAGGTCGATGTTGTCGTTGATGGCAAAATAGAAACCGAGGTCGCGGAGGTAGAAACCCTGCGTGTTCGACTGTCCGAAAGAGGGCATCACCAAACCCGATTTGTGCTGGGCATCTAAAGGGAAGAAGCCGAAGGGGATGGCTAACGGCGTCGGCACACCCGTAAAACTGAGGTAGGCAGGACCGATGAGAATCTTGTCGTGCTGGATCACCTTGGCCTTGGAAAAGGCGATTTCGAAGTGCGGGTCGCCCAACTCGCAGGTGGTGTACTTACCGCGCTTGATGTAGGCTACGTTGTCGCCCATCTTCTTCACCTGCTCGCCGTGGATGTAACCGTCGTCCTGCGTGGTGATGACGTGCGAGATTTTGCCCTTCTTGGTGGTGAAGTTGTACTTGATTTCGCGGGCGTTGTAGCTGTCGCTTCCTTGCATAAAGACCGGCGTGCCGTACAACCTACCGTTCGAGTCGGCCACACCGCAGGCGTATAACTCGTTGTTTTTGAAGTCGATTTCGATGTAATCGGCGCGCAGCTCCATGTCCTCGTACTTCACCACCGCATCACCGAAAAGGTAGGTGAAACGGTTTTGCAGGTCGTTGACCACCGAGTCCTTCGCGCTGTATTCCACGATGGAGGTGATGGCATTGCGTGAAATCACCTTCGGATTATGGGAAGATGTGACCGTAGAATCCGCTAATTCGGTGACTGGAATGGGGCGTCGGTTGGTGTCCGCCGTGCTCCTCACAGGCCGTCGCGATCTAATGTCCTGCGCTGGTGCTACAATGCACAACACACTGAAAATGAACGCTATAAATAGCCTCCAAAAATATGAAAAATCCAGTGTGTATATTTTTTTAATCAACGAGCGATTTCTTTAGTCAATAATTATAATTTTGCACGGAAAAAGCGGCAAAAATAATCAAAATATCGAAAGCGATGAACTCGAAATTGTTTTTCTTAGTATATTTGTTCATAACTATTTTGGCATTCCCCGTAACTGCCCAGAAAGACGGCAAAACTTTCAAGGTGGTGATCGATGCAGGACACGGCGGGAAGGATCCGGGATGCCTTGGCTCATATACGAAAGAAAAAGATGTTGCCCTCAATGTAGCGTTGAAAACTGGTAAGCTGATTACTGATAACTGCCCGAATGTCAAGGTGATATACACGCGAAGCACGGATGTTTTTGTGGAACTCTACCGTCGTGCCAAAATCGCTAACGATAACCATGCCGACCTTTTCATCTCTTTCCACTGCAATGCCAACGACAACCACGGCGCACACGGGGTGGAGACCTACGTGATGGGACTTCACAAGAGCGAGGCCAACTTGGCGGTGGCGCGCGCCGAGAATGCCGCTATGTTGATGGAAAAGGACTACGAGAAGAACTATGGCGGCTTCAATCCCAATTCTCCGGAATCCGCGGTGATGTTCTCCCTCTATTCCTCTGCTTATCTCAACAATTCCATCCTGTTGGCCGACAAAGTGCAGAAAAACTTGGTGGGCACCACGAAAATGTTGGATCGCGGCGTCAAACAGGCCGGTTATTGGGTGCTTTGGGCCGTTTCCATGCCCAGTATCCTCATCGAGATGGGCTTCCTATCCAATCCTACGGAGGAGAAATATCTCTCCGACGAGCAGCACAAGCAGGAGATCGCGAACGCCATATTCCAGGGTTTCGCCTCCTATTATACCCAAGTGACAGGCAATAAAGTCAATGTTGCCAACGTTAAACCCAAAGGAGATTCAGAAAAGTCGAACAATAATACAACCCAAAGTCATGATAACAACAATAGTAATTCTATTGATAATCAATCTGATACGAAAGTATCTGTCGAGGAAACCCCAATAGTGAGCCCGCCGGCCGATCCCGACGGCGTCCGCTTCATGGTGCAATTTATGGCACTTCCTGATAAAATCGCCCTCACCGACAAACGTTTCAAATCGATTCCAAAGGTGGACTGCTATTACGAAGGCAACCTCTGGAAATACACCGCAGGCAGCGAGTCTAACTTGCAGTCTGCCAAAGAGATATTGAAGGAAGTGCAAACCAAATACCCCGACGCTTTCATCATCGCCTTCAAAGGCGACCAGAAGATTCCCGTTTCCGAGGCGGTGAAGTTGCAGAAGAAGTGACGCTTGCGTTATTTCTTCTTGAAATCCATCTCATACACGTATTCCGCGTTTTTGCGGAGCGCCTCGTCTAAGGTGATGCGCTCCTTTTTGGCTTGCTGCTCAACCGCTTTCAGCCATTGTGGGTCGCTCTTGATGCGCTCGATGATGTGGTTGATCTGATCCTCCACGTACTTCGATCCATCGTAGACATCGCCCTCCTCGAAGGTCTTCAATGCCGTCTCCACGAATCCGAATAGGTAGTCGTAAGCGAACATCGTGGTGAACATCACCATCACCACATCGGCGTCTGTGATGGCAGCGTATCGGTCGATGTAGGCAATTTGGTTCTGCCGCTCCGGAATCTTCGAGTAGGAGGTTTCGTTGTATTTCCAGTAATCCACATTGTCGAAAGCTTCGGTGAACGGACTCTCCTTCAAAAGGGTGAAGTAGCTATCAGCAACCACTAACAAGTTTGGCTTCTGATAGTTGCGCGGGATGTTGCACAGCGTGTACTTTGGCCACGGCATCTTCGGGTGACGTAGCGGGAACAGCAAGTTGCACAATGATTCCAACTCTTTGTCGGAATTGGAGTATTTTTGTGTTATATTGCTGTCTATCAGTTTGATATGTGGTGTCGGACGATGCAGAAGTCCTTCTATGGAACGCAACAGCGTGTCAGCCACAAAAGGCATGGTCCCCTGACTCCAGTGCGAGCCGAATTTCGTATATAGCGGATATTTCTCGCTGGTTTTCAATGAATTGAAGATTGGGAGGAAGTCAATGTGCGGAATGTCGTATTCTTGGAACAGTGCAGCATACTCTTTTGAGAGACAAAAGTTGTTGGAACGAATACTGTCGGGCAGCCATTCTGGGTAGATGGCCGTTTTGGAGGGAGCGAGTACCACCAGAAACGCAATGTCGTGCGCTTTCAGACTGTCAATCAGCTCCAATGTTTTGATAATATTCTGACGTGCAGCTATTTTCGCACTGTCAGCTGTTCCGAATTTTTTCTTCAAAGTGATACCTGAAAGGTCGTCGGTATATTGTTTGAGGTACATCTCTTCGTTTTTCCCGATGACGATGTTGTTGTTCGTGGCTTCGTGGAAAACACTGTACAATAACTGGTTATAGCAGCGAATGTAAAAACCGCGTCCGCCAAAGTTTGCCGCTGCATACGTGTCCAAATACTGCTGGTAACTGCCGTCCATGATGCTCTCGACAGAGGGGTTCACCTTCTCGATGGGCTCAATGTAGCCTGCCAGCTTCCGAATGGGCGGGATATGCGTAACCTGCAGCAACACAGGCAGAAGCATCAAGCCCATGATAACCAGGAAGAGGCGCTTATATGTTTTTTCTTGCGGCATCAGAATCGGAAATAGATGAACGGATTAAAGTTGTTTGAAGCTAATGAACCGACAGATAACGGGAAGATAATCAGGAAGATAAGAACGAGGATAAGGATCAGGCTTCTCTTTGAATAATGGTCGGCGAAGAGTTTCTCCATCGCTTTTTGGCCGGTTTTGGTGGCGGGGAAGAAGGAAATCAGCGCAGCGAGAATCAGGAAAAGGTGCTGGGGTTGCCATTGCACGGGCGCACCACTGCGGAAGGAGAACATCGCTTGGTAGAAATCTACCGCACCGCTTAGCGTTTCCGTGCGGAAGAGCACCCAGCCGGCCGTCACTGCTATGATGGTGAGCAACATAGCGGGAATCCGTCCGAGTTTGTTGAGCGTGTTCAGCATGAAAAGTCGGTCCAAGATGAGGAAAGTGCCATGGAATGCGCCCCACATCACGAAATTCCACGATGCGCCGTGCCAGAAGCCGGAGAGCAGGAACACGATGACGAGGTTGAGGTAGGTGCGCAGCGTCCCCTTGCGGTTGCCGCCGAGCGGGATGTAGAGGTAGTTCTTCATGAACGCGCCGAGGGTGATGTGCCATCTGCGCCAGAACTCGCTGATGCTCAGACTGGTGTAAGGCGCATCGAAGTTCTCGGGGAAGCGGAATCCTAACATCTTCCCCAACCCGATAGCCATGTCGGAGTAGCCGGAAAAGTCGAAATAGATTTGGAAGGTGTACGCCAAAATCCCGATCCAGGCGGTCGGAGTGGAGATATCCTGATACGACATGGCGAAGATGGGGTCTGCCAGCAGCGCCAATTGATTGGCGATGAGCACCTTCTTGCCCAATCCAATCATGAACCGACAGAATCCGTTCACCCGCGCCTCCATCGAGATTTGTCGCTCGCTGATCTGCGCGGCAATGCTGTTGAACCGCACAATCGGTCCCGCAATTAGCTGCGGGAACATCGAAATGTAAAGCATGTAGTCGGAGCATCGCTTCAATGGAGCGGCATCGCCACGGAAAACGTCCACCGCGTAAGTGATGGACTGGAAGGTGAAGAAAGAGATACCGATGGGGAGCGCTATCCTGTTGAAAGTGATGAGGTTATGGTTTGTAAGTTGAAGCAGCGCATTGAGGTTGTCCACGAAAAAGTTTATGTATTTGAAGTAGCCGAGCACTGCCAAATTCAGTGTGACCGAAGCGGCCATTAGCCACTTTTTCCGTTTTGGAGTAGGGGATACGTGCATCCATTTCGTCAGCAACCAGTTGAGGATCATCATCACGATGAAGATGGGCAGGAACTTCGGGGCACCGTATGCGTAGAAAACCAGAGAAGCAAGGAGCAGCGTGATGTTTTGCCATTTGGCGGGCACCAAATAGTAAATCAGCAAAAATACTGGCAGAAAGTAAAATAGGAAAGTGATGCTGCTGAATACCATATCTCCTTTTTTAGGGTGGCAAAAATACATATTTAATTGGCATACGATAACGAAAAAAGTGTATTTTTGCCGTCTTAGTGTTCAGAATGAATGGAGAAGAAGAATAACAATCAATATTCTGTGAAAGAGGCGAAAAGCATTAAAGTCGCGCTGTTTGTCATTGCGGCGGCGCTGATTTTCTATCTCGGCGCTACCTTCCTGAAAGGCATCAATGTCTTCGGAAAGAAGACCTACTATTATGCTGTGTTTGAGGATATTGGCGCGCTGCACGAAAGTACTAACGTAACACTTAACGGCTATGAAATCGGAAAAGTGACAGGTATTGAGCTGCTTAGCTCCAACCCTGTGCGTATATGCGCTGAGATTTTGGTTACGGAGAAGCTCGACATTCCTGAAGATTCGCAGTTTGAGGTGGCGCAGAAGGACGTGCTGGGCGGCATGGTCGTGAACCTGCGCATGGGAAAATCCTCCGTGATGGCGCACAGTGGTGACACGCTGGGCTGCTACGTCGCGGGCGGAATGCTCGATGGCGTGGGCGATCTGGTGACTCAGCTGCAGAGCGTGGTCGCTTCGGTGGACACTATCGGACAGAACATCAAACTGGCGTTCCGTTCCGACGATTCCATCAACGGCGGCATGATGATCAAGAATACGCTTGCGAATCTGGAAGCTACCTCGCAGAACCTCTCTAAGTTGTTGGCTGACAATGGTGGTAAGGTGAACCGGGTGGTGACGCAGCTCGATGTGCTGACCAAGACCTTGAGCGAAGCCAGTCCGAAAATCGATGCCATCGTGGCCAATGTGGATAACATCACCGACTCGCTGGCACAAGCCAATATTCGCCAACTGGTTAACAACGCACAAAGCACCATTGACAATGCCAACAGCGTGATCGCCAAGGTGAAAGCCGGTGAAGGCACGGTGGGACAGCTGATCCAGAACGATACCCTCTATCGCAATATCAATCAGACGATCGAGTGCGTGAATGCTCTGATCAAAGACATCAAGGAGCATCCTACGGATTACCTTAACGTTACAGTTTTCGGAAGAAAAGAGAGAAAAAGAGATAAAAACCAATAAAAGATATGGAAATTACAGGAAAATTAATTCAGAAGCTGCCCGTGCAATCCGGTGTCAGCAACTCAGGAAACAACTGGTCGAAGGCCGAATTTGTGATTGAAACGGTGGAGCAATACCCCAAGAAGGTGTGCGCCAACTTGTGGGGCGACCGCGCCAAAGCATTGGACCAGTTTCAGTTAGGAAGTTTGATTACCGTCTCCTTCGATTTGGAGTCCCGCGAATATAACGGTCGTTGGTACACCGACGTGAAGGCATGGCGTGTGGATGCCGCCACTCCCGCCGCGGTTGCCGGCACCCCGAATCCGGCGCAAGGTTACGCACAGCAACCGCAGGGCTATGCGCCTCAGGGTTACGCGCAACCGCAGCAGCCGATGTATCCGCCGCAAGGCTACCCGCAACAACCGCAGGGTTACGCTCAACCGCAACAGCCTGCCTATCCGCCTCAACCTCAGGGTTATGCGCCCGCTCCGCAACAGGGTTATGCCCCGGCACAGCCGCAAGCCAACCCGTATGCGCAGCCGCAAACCGACATGGGCAACCTCCCGCAGATGCCCCAGGAGACTTTTGTGGATGAAGGCGGTACGGATGATCTTCCGTTTTAAGCTATAAGTATGGTCAACAGCTAACAGCCAACAGCCAACAGCAAGTCCGTACAATGCCAATTGGCCTAATTTTGAAGTAAATGAACTCGGGAATATGTTCTCTGACGGTGATCCCCATGCGGGCGGAACCGTCGCATGGCGCTGAAATGGTGAGCCAGCT
>JAGBPE010000200.1 GCA_017633495.1 Bacteroidales bacterium | reverse complement strand
TACGATTTGGCAGGTCTTCTGGCTTGCTCGTCTTCACCCTGTCTTCCCATGCGGCTATGGCGTCGCACAGTGACATATCTGTTTGGGCTTCAACTAGATGAGCTTACAGCAGCGGGACTGCGCCGGACTCACACCGGCTTCCCTCTTGGCTCCCTCGACGGGCGACCAAATCGGCGGCAAAAATACACTTTTTTCAGGATTGTTGGAACATGTTATGAAACAAAAACGGCACCACAAATGCGGCACCGTTTCTGTTTCAGCCAGCCCCATCATCCCAAGGGACCGACTGCTCATTAATATAAAAGGGGTTATTTCTTCATAATTTTCTGAACACCGTTGCCGACTTTCAGCAGGTAAAGGCCAGCAGGATATTGCTGCATGTCAAGCATGAAGTGCGTGTCGTTGGGTTGAATCATCTCCAACAGTTGGCCGTTCATGTTGTACAGCTCCACCTTTTGCACTTCGTCGAGGTTGACGTAGATGCGGTCGTTGCAAGGATTCGGATAGACAGTGATGCGTGTAACATCGCGATCTTCAATGCCCACAGGAAGTTGGTGGATGACGCCCACACCCGTCAGGTCGTAACCGGAAGAGTGGAAGTTCGTGGGCCAAGGATCGTTGACGATGTGTCCGTATGCGTCGTAAGTGGCGTATTGCGGGTCAATCGTACCGATGGCATCGATGATGCGCACATAGACGATGCTGTCGATGTTGAGGTTTTCGCTGCCGGCCAGCTCTTCGAGATCAAACGGGGTGCCGTAACCGATACGGAACTTACCAGCCAAATTGTTGATGAAGGTGGGATCCACACCGCCCACTGCACCGCTCACCTGCTCGTCGGTCGGGGTGAGAGAGGTGGCAGGGAAGCGCACAAAGTGCTCTCCGTCGGAGCTCACCTCTACGAAGGCCAGTTCCAAGAAGCTGTCGTTGAAGGAGTTCTCGAACACAGCGAAGTCAGGACCCTCACCGTTGCGGATAGGACGCTCGAAGGTCACAAGAGCAGAGCCACCGTCACCGAGGCTGACGGCATCCATCGTGTTGTCCATGGTAGCCGGTCCAATCGCGTTGGTGTCGCCACCAAAGGAGGCAAACGGACCGTCAGGATTTGTAATCATTTGCGGACCGCGGGTAAGCACCACGCCTGTAGCCCAAGCCACGAATTGGTTGTCGTTAGCGGCAATGGCATTACAACCTTCGGTGCCCACTGCACCGCAGAAAGGACCGTGCTCCGGATCCGGAGGAGTGACACCACCACCCGTTGTGTCGGGAACTGTCACAGGATGGATGGTCATGGGATAGACGTAGGTGTACCACCAATAGCCGTAGGTGGCATCGTAGGTGCTGTCCACAATAATACCGGCTGCAGGCTCAGCCCATTTCTCTAAATCACCATTGGCAAGTGTTTGTCCGAGACCCATGTCCATCACACCGTTGTTCTTGCTTTCCCAATAGCTGAAAGCAGCCTTGCGAAGCGTGTCTCCATCTGCAATAACAAAAAGGATGTCATCCAATCCCCAACTGCCTAATTCAATGCTGAAACGCGGGTCAGCAGCGGCGATATGGTTCATCATGTCGGTCACAGTGGCGGTACCGTTCCAGCGGTAGCCCCATGCGAGAGCGGTGTCAGCCCAGTTGACCGCCATAACGGCCTCGTTAGAACCTTCACCCACCCAGAAGAGGATGTCGTTGAAGTCGATAGTAGCCTCCTCGGGAATTGCGTTCGGATCAGTGGCGGCGATAATCGGTGTGGAGGCCGTGAAGGTGCAATCACCATATTCGGTCATCTCGAAATAGCCGTTGTTGACCAATGCATCAGAAAGGCCGGAACAATAGTTTCCGTTTATGGTGTACATCAACCAACCAGGAGACTCCAAGTACTCATCGTACGTGCCGTCCAGGTAAGAGTAGGTGTTCACCATCGTTCCGCTGAGCGTGACGGTGAAACGACTGTCAGCAGCATCAATGGCTGTCAACAAATCGCCTACCGTAGCTGTGCCGTCCCAACGGAAACCGTATGCGACACCCATGGTCTGGTCTTGACACCATTCGAAAACAGCTACAATGCTGTTACTGCCGTTGCCCACCCAAAATTGAATGTTGCTGGCGGGGAAGTCGTTAACGGAACGCACTGCGCTCACTTGAAAATCATGCCCGTTCTGGTGAATCGTCACCATCTCCTGGGCGCTTAGCAGGCTGATGATACCTGCGAATGCGAATAGTAGTAGAATTTTTTTCATATTATGTTTATTTGTTGTTTGTTCTTTTTCCCCACACTGCGCTTCGCTTGTGTGGGGTTAATTGCACTTCGTGCGTGTTGCCTCTCCGAGGCTGCTTAAGGAAGTAGTATATATATAAGTTGGGGTTGCACGTGGCCAACTGATAACTACTAACTATCTGAACATCTGACTATCTGAACGTCATAGCAGAGGGATTCAGTCCAGCTTCGAAAGAGAACTTCTTCTTTCCGTTCTTGTCGAAGCAATAGACATCACCGTTGGTGGTGAACGTGCCGGCATCGGTAATGTAGACGTCGCCGTTCAACGGGTTCACCTTGATGCCGTAAGGCGTCTGCAACGGGGTGCCGTCGCTGATAAACTGGTCTTTCACCACTTCGTCCGTCTCCAAATCCAAAACTTTGATCCAAGCGGAGGTCATGGTGCTGTAATCGTAGGTGTAAACGTAAGCGAGATTTTGGTAAATATCGAAATTCAACACTTCGAGATTGTAGTTTTTGACCATCTCATCAGACTGAGCATCAATCTTTTGGAAAGAATAGGAAACGTTACTGTAGTTGCCGTTGGAGACCACATAGACGTAACGGTTTTGCCAGCTTTTGATGCGCGTGGGGTTGATCTCCACGGTGATGTCTTTGATGACGGTGAAGCTGGAGGGATCAATCACAGAGACGGTGTTGCCATAATTCGGGGCGTTAAGTCCGCCGGAGTTGGAAACATAAATCTTGCCGTTGCAGACGCAGATGCCATCGGGGTTAGGACCCGTGTGTACGGTGGCGTCCACTTCCAGCGTGGCTGTGTCGATGCGCACCACATCGCCATCGAAGCAGGAGACGTACGCTTTGTCGTCCAAGAAGGCGAGGCAACGTGGCTGTTTTCCGTTCAAATTGATGGTTTTCAGGGATGAGGCGGTGGCAGGATCCACCACTTCCACAATGTTGGAGTTGTTGACCACAATGTAAAGCTTCGCACCGTATTGCTGCAAATCGTTGCCCACATCGCCCAATCCGCGGTGGTTGACATCCAAGAAAATATCCTCCGTGAATTCGCCGGTTTCAAAATTGTAGTACGACAGGGTGCTGTTGTTCATCAGGAAAAGGCCCTCGTTCAGGATATACATCCCTTTGGCAGAAACATCTGGAATGGGTTCCGGTTCTGGCTCGGGTTCCGGTTGATGACAAGAAACGGCCAACAAAGGCAGTAAAAGTGCCCACAAGACACTGATTTTCAAAAAATTCCATAAACGCATAATCCTCGGCATTTAGGGTTCGACAAAATGCTTCGGTCAATGTTGGAACGAAGAGTGCGAAAAGGGTCTCTTTTGCGTACGCCTACCTCCCGAAGCGATAACAACGCGCCGTGGCAGGTCTTCTGACTCGTTTCCGAAACCGCGCCTTCCCGTCTTCCGACAGTGGCAATGTGCGGTTTCCGTGCTTGAAACTTACAGCAGCGGGTACTGTACAGGACTCACACCTGTTTCCCTCTCAGGATTTTACAAAAATCCTTCACCACTTTGCGGCGGCAAAAATACACTTTTTTTGATAATAAAATCTTGGTTTGTTCGTTGTTCCTGTCCGCATTCATCCAACGGAAGAATAAAGGTTCAAATCTCAACTAAAAATCTAAAAAAAATGTATTTTTGCACCGTTATTGAAATTAATAATTAAAAACCAAAATAACCTATGAGAAAATTAGTTGCATTGAGTTTGGCAATGGCAACGGTCCTGTTGATGGGCGGTTGCGGACTCGGGAAGATGATTAAAAAGTATCCGGAAGTGACGGTGACTTTAGACAATCCCGACTTGGAGAACAAAGGTGGCGAGGTGGCTTACACCATCAAGGGCACCATTCCTCCAAAATATATGAATAAGAAAGCCACCATGACTTTCACACCTTCTTTATCTGTTGACGGTCAGAAAGTTAACCCTCCTTTCGCTACCATTACGCTGAAAGGCGAAAAGGCAAAAGGCGAGGGCATCGTCATCCCTTACAAGGCTGGTGGCACCTTCACGCAGAGCGGCACTTTCAAGTTTGACGAGAGCTACGAGAACGCGGAAATCGTGACCGGCGCACAGGCCAATCTGAAGAAGAAATCGCACGATTTCGGGGATCGCAACCTTGGCGAAGGCATCAGCAACACGAGCGCCCGCGCCAACCTCACCCCGCGCTTGACCGACAACGCCAACAGCGGTTCCGCTTTCCTGCTGGCCCCTCACAACTTCCAAGCGGAGTTCATCGGCCGCACCGCCATCCTCTATTTCGACCTCAACAGCTCGGTGATGAACTGGAGCAACCCTAACAACAAATCGCAGGCTGCCAAGGATTCCATCAAGGCGTTCACCGATTTCATGAACAACGATTACATCATCGACCGCGTGGTGATTTCCGGTTGGGCTTCTCCCGAGGGTGAAGAGACCAACAACCAGGGTCTTTCCGAACGTCGTTTCCAAGTGGGTAAGAAATGGTTTGGCGACAAATTCAACGCCTACCTGAAGGATTATGCAAAGCGTAACAACATCAAGATGAAAGACTTGCAGAAGCCTGTCTTCGAATATGTGAACAACGCCAAGGGTGAAGACTGGGACGGTTTTGAAGTGGCTATCGAGAAATCCAACATCCGTCAGAAGAACCAGATCCTCAACGTGGTGCGCTCCCAATCCAGCAACGAGATGCGCGAGCAGAAGATCCGCGAGATGACGGACATCTATCCCGAAATCGCCGATGCCATTCTGCCTCCGTTGCGCCGCGCTGAAATCCAGATGGTCTGCAAGAAGCACGACACCTACAGCGATGCCGAGCTGATTCGTCTGGTGCTCTCCAACCCGAACGACTTCTCCGTCAACGAGCGCCTCTATGCCGCTTCCGTTGCCCAGGATATGACCACCAAGGAGAAAATCTACAAAGCGTTGATCAACAACAAGCAGACTGAGAACGACTGGCGCGCCTATAACAACTTGGGTGCCATGAAGCTCAACGAATACTACGAAAACAACATCCAATCCGATTTGGAAGGGGCGTTGAACTACCTGCAGAAAGCCGCTGCTTTGTCTCCCAACAACGGTATCATTCTGAACAACATGGCTATTGCCGATTACCTCACGGGTGATCTCGCCGCTGCTCAGAGCCACTTCGAGGCTTCTGCCAACGCTTCCGTGCAACCGGTGAACCAAGACTACAACAGAGGTGCCCTCAGCAT
>JAGBPE010000199.1 GCA_017633495.1 Bacteroidales bacterium | reverse complement strand
CGCTTTAGCAGCTCGTCGCGGAACTTTTCGTCAACGTTAACGATGTTGTTTTCAATCACTTTCCAGCCTTTGGCGGCCACTTCGGGAGTGGCGTAGTCAACCAGATATTCGCTCAGTGTCAGGATGGCGTTGGGCGTGCAGTAGCGCTTGATGAAGCCGGGCACGCTGAATTCCATGAAGTGTTCGCCAGTGCGGCCCAAACGGTAACATGCCGTGCAGAAACTCGGGATGAAGTTGTTGTCTAACAGTTCGTCGATGATTTCTCCCAAGGTGCGGTCGTCACCGATCTTGAACTGCTCGCGGTGCAGGTTTTGATCCTCCTGTTTGTCGCTATTCTTCTCAGTCTCTTCGTGGTGGTACTTGTAGTCGCCGATCTGCAGGTTGGTACCGCCGTCGATTTGCGAAATACCGTACTGGATAGCCTTGGCGCGGAATTCAGAGGTCTCGCGAGCCGTGAGAATCATGCCGGTGTAAGGCACAGCCAAACGGAAAATAGCGATGATCTTCTCGAAGGTGTCGTCATCCACGAAATACTTCTTGTCGATATCCAAACCTGAAGCGTCTTTGATGCGCGGGAAGGAGATGGTGTGCGGTCCCACGTTGAAACAAGCCTCCAGGTGGTTGGTGTGACGGATCATGGCCAGCACCTCAAAACGCCAGTCGTAGAGGCCGAAGAGGATGCCGAGACCGTTGTCGTCGATGCCTGCTTGCTGAGCGCGGTCCATCGCGGTGAGGCGCCAGTTGAAGTCTCCCTTAATGGTGTTGGCAGGGTGGTACCATGCGTAAGCTTCAGGACTATAGGTTTCTTGGAAGATTTGGTAAGTGCCTATACCAGCTTCTTTTACGATGCGGAAACCCTCCACATCCAGCGGGGCGGCGTTGATGTTCACACGACGAATAGAGCCGTTGCCTTTATGCACGGAGTAGGCCAATTTCGTGGTGTGCGCGATGAACTCGGGAGAGTATTTTGGGGATTCGCCATAGACGAGGATCAGTCGTTTTTGGCCGTCTTCTTCCAGAGCTTCAATGTTGTGCACAAACTCTTCGTCTGTCAACGTGGTGCGCACCTGCTCCTTGTTGGAGGAACGGAAACCGCAGTATTTGCAGTTGTTCACGCAGTAGTTGCCCACGTAGAGCGGCGCGAACAGCACGATGCGATTGCCATAGACGTTGCGCTTCAGTGTGCGCGCGCCCTCCTTGATCTCCTCCACCAACTCGGGGTCGGTGGTGTTGACGAGGACGGCCGTCTCTTCCATCGTCAAACGGTTCTTGTTCAACGATTTGGCGATAATCTCACGCACCCGCTCGGGCGTGCTTTCGGTTTTGTTGATATAATCCCAGATCTCTTCTGAGTCAATAAATGGTTTCCCTATTTCATCGGGAATGCGACATTTTTCGGGGTTGAATTGCATATTTCTTATTTTGATTGTTATTGTTTTACCGTATTGATTTTACATTCATTTCAGGGGTGGCGGCGTCCGTTCCTCACGCCTTACCCCTGGCTACCAAGCTCTTGCCCTTAACGGGGCTGTTCAAGGAAATGTTTCATATAATCGGGGGGGCTCCAACTACTAACTACTAACTGCTAACTATTTTTGTCACCACCGCCTTGGCCGTAACATTCTCGATTTTGCCCAGTTGTCCCGACAGCGAATTAATCTCATCGACTTCGCCTTCGACGATGAGGGAGATGACGGCGACGGGACGCTCGCGGAAGGGGAGTCCTTGCCGTGCCAACACAATACCAGAATGGGCGGAGATGACTTCGTTCACCTGCGCAGCTGCGGATTTGTCTGATAATAATACCGTTATGGTGCCAATTCGCTTTTCCATCAGAACTTCTTTAGGATCAGGTTATTAACTAAAAGGTGTCACGCGGGTATTGTGTACCCGAATGAGCGTGCAAAGGTATCATTTTTTTCCGTATCTTTGCACCCTCAAAAAATCTCGTTTTTTTGTAAAAGGAAGTATGCAAAAAGTGCTGCATTATGGGGTTTTGTTGTTGGTGACGAGTTTATGCTTGTCGCTTTCGGCGCAGAAACCGGCTCCGAAGTATCAAGATTTGTTCTACGAAGCGGGGGTTCTGGCGCAGAATTCGCTCTATGACGTGGCGGAACAGTACTATTTTGATGCATTGAATCAAGTTCCTCAGGGACAACAATATAGGAACATCAAGAACCAAATCAAAGAGAAAATTCAGCTGATGGAGTGCTATCAGCGGTTCTATCACTTGTGGGATCAGGCACAGCAACTGGAGCAGAAAGAGGACTTTGAAAGTGCGTTCAAATTCTATGACGATGCGCTGGATTACGCTGATGTAGAGGAGTTGGAAATTCCGGGAAAGGACTCTTTGAGGATGCGGCTGCAGATTGTGGAACAGACGGCAGACCTTTGTAAGTCGCTCTGTTTGATTGAGATGCTGAATCTGGAAGGCGATTACGAACAAGCCCGTAGCCAGTATCTGAAATGGGTGAAACAGGCGGAGAGCTACGGCTATAAGTGGAACAGATACCAATTCCCGAAAGATTTTGTTCAGAAAGTGGACTCCATCACCGGCTTTTTGGAAGACGAGCGCAATGTGATTGTGCCGTTCCGAACCGTTTTCCCTGAAGAGTATGTGGTGATGGACAACTATCTTTTCGAACTGTTGGATAAGGCGGCTTGCAACAATCCGCATCCCCTCGAATCGGATGTGACTTTCGTGTTCTCATTGGACACAAATGGCATCATTGAACAATATATCGTTGGAAATCAATTAGATGATTACTTCAAAGAAGGGTTGTTGCAGCTGATTAACGTACAGATGATGCAACCCTATCGTTACGGGTTTTCCATGCCTGTGAAGGAAGAGCTCCGTTATCATATCACCTCCACGAAATATTCTGTTTGGGTGGATAAGTCCAAAAAAGGATACAAAGTGAAGGATACCAAGGTGAAAAAGCTCTATATGGAAGAGTTCCGCAACCAATTGGAAGACGCCCCCGATGGAAAATATCTTTTCGTGATTCATCGCAATGTCATCGACAACAAGTCGCTCTCCTCTGTGCGCCTGACGGACGCCAAAGGCGGTAAGGCGAAAAAATGGTTGAAATCACGGTAATGACACGACGTGTTGCGTCTCTACAATTGTCTTGAAAAAAAGCGTATTTTTGCGCCTTATTTGAAAAGTACGAACATGTCGATTATAGTTAACAACGTTACAAAGGTTTTTGGAGAGCAATACGCCCTCAATAAGGTCAGTTTTGAAGCGAAAAAAGGTGAAATCGTCGGTTTTTTGGGTCCGAACGGTGCCGGTAAGACCACGATGATG
>JAGBPE010000198.1 GCA_017633495.1 Bacteroidales bacterium | reverse complement strand
TGCCGTCGGCCCACGGATGAATCGTCACCAACTCATAATGCGCCCAGAAGCTGAGGTCGTAAACGGCGGCTACATCAGAAGGGTCGATAGTCTTGCGGCGTTGGTTCAACTCATCGCAGAAAGCAGCGAGGCGTTCTGGCATTTTCTGATAGGACATATACGATTTTCCGCCCAATCCGGCTGAGACATTCAGTTTGCGCAATTCTCCTTTGGCGGCTGAGAAGCTTCCTCCCATGGAGTTGTATTCGTTTCCTGTGCGGGCCATCACTTTGGAAGACAGCAGGATGAGCCAATCAACGGTAATGGGTTCGTGCCGTTGAATCCACTCTCGTCCGTAGTCGTATGCCACTTTCAAGTCAAGGTTCATCATCTGCTCCAACATCGTGCGCTTATTAGAGGTGATGCCCTCGTCAAAGAGCAGCTGCGCCTCCACCTCTGTCACTGTGGAACCCTCTATGGCGGTGGAATGCACAATGATGGAATAGAGATAGAACTTGTCGAAATCTATCTGATCAGAGATGCCCAACGCCTTGTGCCGCTGAAGCAACTTTAGTAATATGTCCTTGTTCTCTTTTTTCATCGACTGTCAACCCTTTACTTCGAAAGTAAGGGACTGCAAAAATACAAAAAAATCTCTGCTGTTTTTTCCTTGGATTTTTTCGATTTTGGCGAATTATTTCCTTGGATAATTAACACTAGCTCGTAATTTGCTTCTCCCCAAAACTATGGTATCGATATGAAGAAATCCTTAACGTCACCTTTCATATCGTTGACAGCAAAGCACTTGTAGGCCACAATGCGCTTGTTCTGGATTTTCAGGATGGCTACGCCGTCAATGCCGAAATCCATACGGTCCAATTTGTTAGTGTTGTCGCATAAAACGTTCTGCACTTTGGAGAATGCACTTGCGGGAATCAACCTTTTCGTGTCGGCGGAGAACAGCACGGCCTGATATTTCCCGGCGATGACATCGGGGTGGTCGGCAAGATAGTTGAGAACATGTTCGTTGCAACCACGGCAACCCGACGGGATGACAAACAGGTACTCTCCGTCCTGCAGTTTGAACTCGGGAAAGGTCTTGTGCATGTAAGTCTTAAAGAAACGGCTTCTCCGCTCCCATTGGACATCCCCTCCCAAGTCACTTCCCGCTTGCGCGGCCACCCAACTGCCGCACAGCGCGAAGAGCAGACTTATAATGATCCTTTTCATTGTATTCCAGAATTTGATAACAAGTTTTCTCTTTGTCAGACAGCCACTTGTCGAGGAACGCGAGGCCTTCCGGCACAACCATCATGCCGTAATCATCGAGGCGGTCGGGGATGTCCAACTCACACAGCTGCCGGAATCCCGCATCCAGAATCACTAACGACAACGGCTTGTCCTTTGCCATGTTACGAGTGCCGTCGCGGTTCACCGCCGGCATCGGACGCGCCACTACCACATAGTAGAGGTCGCGATAACTGTCGTAAAGGATGTTCAGGTAGGAGGTCTGGGAGCAGAACATCTCGTTGAGTGCGTTGTGGTTGTACGTGTTCGCCACATCAAACTGCTCGTTGGCATGTTGCTGGTAGCGGCTCTTGAAAAAGTGCCGCTCCTGCGTGCCGTCGGGATGCACCACATAGAGCGAATCCAAGAAATCAAACAGCAACACCAAATCCAACTGCTTGTTCATCGCCCCGGTAAAGTGATAGTCATAGTGTACCGTGTCGCGGTTGACATGCGCGGACGGGTACTTCCCGATCCCGTCAAGGTACTCCAACTGATGGTTAGCTACCGCCAATCTCGCCACCATGGGTCTGGAATACATGCTTTTACGGATGGCATAGTGATAACTGTTGCTCAACCTCGACAACCTGTTCAGGTAAGAGATGGTATAAATAACCCCTGAATCAGCCGTCACCGGCACATAATAATGCCATGCAGAAGGGGTAATCCATATCGAATCCCCGTTTTCCTGCCAATTGGTTTCAACCAGGGTATCAGCAATTATTCCCTGATTATCAACCTGATAGAAGCTCAAATCATACGTCCGGCAATACATCATCCGATGGCGGTCCATCATCACGTAAGCGGCGAGATAGTTGGGGGTAACGAAGGTGGTGGTGGGCAACAAAGCATCAATGCAGTAGTTCCAATCCACATCCTTGCTCTTGGAACTCCGGATATAGGTGTTCACCTGCGTATTCTCCGCTGCGGAATAGTAGGAACGCACATGGGCAATCTTATACGGCAGACTGACGACATTTTCCGGCAATTTCACCTCCTTTTTCTTCTTTTCGGTGTGTTTTTGGTCTTTTGATGGACGGATTTGTCGAGTTCCATCTTTCACGCACCGCACGCTGTAACCGTTTTCCACATCGCCGAAACAGACGTACGGATAGGGATAATTGTGGAAACTCACGTATCGTCCTGTGCCCGTGCCGTCTGTCGAAGGGGCCGAAGACCACCAATAGTACTCTTCTCCTAACTCCGCATATCCATTCGGACGGCTGTAGCCAGCGGGCGATGGCCTCAAGAATTTCAGAAGATTCCGTTGGTAGGAAGCGGGCATATTTTGCGCAACACTGCCTATCGACAGCAAATTCCAGTCGCTTTCCGAAGGCAGATGCCACCCATCGGGACACATGCCTTGCACGATCCCGGAAGTGTCTGAATCAGTGGAACGTACAGCAGCGTACCAGTTGTAGAGGAGGCCATACTTCTTTGTAGAGTCCGGCTGTCCGAAACGATCGTAATAGAGCAACTGTTCCGTGTCCTTGGAATCGGGTTGCGCTTTTGCTATCGGGCTTCCATCCGCGTAATGCGTCGTCCGCAGGTTCTCCGCCATCCATTGCATACCGTTGATTTTCACTGTCTTATAACGGTTTCTGTCCACATCGCGCACCGTTGCACAGCCGGCGAGCAACAACATCATTGCGAATATGGCGGGGTATTTGTTCATTGTATGATACTTATTACTGCATCGCCTTCTCAATATACGCCTTCAGCGTCCCCTTGTTTTTCATTTTGAGGAGTTGCTCCGCACCTTTGTCTTTAGGCAGCAGCTTCTTGTACTGCTCGTAGTAGTTGAGGGCGGTCTCCACGCCGGCGTAGCAGCCTTCCACTTGGTCGTCGTCCTTGTTTTGGATGGCATACTGTGCCCAGCCGCCCAAGAAGAGAAGAAGCAGGTTGCCGTCCTCGAATTTCACCACATCGGTGTTG
>JAGBPE010000197.1 GCA_017633495.1 Bacteroidales bacterium | reverse complement strand
CTGCGTCAGGGCAACATGAAGGCCCGCATGAGGATGATGGCCCTCTACGACCTCGCGCAACTCTACCGCGGCATGGTTATCAGCACCGACAACTACACCGAATACCTCACCGGCTTTTGGACGCTGCATGGTGATGTGGGCGACTACGCTCCAGTGCAACATCTCTGGAAGACAGAGATTTACAACCTCTCCACCTATCTCCTCGGCGAAGAGAACGAGCAGCAGCGGGCGGCGCTGCAATCGTGCATCGACGCCACTCCGGTGGATGGTTTAGGCATCAGCTCCAGCGACTGCGAGCAGCTCGGCGTGGAAAACTACTTTGAGGCCGACCGCATCTTCGCCGCCTACTTCCAAGGCGACGAATCGCTGCGCGACCACGCCCTCATCAAACGGTATTTTGCGTCGGAGTTTAAACGGCATAATCCGGGGTGTCTCACGCGAGAGGAGCTGATTTTTTGACGTGAGATTTATGATTTAAGATGTTAGACTTGTGACTTATGATTTATGTTTCAAGTTTCAAGTTTCAGGTTTCAAGTTTCAAGTTTCAAGTCTTAAACAGTCATTAAGAAAGAATCGGATACTTCATCAACTAATGAATGTATGGATACACGTCAACACGCCCATCTCCTGATCGATGCCGGTGCCACCAAAACCACTTTTGCGGTGTTGGACGGCACTGGCGAGCCATTCCGTTGTCAGGGGGCAGGTATTAACGCCAACTACACCCCTGAGGCGGACATCCTGCGCATTTTGGCAGAGGCGGTGCCGCAGTTTCCGAAAGGGGTGACCATCAGCGAGATAGACTATTATGGTGCAGGATGCGCCACTCCGCAGAACGCCATGCGCATGGAGGGATATCTGCGGTTGTACTTCCCGAATGCCGACATACGGGTGTGGTCCGATCTGATGGCTGCTTGTCACGCGCTGGCGGGCGGACGCGAGGCCATCGTCTGCATCCTTGGTACGGGTGCGGCCTCCTGTCACTATGACGGACGGGAGATGGTGCACCGTGCACCCTCCCTCGGCTGGCTGCTCGGCGACGAGGGCAGCGGCACCAACCTCGGTAAGCATCTGATTACCGCATACTTATCGGAAACACTCCCCCACCCGATTAAAGAACGCTTTGAGGAGCAATACCACCTCAACCGTGAGCTCGTACTGCACAAGCTCTATCAGGAGCCGCAGCCCAATCTGTTTATGTCGCAGTTTGCGCCGTTCCTGAAGGAGAACCTCGCAGAGCCCGCTATCCGACAAATCGTGAAGGAGGCTTTCACCACCTTTTTTAACAAGCAAAAGAGCTACTATCCCGGCTGCGATACGCTCCCGTGGCATTTCACAGGATCGGTTGCCGCACATTTCGAGGAGGTGTTGCGCGAGGCGGCAGAAGAAGCGGGTTGTGAGATTGGAGAGATTGCGGGGGATCCGATGGAGAGGTTGATTGGGTTAAAAGGTTACACGGTCAAAAAATTGTAGGGGCGTATCGCATATGAAACGACATATTTGTAACCTTTTGACATTTTTGCATCATATAGATAAAATGCTATTTTCGAAGCGTTATTATCATCAAAAAAAACCGTTATGAAAAAAAACACAATCACACACTATTTGCCCGCTTTTGTCGGGTTGTTTCTGATGTTTTGCCTCGCGGCGTGCACACCGGATCCTACGGATCCAGTCCCCGCTGATTCTGATTCCACCGTAACCGAAATTCCGCCTATAGACTACACGCCGGAGGTGAACGACCCGGTCACCAACGACTTCACCATGCTCAAGGCGTGTATCGGCAGTAACTCGGGGGATGCGGCTAATCTGCTTACCCAAAACGGATTTATCCTCAACGAAGATCTCTATACCAAAACGGTGGAGAATGTGACGAAAAACATCTCCATCTGGCCCTCCGGCATTGTCAAGCAAGGAGAACTATATGTAAAAGGCGAGGAACTCCCCGTCATGATGCCGATTTTCAAGCAATGGATGCAGGAATTTCACGCCTCCTCCGCTTTCTCCAAGCTGGTGCGGGCCAGTTATTCGATGCGCGTGGATGGCAACAATCAGTCTGTCGATTCCTACGAAGCCTTTATGTCAGCTTTAGAGACCATTTCTCCTAACTCTAAGGTTTCCATATCATTCTACGGAAATGACATCTATGCGAACGTGTACGAAATATACATCTCGGCCGGGGATTATGATCACTGGGTAGAGTTGAACATATACAACGCTCGTGCGGGACAACCCTCGGACGAATTCACGGAAAGTGATTTGCAAGAAGCGGATTTACACAAGACCATCCTGATTTCAAAAGTGGATTACCTGACCTTCCGTCCCAGAGGATTCTACGCCATGAACGTGCAGAACCCCGTCAGTTCCGGCAATGAAATCCCCTTTGTGGCGCAATATCAGGCACCAGCAGATTTCGGGTGGTTCAAACTGTTCTATCAAACCACCGACAATCTGCTGGCATACGGTACCATCGGCTGGATGGGATGCGGCCATTTAGAGTTTCCTGAATCTTTCAGAGCCGGTCAGAAGTTGAACAGCGGTCTGCCTTATCCTGGCCAAAGCAAAATCGCCTTCATCAACGACGAAGGCCAATACTGCACGGTCAGCGCAGCGCAAGAGGTTGGACTTCAACGCATTTGGCAGACACTTTCAAAGCAGGAGGAGTTCCAGCACTATTACAGCAACACCCACAAAAAGGTGGCGGTTTACCTCTACACCCCCAGCATGGGCCTCGGCGATCCCGCGGATTGGTACTATTTGGTGTTTACGGAGCAGTAGATGTAGTACGTTGTTCTACAGACTCTTTCGAAGAAAATTAAGAATCAATTGTTAAAAATGCTACTTTTGCGCCATGAAATGATTTTTTGCGCAGAAGTCAATGGCTAGCATCCAAGAATACCTGAACAGAATCCGTAATTCTTTCTCACAAAAGGCGAACGGAAGCAATATTGTTGCCTTTATAGATACGGAAGTCTCATCTACAGGCAGGAAAGTGTATGACTTCGGGGCATTTATCGAACCTGACGAACCACTTCACACTGCTTCAAAAGACGACTTCGCGAATTTTATCCGAGAGGCTGAATACATTTGTGGTCACAACATCCTTCACCACGATCTGAAATTCCTTAATGACATCTCCGGTATTAATCGCAAAAAGGTCATTGACACTCTGTTTTGGTCCCCTTTGCTCTTTCCTCGCCGTCCGTACCATAAACTTCTGAAAGATGACAAATTACAAGTTGAGGAAATGAACAATCCTCTCAACGACTGTCTGAAAGCACGCGATCTTTTTTACGATGAAATCAACGCTTTCAACAATTTGTCCTCGAATTTACAATCCATCTATTTCCAATTGCTTTCCAAAAAGGAGGAATTCAACGGCTTTTTCGACTATCTCGGTTTTACTGAGACACAAAATGAACTAGTTGGTCTGATTCAAACAGAATTTTCCGGATTGATATGCGACCATGCGGACATTCCACAACTCATCAAGAAGCATCCCATAGAACTGGCCTACACTCTATCCCTTATTCAAACCGGCGACGCTTTTTCCATCACTCCACCTTGGGTGCTTCACAATTATCCAATTGTCGACCATGTTCTGAAATTGTTGTGCGGCACTCCTTGCCACCAATCTTGTTCCTTTTGTGGAGAGAAACTGGATATTCACAAGAATCTGCAATCTGTATTCGGTTACAACGAGTTCCGTACCTTTGACGGCGAACCGATGCAAGAGCGCTCCGTGCAAGCAGCAGTGGATGGCAAATCGTTGCTCACCATCTTCCCTACTGGTGGCGGAAAATCGCTTACTTTTCAGCTACCAGCCATCATGGCAGGTCGTAACGAGCACGGTCTCACCGTGGTTATCTCGCCCCTTCAATCGCTGATGAAAGACCAAGTGGATAACCTGGCGGAGAAAGGAATCACTGAGGCCGTCACCATCAACGGATTGTTGGATCCCATTTCACGTACAAACGCATTCGAGCGAGTGTCCGACGGCAGCGCGTCCATTCTATACATTGCACCGGAAATGCTGCGATCCAAAACTCTTGAAAAGTTTCTGCTTTTCCGTAATGTAGTACGTTTCGTGATTGATGAGGCGCACTGTTTCTCCGCTTGGGGACATGATTTCCGTGTCGATTATCTCTATATCGGTGACTTCATCCGGAAATTGCAAGAGAAAAAAGGTAACCAAAAGTCCATTCCGGTTTCCTGTTTCACCGCTACCGCTAAACAGAAAGTCATCTCCGACATCCGCGACTATTTTCATAGGAAATTAGGGCTGGAGTTGGAACTATTTGCATCCACTTCAGCAAGGACCAATCTTCGATACTCTGTCATTCATGCCGAAACGGAAGAGGATAAATACAATCATTTGCGCAACTTATTGATATCCAACAACTCCCCGACCATCATCTACGTTTCTCGCACTCGTAAAACAAGAGAGATTGCCGAAAAGTTGACCAGCGACGGATTCCCTGCGCTACCTTTCAACGGCAAAATGGATGCCACAGACAAAATCGCCAATCAAAACGCATTCATGGATAATCAAGTGCGGGCAATTATAGCCACTTCTGCATTTGGCATGGGTGTAGATAAAAAGGATGTGGGCATGGTAATCCACTACGATATCTCCGATTCTCTGGAGAACTATGTTCAAGAAGCCGGACGTGCCGGACGCGACCCTCAACTTAATGCACAATGTTATATTCTCTTCAGCGATCACGATTTGGACAAGCATTTCATACTACTCAATCAGACAAAACTGAGTATTAGCGAAATACAACAAGTCTGGAAAGCCATCAAAGATCTCACCCGACAACGAAAGACGGTGAGTTGTTCCGCCCTGGAAATTGCACGGCAAGCCGGCTGGAACGATGAAGTGGCAGAGATCGAAACTCGCGTGCGTACTGCTCTGGCAGCTCTGGAAGAGGCCGGCTATGTTAGTCGCGGCAACAATGTGCCTCGCGTGTTCGCCACGGGCATCATGGTCAAGAACATGGAGGAGGCACGTAAGCGTATCGAACATTCTTCATTATTCTCCCATGATGAGCAAACACAAGCCATTCGTATCATCAAGTCTCTAATTTCCAATAAATACAAAGCTGGGGGCGGTAATGGAGAAGCTGAATCCCGCGTGGATTATCTTGCTGACATGTTAGGCATGACGAAAGCCGAAGTCATCCAAGCAGTGAATTTGATGCGACAAGAAGGTATTTTGGCAGACTCTCGTGACATGTCCGCCTTCCTCCACAAAACCGACAACGAGAAAAAATCCCTAAAACGATTTGAATCGTTCGCCAAACTTGAACAATTCTTGTTAGCAATGGTCATCGCCCGTGACAACGAAATCGAAATTTCCTATAAAGAGTTGAACGAAAACGCACTATCGGCAGGAATTCATGATGCGACCATCCGAAACATTCGCACTATTCTCTATTTCCTGAGCATCAAATCCTACATCAAGAAAAAAGAGAATATTGAAAAAGGGATGGTTCAGATTTCGTTGAATCTGGATGTGGATACCATTTCGAAAAAAAATAACCTTCGCATTGACCTTTGCCGTTATATCATACAAAAACTATACTCTCTACCGACTAAAGAATCGGGCAACACCTCAGGTGAGCACAAATTAGTCCAGTTTTCAGTGACCGAGCTTCAAAAACAGTTCACTGAAAATCCTATGATGAACACTTCGGGAAAACCCTGTACCATCAACGATGTAGAAGAGGCGTTGCTCTATCTCGGCAAAATTGGAGCATTGAAATTGGAGGGTGGCTTCTTGGTGATTTACAATGCTATACAAATCCATCGTCTAGCAGAAATGAAATACAGCTATAAAAAAGAAGATTATCGGCTGTTGGATGAATTTTACAAGCAGAAAATCAGACAAATACACATCGTTGGAGAATATGCCAACTTAATGGTCAAGGACTACAATTCAGCATTGCAGTTCGTACAGGATTATTTTCTTTTGGACCATAAGAAATTTGTCAATCAATATTTTAAGGGAAAAAGAGCGCAAGAAATCGAAAAGAACATCACTGTAGAGAAATACCGGCAGTTGTTTGGTGAACTATCTGACAAACAGCGGGAAATCATCCAAGACAAACAGTCGAAATGCATTGTGGTGGCTGCTGGACCAGGAAGCGGCAAGACGAGAGTGTTGGTACACAAATTGGCTTCATTGCTGCTGATGGAAGACGTTAAGCACGAACAGTTGCTGATGTTAACTTTCTCGAGAGCCGCTGCCATCGAGTTCAAGCAAAGACTGATCAAACTGATTGGCAACGCCGCTCATTTCTTGGACATCAAAACCTTCCACTCTTTCAGTTTCGACCTGATTGGGAAGACTGGGAATTTGGAAGAAGCCGACCAAGTAGTTAAGAGGGCGGCCGAAATGATTGAGAACAACGAGGTTGAGCCCACCAAAATCGGGAAAACGGTGCTGGTAATAGACGAGGCGCAGGACATGGACTCCGATGAATACGCACTCGTAGGAGCTCTGATGCGTCATAACGAAGACATGCGAGTGATTGCTGTCGGCGACGATGACCAAAACATCTATCAGTTCCGAGGGTCAGATTCTAAATACATGCGTTCCTTCATCACTGATTTTCAGGCCACCCAATATGAGATGACCGACAATTACCGCAGTTGTAGGAACATCGTCCAGTTCTCAGACTTCTTCATTCAACGTCTGAGCAACCGCATGAAGAAACAGAGTTGCAAAGCGATAAATCAAGAAGCTGGATTGGTTCATTTGACTAGACATATCAGTTCTAATCTCTATTTGCCCATTATCAATCAACTGAAAAACAACGGAACAGATGGCGCCATTTGTGTAATGACCAACACTAATGACGAAGCTGTGCAAATGGCCGGACTCTTACTCAAAGAGGGATTCCGCGCCAAACTGATTCAGTCAGGCGGTTCGTTCCGACTTGCCGATTTGGCTGAAATCCGCTATTTCATGAAACAAATTGACAAGCGGACTACAACTCCCATCATTTCAGAGTCCGCATGGAACGAAGCGAAGGACAAAACGCTCCGCACTTACGCACAAAGCGACCTGACAGAGTATTTACACGCATTCTTCTATGCTTTTGAAAGCACCAACAGGGCAAAATACCGCAGTGATTTGGGCGATTTCGTCTTCGAATCCAACATTGAAGACTTCTGCTTCGCAGACAAACAGACAGTATTGGTTTCCACCATCCACAAGACCAAAGGTCGTGAGTTTGACACGGTGTACATGATGTTGGCACGAGACGAAGAAGAGTCGGCAGAAAATATCCGAAAATTGTATGTAGGAATGACCCGCGCCCGCAATAATCTCTACATCCATACTTGCACGGCTGTTTTCGATGGGATCCGGTATCGGGATGTGGCGTATGAGGAAGATAAGACGTTATATACTACGCCTAACGACATCACGGTGCAACTGACCCACAAGGATGTCTATTTGGACTTTTTCAAGGAGAAAAAAGGAACGATATTGAATTTGCGTAGCGGTCAGCCTCTCTGGTTCAAGGACAACAGTCTATATTCTTCCACGGGGGATTGCGTAGCTGTATTATCCTCAAAGAAGCGCAACGAATTGCAGGATTTAGCAAGACAAGGATTCTCGGTTTATGCTGCCGAAGTGGCCTACGTGGTAGCCTGGAAAGGCGAAAACGACACCGAAGAATCGGCGGTGATGTTGCCCAGGTTGCATTTGAGGAGGTGATATTGTGGGGATTCCCTTTCTATTTTAGAAGCGATTCCCATATTGAGGACTGTAATATGGAAATCAGCATTTCTTGTGACAAGCAGCAGTATCCGGCACGGGTGTTAGTATGTTTTGAATTTATGAGACGTTGTAGTTAGAAAAAAAAGTATTTTTGCCATCCGAAACAGTACAGTGCACTGTACTGTCTGTTCCAAGGGAATTCCATTCCCGCGACCAAGGGGCAGCTCCCGTAAAAAAGGGGAAAAACGCCCTTAACAAACTTAAAAAACAAAAAAACTATGATCAACAAAACAAACAGCGAACCGCCCAATGAAAAATTCACGTGGCTGCAACCGGGAGCCTGGCGAAAACCGTGTATCGTTCATGCAACAATGGTGGCCTACGGCCGCCAACCCCTTTTCGGAAAACTAACCCATAACGGAAACCAGGCCGGGGTGGAAAAAACGCCCATCGGCTGGGTTCTCATCAACCAACAGCGCAAGATGCTTGAACTTTGCCCTGAAATCAAAATCCTCGCTGACAAGGTGATGCCCGACCATCATCACATCGTGCTACAGGTCAAACGTAGCATGCCGCGAAGTATCAAAGAGGTGGTGCGGGGTTATATGCAAGGCTGCAAGTCGGAAGCACGAAAGTTGGGCCACATCGGCAACATTTACGACGCGCCTCCCTTTTATCGCGTACTCACGCGCAAAGGGCAACTTAACGCGATGATTAACTACGTCTATGCCAACCCCGACCGGGCATGGCAGCGCAAACAACACCCCGACCTTTTCTGTCTTCACCGACAGACAGTAGTGAATGGCTTATCGTTCACTTCGTTGGGCAACCATTTCCTCCTTGACTGGCCTGACCGCCAGATGATAGAGATATCTCGAAGCGCCACCGAGGAACAGATCCAAGAACAGCTGCAATTGGCAGTGAAGGCAGCGCAAAACGGAGCTGTCTCTTATACAGCCGCCATCAGCAAGGGCGAGCAATTCATAGCACGCACATTGAGGGAACAGGGGTTTTCCCTCGTCGTTCTTCTCAACGATGGTTTTCCCGCTGCAGGATCACCGCAAGAACGCTTTTACAAACCTGGTGGAACCTACTTCGAGGCTTGTTCAGCAGGACGACTGCTACTGTTGGAGCCTTCCGAAAACACCTTCCTCACACCGTTCATCCATGCGGCAACGGAAGAAACACTTCGCAAAAAGGCGGAATCCCGACATTACAGCTACACCCCTATTCCTGTCAGCTCCCAGCGCTATCGATTCGTGGCACTCAATGAAATTGGAAAGCGGCTTGTGGAAACGTGAAGACTCCATTTTGGGGTGCGGATAGAATCCGCTGTAATCAGACAGGACATTTTGTAGATAAAAAAACATCACAGGTCGCCATCACTGTGTTATTTTTGTACTTTTGCACTCGACAACTAATCTGCATTTAAAATATGAAACACCCCATCCTGATACTTTTCGCCATCCTCTCCCTGTTCTCCGCAACCGCACAGCGGCACTACTATGTGGGGATTCCATTCCATCAGGGTTATCTGAAGGATTCCACACGGTTTGTGATTGACTGCCTGCCGTGGCACCCAAACGGAAGGCTGGACCAGAAGTATATGCCACGCTATCTGGAGCCGCTGAAGCAGTTTATGGCCGAGCACCCTGGCTATAAGTGCAACTTTCTGCTTTACAGTCACGAACAGAACGAAGAGAAAAATCTGGCATTCACCACCTACCAGACGAAAAGACTGGCAGAATATTTTACGTATGTAGATACCCTATTCGGAAAGCTGTACCTTAACGATATTATCCCCCACAGCACCCCAAACCCTTTGTTCAAAGACATTCAGGCCGACAGCAGCCAGCGATTGCCCCGTTGGGAGGCCAACATCGCTTTGAAATCCAGCGTCATCATCGAAATGATCCAGCAAAAGCCAGTAAGTAAAATGGCGATGCAGACCGCCTATTACACTCAACCTCGTGAAGGCAATGACTTTGATGAGGCTCCGACTTTTCCCGGTGGCATCAGCGGTCTATACGATTATTTAGCCCAGCGCATGGACTACTCCGTGGTGGGACAGTCAAACGTTATCGGTGTGGTGCTTATGGAGTTCACCATCGAAGCCGACGGCAGCGTAACCTCACCCGAAATCAAGGTGCCTTTATTTCCCGCCCTCGATGAGCAGGCCATGCGAATCGTGAGCGAGATGCCGCACTGGAGCCCCGCCCTTAAGAACGGCAACCCCGTACGCTGCCGCTACCAGATGCCGATGTACTATTTTCCGGGATACTGACAACATGTGGCAGCACATCCCCCGCACGCCAACTACTAACTACTAACTGAAAAAAATCGTATTTTTGCAGCCCTTAAAAGATCTCGATACTAATGAACCCCTATAACGTCAAAATCACCGCGATAAGAAAAGTGCAGCACACCGATTTGTCGGAACTGTACGAGAATCCCATCGAACATACGTGCGACGTGCAGGAGGGCGACAGCTGGATCGCCGTGGGCGGACAGAAGCCCGAGGGACTCTGCGACAGCGCCTGGGAATCGATGCGGTGGTTCGTGGAGGAGCTCGCCGCCGGCCGCGGCAACTTCTTCGACGGCTGGATGAAGAACCCCCACTCCGCCATGATCAGCTGCAACGACGGCTTCCGCCCCGTCAGCTTTTTGCTGGAGAGGTGTGATGTT
>JAGBPE010000196.1 GCA_017633495.1 Bacteroidales bacterium | reverse complement strand
GATGATGCCCACGGTAGTGCCGAACTGCACAAACGATGTGACCACTCCCCCGATCATGCAAAGCACGCCGAGAATGGCCACCACACCGCCCGGAATCACCAGAAAGTCGAGGATCATCAGGACGATGCCGAGGAGGATGAGGAGGATTAAACTGATGTAGCCCATTGTTGCGGTTTGCGGTTTACGGTTGTAGAGACGCGATTAATCGCGTCTCTACAGGGGGGTTAAACAAATTTCACGATATAATAATTCTTTTTGCCCTTTTGCACCAATATGTATTTCCCGTTGAGCAGGTCGTCTTTCGTGACGGTTTTGTCCTCCTTCACCTTGGTCTTGTTGATGGAGACGCCGTTGTCTTTCAGCATACGACGGGCTTCACCATTGGAGTTGAAGACCTGGGTATGTTTTGCAAGAAAATCGACCACACCGCAAGTTTCGTCGAGGACGCTTGTGGGCACCTCGAATTGCGGAACGCCCTCAAACACAGAAAGGAACATCTCTTCAGAGAGGGATGCGAGGTTCTCGGCAGTGCCTTTGCCGAAGAGAATTTCGGAAGCGTTGACAGCTGCGTCGTAGTCCTCTTGCGAGTGTACGCGAACGGTCAAATCCTTGGCCAATGCCTTTTGCAGGATGCGCAAATGCGGCTCAGCATCGTGCTGGCGCTCCATCTCCTCAATCTCCTCTTTCGTGAAGTGGGTGAAGATGCGGATGTAGCGCTTGCTGTCCTCGTCGGAGCAGTTGAGCCAGAACTGGTAGAAAGCATAGGGGGAGGTGCGGACAGGGTCAAGCCATACGTTGCCCTTCTCGGTTTTACCGAACTTGCCGCCATCGGCTTTAGTGATGAGCGGACAGGTAAGCGCATAAGCTTCGCCGTTGAGCATACGGCGGATGAGTTCCGTGCCGGTGGTGATGTTGCCCCATTGGTCGGAGCCGCCCATCTGCACCTTGCAGTTCTGCGTCTGGTAGAGGTGCAGGAAGTCGTAGCCCTGCACTAACTGATAAGAAAATTCAGTGAACGACATGCCGTCGCCTTCGCCGTTGAAGCGCTTCTTCACGGAATCTTTCGCCATCATATAGTTGACAGTCAAGTGTTTACCAACGTCGCGGATAAACTCTAAGAAAGAGAACTTACTCATCCAGTCATAGTTGTTGACCAGGAGGGCTGCGTTAGGTTCCTTACTGTCGAAGTCGAGAAACTTGCTCAGCTGCTTCTTGATGCACTCTTGGTTGTGACGTAACGTCGCCTCATCGAGGAGGTTACGCTCTTGGCTCTTGCCGGAGGGGTCGCCGATCATGCCGGTGGCGCCGCCCAACAGCGCGATGGGACGGTGGCCGCAACGCTGCAGGTGGGAGAGCATCATGATGCCCACCAAATGGCCAATATGCAGTGAATCCGCCGTCGGGTCAATGCCCAGATAGACGGAGCAAACTTCTTTGTTAAACAACTCTTCGGTTCCGGGCATGATGTCGTGCAACATGCCGCGCCATCTTAATTCTTCTACGAAATTCATTATTTTAGTTTAAGGGTTAAAGGTTAAGGGTTAAAGGTTAAGGCATGACCATGGTCACTTTCCACAGGTCGTCCTCTTTGACGAGATCCCACCTGCCAGTGAGGGGTTTTCCATCTATAAGTGTGTGGGTGGTACTCGTTGCCGTCGAATCGGTCAGGTCCTCAACGGTAATCGACTCAAACTCGACCTTGGCGTTATGCATAGCATCCAGACGCTCGGTCTGATCTCTCATACCATCCTGCATAGTCTTGATCACAATCTGGGACTTTTTGTTCGCATATTGGTACATGTGCGTGAAATCCCCTGTGTAGAAAGCTTTTGCAAAAGCTTCGGTTACGGCTTCAGGAGTGTTTTTCTTTTTTCCGTTCTGACATGCACACCCCAACAGACAAACACATGCCAGCAGTACAATCCAAAGTCTACGCTTCATTTCTTGAGTTTTTTTTACAAACGGCAAAGATACAATTTCTTTGTATTAGTCGCCACCTCGGGAAAAAAAATGTACCTTTGCCGCCGAAAATCAAGACGACGAAGATATGATTCCTGAGATATTACGACCGGTCGCTGCCGGCAACGACAATTTCTTCCTCATCGCGGGTCCCTGCGTGGTAGAAGGCGAAGAGACTACCATGCGTATCGCCCGTGAAATCAAGGAGATATGCACGGTATTGAACATCCCCTTCTGCTTCAAAGCCTCCTACCGGAAAGCTAACCGTTCCTCGCTGCACTCCTTCACCGGCATCGGTGACGAAGAGGCGTTGGCAGTACTCCGGAAAGTGAAGGAGACGCTGAATGTGCCCATTGTTACGGATATCCACGCCGCTGAAGAGGCCGCATGGGCCGCGCAAGTGGCCGACGTGCTGCAGATTCCCGCTTTTCTCTGTAGGCAGACCGAACTGTTGGTGGCCGCGGCCAAGACGGGCAAGAACATCAACATCAAGAAGGGACAGTTTCTGTCGCCCGAAGCCATGCGCAACGCCGTGGAGAAGGTGCGCGAGGCGGGCAACTCCAACGTGATGCTCACCGAACGAGGCACCACCTTCGGCTACCAAGACCTTGTCGTAGATTTCCGCGGAGTGAAGGCCATGCAGGAGAACCAGTGTCCCGTCATCCTTGACTGCACCCACTCGTTGCAGCAGCCTAACCAGCCCTCCGGCGTCACTGGCGGCCGTCCCGACCTCATCGAGACCATCGCCCGTGCTGGCGTGGCAGTCGGCTTCGATGGACTCTTCATGGAGACGCACCCAGAACCTTCCAAAGCCCTCTCCGACGGCGCCAACATGCTTCCTCTCTCCGAACTTAAACCCCTGCTTATAAAACTGTTGAAGATTCGAAAAGCCATAGTATAATATTTACCGAGCTCTTGTCCCTGACAGTTCTGCTCAAGAAAACACCTTAAACCTTAAACTTTAAACTCTAAACCAACTATGAAAAAAGCCTCTCTGCACCGCATCATCATCGCAGTCCTGGCATTCCTCGTTTACGCCAACACCCTCACCCTGCACTTCGCACTCGACGACCGCATGGTCATCCTGGAGAGCAAATACACCATCAAAGGGGGATGGGACTCTGTGAAGGCCATTTTCACCGAGGACACTTTCACCGGCTATTTCGGCAGCGACCACGCCATTGTGGCGGGCGGTCGTTACCGTCCCATGTCTCAGCTGACCTACATGATTGAGTGCCAGCTGTTTGGCAAAGATATCCGCGAGCGCATCGGCGACTTGGACGACTATTATAACCTCCATAACGGCGACCACGAAGCCTACTTCTACGACACGCCCCTACCCTTTGTCTGCCACTTGATGAACCTACTCTATTTCATCTTGTTATGCCTGATTCTTTACGAAGTTCTCGCCCGAATCTTCCCGCAATACGAAGGCACGAAATGGTATCAATCGTTAGCCTTCATCGCGGTGCTGCTCTTTGCAGTACACCCCATCCACACTGAGGCGGTAGCTAATGTCAAAGGCCGCGACGAGATTTTCGCTATGCTGGGTGCCGTTGCCGCGCTCTGGTGTTCGCTCAAATATGTGGATACTCGCAAATGGTACTGGCTGGTAGTGAGTCTATTAGTTTTCACCTTCGGCATCTTCTCCAAAGAGAATGCCATCACCTTCCTCGCCGTGGTGCCGCTTGCTCTCTACTACCTCCAAAGCGAAAACAAACGTCCGATCGACTATCTTATCACCCTGATACCCATACTGATAGGCAGCGTCGTCTTCTTGATTGTGCGTGCAAAAGTGCTCGGCAGCATGATGCAGCCCGACATGACCAGCAACATTCTCAACAATCCGTACGTTCACTCCACCCGCGCAGAACAGATCGCCACTACGCTGATTACCTGGGGCATATACCTCAAACTCCTCTTCTTCCCACACCCGCTCACCCACGACTACTACCCACACCAAATCGCTATCACCGATTTCAGCAACCCGCTAGTTTGGCTGATTTTAGTGGGATGCATCGCGCTTGTGGGATACGCCATCTGGAAACTGAAGAAGAAGACCGTGCCCGCCTTCGCCATCCTGTTCTTTATCATCACCTTCTCTATCACCTCCAACCTGCTCTT
>JAGBPE010000195.1 GCA_017633495.1 Bacteroidales bacterium | reverse complement strand
TCGCGTTCAGCAGGATGGAAATCGCCGCGAATGAAATATGTCAACTGCAAAACAATCGTCAATCATCATGAACAACCTAAATCTGCGAATCACACCACCCCGGCCAAACGCCACGACTTCCGCTTCAAGAAAAAAAGTTTCAAAAGCTATTGCGCATATCCAAAAAAAGTGTATTTTTGCCGCGTATTTTTGAGACACCAAACATGGCGGTTGTAGCTCAGTTGGTTAGAGTACCGGATTGTGGTTCCGTGGGTCGTCGGTTCGAATCCGACCTGCCGCCCAGAAATGTAGAGACGCGATGTATCGCGTCTCTTTTTTTGTAATTTCTATTCATTGGTTATCAATCAATTACATACACTAAACACAGATAACAAAAAATTTTTTTTCAACAAACTGCAACCTTTTCACTTTTTTGTATCCTATCATTGAAACGTGGTGAATCACCAACTTGAAACAACAAGTTAATTTACTGCGTTGGAGTGAACGTTTTTTGTGTACTTTTGCAGCTTTTTTTGCAAAGAATTAAAAGATGAAAAATGAAATGAAGACATTCTGGACGAGGACCTACCAAAAGCGTATCGGTCAGATGATTGGCGTCTGCTACCGGTATGTGCAGGACCGCGCGACGGCCGAGGACTTGGCGCACGACGCCTTCCTCAAGGCCATCGAAAAGGCGGACACCTACAAGGGAGTCGGTAGCTTCGACAAATGGCTGATGCGCATCACCGTGAACAACGCCCTGCACTATCTGCGGGACCAGAAGACGGTGGGGCTCTCGGACCAGATGCTGGATGAGGGGGACATCCCCAACACGGCTGACGAGAGCGAAGAGCTCTCAGCCGACGACATGATGTCTGCCATCCGGAAGGCCGACTTCACGGTGGACGAGATCCTGGCGGCCATCTCGCAGCTCCCTGAGCATCACCGCGTTGTTTTCAACCTTTATGTCTTCGAACGTTATTCTCATAAGCAAATCGCCGAACTCCAAGGCATCACGGTGAGCACCTCGAAATCGCATCTCCTACGGGCCCGAAAGGAGCTACAACAAATATTATTCCAACAATCCAAAAAGAAAAAACGAACGCTTATGACCATTTTTCCACTTTTCATCGCCCCGGAAGCCGCCATCGACAGTTACTGCCGCGAGCAGCTGGAAGGGTTCGCCCTGCCACCGCTCAAGCCACTGTCGGAGAAAGATTTCTTATTTGCATCGGGAGGCCGAATCCCTTTTCGGTTATGGCTGCGCTCACACGCTACCCACGTCACCGTCGGAGTTGCCGCCACCGGCGCGGCCATCGCCACCACTAGCATCCTGCTCACCTCTTCGCCGCAAGAGAACGCCGTACAGCAGCCGCTGGACGCCGATCCACAGCCCGTCACCGTGGTTGCTGACAGCGCCGCCGTCCCTTTGGAGACGCCACAGGAATTGCAAGAACAGCCCTCTCTCGCACCTAACACACCCAACACCGCCACACCACGCAACATTTCAGAGACATCCACATCCACAACACCGGAAGCCGTTGCCACCGCCGACAGCTCAAACGCTGTACCCGCTGCCCAGCAGCCGGTGGTAATCAAGAAAAAACGGCACACCAACCGCACCGTAGTCATTCAAAACACAGAACAATAAAACATTGATAATGAACAATTTTAAAAGGTTAACACTGGTTTTATTCGCTGTTTGCGCCACACTCTCCGCCACCGCACAGGTGGACGGGGAGGTGAGCAAGCAGGACACCATCTACATTATTGAAGACGAGGTCACTTACGACACGCTCTACCTCTATGACGAGGGTATGGACCTGCAATCCAAAGAGGGACTTCTCGAAGCCCTCAAGCGCGACCGCGGCGTGGGCAGACTCTATTATGACAAAGGCCACATGTATATCAACGGCACCGACGCGCTCTACCAGCTGAACAACGCCGATTTGGAGGATCTGTTGTCCCCAGGCGAGTACGCGAAATACCGCAAGGCCAAGCGGAACGGCTACATCAGCATTCCGTTCTACGTGGCTGGAGGCACTTGCGCGGTGTTTGCCGGCATCGGACTCTACCAGTTCTGCGCCTCCTTCGTGCTGACCGCACAAGCCCACAACCAGCTGCTCAACAGCGACGACCTCGGCTTCAACATCTGGCGCAGCGCCATGGGCGGACTCTTCTGCTTTGGAGGCGGACTCCTCGGCGCCACAGCCTTCTTCGTTCCCGCCATCGTGCTGAACATCAAGAGCAAGGTGAACATCAACCAGGTGATCAACGACTTCAACGCCCCCGCCACCACTTCGGCCATGCAGCTCAGATTTGGTCCGGCACCGGGCGGCGCTGGGTTAACCCTTTCATTCTGAACCTATTCAAGAAGGCGACTGCCGATGTCTTCGTGACACGGACTTCCGCGAAGAGGATCACAGCCGCCTAAACATATCACAAAGAAGTCCTTCAAGAAAAAAATGAAAAAAGTATTGGTTTTAGTTTCTGCAGTGTTCATGTTGGCCGTCGTCGCCACCTCTTGCAACAAAACGGGTTGCGAATGCTACATCAAAACGGATGTCACCCACATGGCACCTGTCTTCCAAGACGAGAACATGAGCAAATCCGACTGCCAAGCCAAGCAAGACGAGCTGAATGCCGAAGCTGGTATTGACATGTATCGTTGCAAATAACATAATGTAACGATACACGTGATGGCAACGGCGGGCGAATCTGACACGCCCGCCGTTTTTTTTTTCTAACGACAACGTGGACAACATAGACAACAATTATTTGAAAAAGTGTATCTTTGCGTGCTGAAAAAACAGGCAATACAGCCGAAAAGGAATAGTGGGGATTGTAGGGATGTCATATTATGGCATCCGTAATCAAAATCAAAGTCACATGAAGAACCTCATTTACAGATCACTCATCATAGTTCTCTTCGTTTGCGCGGCGGGATATGCGCAGGCGCAGAGCGATTTGCAGCAGTTCCGGGCGAACTACGAACGGCTGCAAGAGATTTACAGTCCGGACGAGCCGGACGCGATTTGGATGGCCGATTCGTTGGCGAGAATCTCCGAACAACCCTACAAGGCGCTATACAACTATCTGGTTTCGACCATGCTACCGAAATTGCGGCCCTTTATGGGGTTGAAATCCGACGTACACGACATCCGCGACGTGATGAAGTGGTCGCAGGAGGAGGTGTATGACAACATGTTCCGCTACGCCGACACCGCCTTTAGCCAGCTGTTCACCTACGGGCTGATTCCTGCCTACGGTTTCGAGTTCATGATGCGACCCGGCAACATCACCTCGCTGCCGGGCATGACGCTGATGGATGTCGCCCTGATGAGTCTGATCGATTACCACCTCTACCCTTGTGATAAATATATTGACAGTGCCGTCGCCCTGCACCGCGAGCGCAACGACCGCGAACTGCTGATCGAGTACGAACTCTATTTGTTAGATCTTGAATATAAGGATTTTCCAAAAGAGCGAGACCCGAATCATTATGGGCAAGCGTTGACCGCGTTGAAGCAAAAATACGGACAAAGCACCGCCATCGACTATGAAAATGCCATGTTTCTGTACAAACTCGTTGAGCATTACGATCACAACGAAAAACAAAACGACACTATCCCTGAGGAACTTCGGAAATCATACAGCTTACTGAGCGAACGCTTTTTCCGTGATGTGAAAAACACCGCCAAGGACAGTTTCTATCGGGAGAATGCCGCCATCATGTTGGAGCACATCACCCGGCCGGAGGTGCTTCCCCGCACTATGAGCGAATACCTGATGCCCGCCGCCAAGATTCTGCTCCCCATCCACTACCGGAACGTGGACACGCTGTATGTCACCGCATACCGAAATGTGGATGAGGATGGCTTTTTTATCCTATCCCATAGTCGTTTCCCCGACCTGCAAGGTCCTGATTATGTCGGTCCCGTGAGACAACAAAGGTTCGTGCTGCCGCAAGCTATGCCGCACCGTTTCCGCAGCACCGACCTCTTCCTCGACAGTCTGCCGGTGGGCAACTGGCTGCTGCTGTACCACAAGACGCCCGTTTGCGACTCCGCCCACACCCTGATGGCGCAGAAGCTGACCGTGACGAATGTCAAGGCGGAGCAGGTGACTTTGGGAAAACACGCCACCGTCATCTTCACCGATGCCCGCACCGGAGAACCGTTCAAAGGGCTGAAAGTGGTGAAAGAGGAGATGGACGAAGACTACAACTTTCACCGATTCCATTGCCGCACCGACCGGCTCGGACGCATCCGCGTTCTCAACTACAAAGACTGGGAATTCTTTGTGCACGACGGTCCCGATTGCGTCATCTCCTTCTGGAACGATAATTTGGAATACGAAGATATGGACCGGAAGTCGAGGCGTCAAGAGGTTGCGCGACGTTACAGCCTCGACAGATACACAACTGCTGATTATTCCCATATTATCCTCGACCGCACGCTTTACCGACCCGGGCAGACCGTCTTTTTCAACGTCTATCTGATTAACGGACGCCAAATGCAGACCAACACGCCCCTCACGGCGATTCTTCAAGATATTGACGGCAAAGAAATAAGCCGCATCTCACTGAAGACGAACGAATTCGGAACGGCATCCGGTAGTTTCGTACTGCCGGAGGACCTTACCCAACGAGGCAGCATTTTTCTCATGGATGAAAAAGGCACAATAGTGGAATGGCAGCGGTTCTATGTGGCGGCCTACAAGCTGCCCACCTTCCACGTGCGGCTGGACGAGCTAAAGGGTTCAGTGTCTGCTAACGACACGCTGCATTTTTCGGGGCGTGCGGTCACGTTCACCGGCGATCCCATCGGCAATGCGTCCGTATCCGTACGGCTAGAGAGCTACAAAGACACGAACCTCCGCTACGATTTGCAAACCGACCCGGAGGGACGATTTTCGTTCATCTACAAGGCGCAAGATACCAACATTCGCTGGTTACCTCTTCACGTATATATCTCTGTGACAGACATTAACGGAGAAACTCAAGAGATGGACAAAGATTTCACTTTCTATCAGAAGCCGTTTAATGTGTACATCTCCGCCGATGCTGTGGATCTTTCGCAAAACGACACATTCCGTAGCGAGATCAGTGTCAAAGGATTCAGAAGTCGCGAGATGAACCTACCCACCAAGGTGGAAATCTACCGCGTGCAAGAGCCCGCAAACTATAAACCGTTGATTTACGAAGGATATATCAAGCCCGATTGCCCGATGGCGAGCGATGAGGAGTATCAACGCGATTTCCCGCAATACACCTTCGACAAACGCGACAACGACCCGCGCTCATGGCCCTCGTTGGAGCGTGTTTACATGCAAGAGGGGATTGTGCCCAACGGAGACAGTCTGGCAGTGGCTGTTAATCATTGGGAAACAGGACTTTACCGTATCGTGGCTTCCGCACATGACTCATTGGGGCGCGCTGACACTGCCACACATTTTTTCCGCGTACAGAACCATACCTCTAACGCCGTCGCCACCTCACTACCTCTTGATTTTCAAATTCTTAACATCAAAGAAAAGACATTAGACCTCTCCCTCGCCACGCGGTTGAAAGATGCCACGGTCTTTTGCGAGGTCTTCCAGAACGGCCACAAACGTTTCTCCCGACAGCTCCATCTGAGCGAAGAG
>JAGBPE010000028.1 GCA_017633495.1 Bacteroidales bacterium | reverse complement strand
TCATCAGCTGTTGGTAAATCTTCTTCTCCACAATCTTGCACAATCCCGGCGTGTTCCAAAGCATCTTCACACCCGGCTTCTCCAATGCGGGGAAAATCTTCCCTTTGAAGATCTTCTCGATGACCAACGGCACCGTCAGAATCATGTAGGGCTTCGTCTCGGAATAGCACTTCAGCAAAGTGGCCGGAGAGGGAGTCTTGCCCAAGAAATAGACGTGACAGCCGCCCGCCACCTGGTACAGGAACTCGATGGTCATGCCGAACATGTGAGCCAACGGCAGCATACAGACCTCCGTCCAACCGGCGTGGTTGGGAATCTCCTCCTGACTGTACTGCACATTGGCGGAGATGTTGCGATAGCTCAGCATCGCACCGCGCGGCGCACCTGTCGTGCCCGACGTGTAATTTATGATCATCAGATCGTCGAGATTGTCGGTCGGGAAGTCGATATCCTCGCGGTTGAGTCCACGCGGGTAACGCTCGCGATACAACTCTTTGTATTGGTCGAAAGCCTTCTGCTGCTGCTCGCCACGGGCATACAACAGCTGGAAATCATCCGTGTCCAAAATCAAATTGACATTGTCAAGATGCTGGAGATCAATGTTTTTCCACACGTTCTGACTTACGAACATCGCTTTGGCGTCCGAGTGGTTGGTCAACCCTTCGATGTCGGCGGGAGCAAAGGCATCCATGATGGAGACGATGACTCCGCAGTTGGCGGCGATGGAGAGCAGCGAGACCGCCCAGTTGGCGCAGTTACGACTGCAAATCACCACTTTGTCGCCACGATTGAGACCGGCTTCCTTCATCAGAAGCTGCAGCTTGGTCATCTGCGCGGCCATCTCGCCGTAGGTGTAGCTGGTCGTGCCGTTATAGTCGGTCAACGCAGGCGCGTTCCAGTTTTCAGGAATCGTGCGGTTGTAATAGGTGAAAAAATGCCGTGTCGGCTCTATTTGTTTGGCCTTCTTCTTGCTCATTATCAGTTTACTTCGTGAATAATAGGTTAAATGTGGACGCATTCGCCGTATGCCACAGCAACAGCTTCCATAATTGCCTCAGACATGGTGGGATGGGGGAAGACAGAAGCGATGATTTCGGGACCGGTCATGCCTTTCTTGCGGGCGGTAACGGCGCCGGCAATCATCTCTGTGACGTTGTCGCCAATCAGGTGGCAACCCAGCCATTCGTTGGTGTTCTTGTCGAAGATCACCTTCACCATACCGTCGCGGTTGCCGGAAGAGGCCGCCTTGCCGGATGCGGTGAACGGGAACTTGCCGATGAGCACTTCCCTACCCTGCTCCACGCAAGCACGTTCGGTGAGGCCCACAGAGGCAATTTCGGGAGTCGTGTAGGTACAGCCCGGAATGTTGCCGTAATCGACTGGTTCGGGATTGTGACCGGCGATCTTCTCCACGCAGACAAGCGCCTCGTGAGAAGCCACGTGCGCCAATGCGGGACCATGTACGATGTCGCCGATAGCGTACACACCCTCGACGTTGGTGCGATAGTAGTCATCCACGGTGACTTTGCCGCGCTCGAACTCCACGCCGCACTCTTCCAGACCGAGGCCTTCCAAGTTGGTGGCCACGCCAACAGCGGAAAGCACGATGTCGCAGGTGATCTCCGTAACTTTCTCCTTGCTGTCCTTGATTGTCACAACGCATTGATCGTTAACCACTTCCACTTTCTCCACAGCAGCGCCGGTCATCGTCTTGATGCCGTGCTTGCGGAAACAGCGTGCCAGTTGAGCGGCGATGTCGTCGTCCTCCACGGGCACCAAACGCGGCATGTACTCCACAATGGTCACCTGCGTGCCCATGGTTGCGTAAAAGTAAGCCAACTCGCTGCCGATAGCGCCGGAGCCCATCACCACCATCGTTTTGGGCAGTTCGGGGAGCGTCAACGCCTCGCGGTAGCCGATGATCTTCTTGCCGTCTTGCGGCACGTTGGGCAGACTGCGAGAACGTGCGCCCGTAGCGAGGATGATGTGCTTGGCCTCGTAGGTGGTCTTGGTACCGTCGGCGGCAGTCACTTCAACCTGGTGGTTACCAGCCAGCTTACCGAAGCCGGCAATCACATCCACGTTGTTCTTCTTGAGCAGGAACTGCACGCCTTTGCTCATCTGTTCGGCCACACCGCGACTGCGTTTCACCACAGCTTGGAAGTCGGGGGCTACAGTGCCTTCGAGGGTAATGCCGTAATCAGCGGCGTGAGACATATATTTATATACTTGCGCAGATTTCAGCAGCGCTTTAGTGGGAATGCAGCCCCAGTTGAGGCAGATGCCGCCCAGTTCGGCGCGTTCCACCACAGCGGTTTTGAGGTTCAACTGACTGGCCCGAATCGCAGCCACATAGCCGCCAGGACCGCTTCCGATCACGATAACATCGTAGTTGTTTTCCATATTTCTTTGATTTGATTATTTGTTCTTTTCGACTGTTTTGGCTGTTGGCTTTTAGCTATTAGCTTTTGGCTTTTGGCGTAGACTTAGTCTTAAACTAAAACATAAACTTAGACTCCTAAACTTCTAAGCATGTAAGCTTCTAAGCCCCTGAGCTTTAACCTATAACCTTTAACCATTCACAAGCAAAATACGGCGGCAAAAGTACATAAATTTCGAATACACCGTGAAAAGTGAAATCACCATCGTGGAGACGGTGTGCACACCGTCTCTACAACCCGCGAAAAACACCCTAAATTTTATGTTCTGATGTTTCAAAAAAAAATTGTAATTTTGCACCCCAAAAATTTTTCTTAAATTAAAGGGTATAAATTGGCTGTTGGGTTGAGGGGATTTTTGTTTTGAGAGTAAAAAAAATAACATATAAATGAAGAATTTTGAAATACACACGTTAGGATGTAAGCTGAATTTCAGCGAGTCG
>JAGBPE010000194.1 GCA_017633495.1 Bacteroidales bacterium | reverse complement strand
TCGGGTAAGGGTGAAAACGTGAGGTAAGAGCTCACGCCGCCGTCAGTGATGCCGGCGGGGGTAAACCTTATGGGTTGAAAGACCAAATAAACCGGGGCTTGAGGGCTGCTCGTCCGACCCGGAGGGTAGGTTGATAGAGGCCTGTGGCGACGCAGGTCCGAGATAAATGACAACATAGAACAGAACCCGGCTTACGGGTTTTCCTTTTTTTACCACCTGGGTTTAAATGCGTCTTCGATGTGCGTCACCTGCTGCATTTCCGGACAGTTGATGACAGACACGATGTCGAAGCGAATCTCTTTCGTGACTCGCTTGAATTTGGCGTAGCGCATGGCCGCGCGTATGAGCCGTTGCTGCTTCTGGAAGTCCACGAAAATTTCCGGTTCGCCGAATATTGCCGTTTTCCGCGTTTTAACCTCCGCGATGACGAGATGGTTGTCGTCTTCCGCGATGATGTCCACCTCCAAGTGTCCGCAATGCCAGTTGCGTTCTAAAATCCTATAACCTTTTTGTAGAAAGAGATTTACGGCCATCTCCTCGCCGTGAATACCTTGTAGTTGCTTTTCCGTTTTCATTTTGATTTTATTTCATTGTTTGGATTTGCAAAATTACAATAATTTTTTATATGATTAACAGTATGGTGTTGTTTTTCTGCGAAAAATTATTTTTAAAATTTAATTTTATATGCTGATTAGTTAATAAAAAATTGTATCTATCTAGTAATCAGTGGTGATTTTTTTTGACGAAAGTGTTGATAAAATCGTTGAATTATTGTATCTTTGCAAGAAAAACAAAAGGTATCATGTTTTCAAAATTCAGAGACCATGAAAGAGGATTTTTTACACTATGTGTGGCAACACCGCCACTATGATTTTTTAAATTTGAAGACCACCGAAGGACTGGATGTCAGTGTGGTTTTCCCGGGTTATCACAATTTTGATGCTGGGCCTGACTTCTTGCAGGCGGTAGTGAATATCGGAGGCATGCGTTGGATAGGAAGCGTGGAGATTCACTGTCGCAGTTCAGACTGGCTGAGGCATCACCATCAGTTTGACGACAAGTACAAATCTGTGATTCTGCATGTGGTTTACGAACAAGATGTGGAGATACCATTGGATGAGAATGAGTTTGTCCCGACGTTGGAGTTGAAGGGTCGGATTCCTCGGGAGATGTTCATTCGTTATGAGACCCTGATGAAGATGCCGGATATGTTGCTCTGTCGCACACAGTTGCAGAGTTTGGAACCACTCATCCTTCATAATCAGATGTCAAATGTGTTAATGGAGCGGTTGTTACGTAGGCAGACTGTTTTCCAAAGCACGCTGCTGAGCTGTCAACAGGACTGGAACGAGTTGATTTACAGAACGCTGGCGATCAGTTTCGGGTGTAAGAAGAATGGGACGGCTTTCGAGTTGTTGGCGCAGAGTCTTCCGTTTCGGATTGTGAGGGCTCACCTCTCGTCGAAGCTGCAGATTTATGCACTTGTCTTCGGACAGTCGGGGTTGTTGGATGTTGCAGAGCGAGACGAATATGTGGAACGGCTCTCGTACGAGTATGATTATCTTCGTTACAAGTATCAGTTGACCTCTATCGGGGCGCATCACTGGAATTGGTTGAGACTGAGGCCGCAGAATTTCCCGCCGTTGCGGTTGGCGCAGTTTGCTCAAATGTTGTACGAAACGGGGAATGAGTTGTCGGACAGGGTGTTGAAGATGGGGATGCGCGGGATTCGTACGTGGCTGTCGGTGGCACCGGACGAATATTGGCAGACGCACTATATGTTCGGGAAAGAGAGCCCAAAGCATGCCTCCGGAATGGGGGATTCAATCGTTAATTCGTTGATTGTGAATGTGGTGGCCCCGATCCGTTTCAGCTATGCGCGGTTTTCGGGGGATGACGACATGCAGGAGGATGCGTTGGCCTTGTTGGAAAGGGTGCCGTATGAGAACAACAAGACCACCCGGCTCTTCTCTGACAGCGTATTTCCGTGCGGGAGTGCCTACGACTCTCAGGCGCAATTGGAACTGATGGATCATTACTGTTCGCAGAAACGGTGTCTTTCGTGTAGTATCGGAGAGCGGATTATACGGGTTAGGGGAGACTCGTGATTCTTCTGTTTCCGAAAGAAAAATTTGGTGGAATAAAAGGGAAAACGTATCTTTGCCGCGAAAAATGTGTTGAAAACACATCAAGGGATACGCTGTATGAACTATGTCATTACCAAAGGATTGGATTTGAAACTGTCGGGTGAAGCGCCTGACAGCCGGTTGGCTTTTAACATGCCCGGAACCTTCTATATCCGTCCTTCTGACTTCCGTTGGTTGACCCCGAGACTGCTCGTGCAGGCGGGTGACGCTGTGCGCGTAGGAACACCGCTGTTCTGCGACAAGAAGGATGAGCGAGTCGTCATTGTGTCGCCGGTGGAGGGTATGGTGCGCGAGATTGTGAGGGGGGAGAAGCGTGTCATCGAGGCGGTGGTCATCGACAGGACCTCGGATGATGACACTGTTGCGATTGTGGAGTTCGCTGAACCTGCTGACAGTCAAGCAGTACGCAAATTGTTGTTACAGTACGGCTTATGGCCTTGTCTGCGGCAGCGTCCCTTCTCGGTGATTCCTTCACCAGATGCGATGCCCAAGGCGGTTTTTGTCCCCTGTTTTGACAGCAATCCGCTAGCCACGGACTTCAACGTGTTGATGCGTGACAAGGAGGAGGATTTTCTATATGGCTTGCAGATGCTGCAACGTGCGTCAGGTGATGCACCTATGCATCTTTGTATGCATGAAGGAGCTGACAACCAGTTTTTTGAGCAAGCAGAAAACGTTCAGAAGCACTATTTCAGCGGACCGCATCCAGCGGGTAATGT
>JAGBPE010000027.1 GCA_017633495.1 Bacteroidales bacterium | reverse complement strand
TATCCCGACATCATTTTGGGTAAGATTTCCGCCGAAAATGTCTCACAGGTCGAAACCCAAGTGCAACGTTTCATCCAATATGAGCAGAATCCTACCGAAACCACCCACTTCCCGTCTTTCATCGGCATCGCCTCCGACCAAGGTCCTGGCGACAACAACGAATACGACTACCAACATATCCGCAATATTAACAACAAACTGCAAGCTTACACCTACACTTCTGGTTATGAGTATTTTGAAGGCAGCCAAGGAGGTTTGGACGCAGCCGGCAATCCGACGGCCTCAATGGTCGCCACTGGCGTGAACAGCGGTACAGGTATTATCACCTATTGCGGACACGGCGGTTCTACGAGTTGGGTTACCTCCGGTTTTTCCAACTCTGATGTCAATGCTTTGACCAATGTCGGCAAACTGCCGTTCATCCTGTCTGTGGCTTGCGTGAACGGTGAGTACCATACAGGAACCTGCTTTGCAGAGGCTTGGCTGCGCGCCACGCACAACGGCGAACCCTCCGGTGCTGTCGGCTTCACGGGATCTACCATCAACCAGCCTTGGAACTCCCCGATGTGCGCCCAAGACGCTATGATTGACCGCTTGGTGGGCACTGTTCCTGCCGATCAAAATTTCACCTACGGTGGTATCTTCTTCAATGGTATGATCAAAATGCTCGATGTCTACAATGATGTCGAAGTGTTCCGCACCTGGCTTCTCTTCGGCGACCCCGCTTTGCAGTTGCGCACCGCGGCTCCTGAAGAGTTGATCGTCTCTCACAACGATATTCTGCCTTCCGGCATTCCTTCCGTAACCTTCTCATCCGCAGTGGAAAACGCAAAAATCACGGTGACCAAAGACAACGTAATTCTCGGCGTCGGTCACATCAACAACGGCGAATTCACGCTCCCCTTCTACGAAACCTACATTCCTACCGACACGTTGCATGTGCTGGCCACCGCCACCAACTACCTGCCCTATGAAGGCACCATCAACTTTATTCCCAACGAAGGACCCTACGTCATTGTCGGCAACCAAGAAATAACCGAGCAGACTACTCCTGAAAGTAGCACGATTGTCAACGGTTTGGCTGAATACGGCGAAACCCTTTTGGTGACTCCTGAAATCATCAACATCGGTAACACTGCAGCCAACAACATACAGGTGAGCATCACCACAGATGATCCTTACGTGACTTTGTATGACAACAACTTCACCATCAACAATATCGCGGCAAACGACACCCTGACCAGCCAACACTTCACCTTCAAGGTGGCAGACGTGGTGCCGGCCGACCACAACGTTGTTTTTCACTTCCTTATGATCTTCAACAACGACACGGTGGCGCAGAACAAAACCATCAAATTGTATGCTCCCTCTTTGAAGATTCTGTCGGGCTACGTAGATGACTCCGCCGATGGAAACGGTAATAATAGAATCGATTTCGGCGAGACCTTCCGCTATTGTTTCAAACTGACCAACAATGGAAACATGGTGGCTCTTCCTGGTCAATTGAAAATCGACAATCCTGCCGGCGAACTTTCCATCCCCAATACTTTTGCCAACACCCAAACTCTTGCCGTGAAAAGTGATACTGTCATTTCATACCTTATGACGGTGAACGATACTTTGTCGGTTCCAACAAAGACCTATCTGAAAGCTATTTATGTTGTTGACGGCTATACTGACACCGCCTATTTCCTCGTTAAAATCGGAGCTGTGATTGAAGATTGGGAAACTGCCAGCTTCACGAACATGGAATGGCAGAACAACTCTCCTATCCCGTGGACAATCACCACGCAAAATCCCTACGAAGGTACTTATTGCGCAAAATCCGGCGCGATTTCCGACAACGGCACCACTACTTTGAGTATTTCCTATCATTCAGATATCGCTGATTCCATTTCCTTCTATTACAAAGTTTCCAGCGAAGAGGACTACGACAAACTCTCCTTTAGAATCAACGGTTCCAAAAAGGATGAATGGAGCGGCAGCATTGGCTGGACCCGTGCCGTCTATCCCTTGAACCCCGGCTCGTATACCTTTACTTGGGTCTATTCGAAAGACAATTACATGTCTTCCGGCAAAGACTGCGCTTACATCGACAATATCTCCTTCCCGGGCGGCCAGCTGAACTCCGAAATGGGCATTGATGATTACGCTCAAGAAGCTTCCTGGTACTCCGTTTGGCCGAATCCCGCCACGGAAACCATTCACATTCAAATGGATGCATCCGACAACAACGGTTGTTCTTATCAACTGTTTGACCTGATGGGCAAGTTGCTCCAAGGCGGTCGCCTGACGGACAACCATTCCGAAATTGATGTCAGAAGTCTTGCAACCGGCACTTACCTGTTAAAAGTGGAAGACAGCAACCATCAGACTCAAACCACCAAATTCGTCAAGAAATAGCCCTTGTGAATTGAAGTATGGAAAAGCCTTTAATACTGATTGTCAACGACGACGGCTTTGAAGCCAAAGGCTTGGACGCCATGGTTACCGTGGCCAAGTCGTTGGGTGAAGTGGTGGTGGTGGTGCCCGACCGGACACGTTCCGGAATGGGGCACGCCATCACCATGAACGAACCGCTGCGCCTGATCAACTACAAAAACGAAGACGGCATCATCTATTACCGCACCAACGGTACGCCGGTGGATTGCGTGAAATTGGGCGAAAAAGTGGTGCTCCGCGACCGGAAAATCGACTTGGTGTTGTCGGGTATCAACCACGGTTCCAACTCCTCTGTCAGCCTGATCTATTCCGGCACGATGGCAGCGGCTATCGAGGCCACTTTCGACAACATTCCGGCCGTCGGTCTGTCGCTGCTCGACTATTCACCCAACGCCGACTTCACGGCCGCCATCCACTTTGGCCGTCCCATCGTGGAACAGGTGCTGAAGAACGGTCTTCCGCCCTACACCTGCCTCAATGTGAATATTCCAAAAGTTCCCGTCGAGGAGATCAAAGGAGTGAAAGTGACCCGCCAGTGCCATGGTGTCTGGCACGAGGATTTGGAGGAACGCACCGACCCCTTCGGCCGAAAATACTACTGGCTGACCGGCTGTCTCGACCGTCACGAGCTGGCGGAAGACACCTGCGAATGGGCGTTGCAGAACCATTACGTGTCGGTGCAGCCCGTGCAGTTCGACTTGACGGCACATCAGTATATTCCTAACTTAAAGTATTTAGAACAATGATGGACTTCCTTAGAAGAGATTCCTACGCCGTTGGCGTAGTTTTGGGATTAATTATCCCCGTGGTGCTGTTCGGCATCATTTACGGCATCTTTGCGCTCATCGTGCATGCCAATCCGCAGATGCTGGTGAACAGTCCCAACCTGATCAAGATTCTGATCCCCAAATTCATCCTGATTGCGATGATCCCCAACCTGTTTATTCTGCGTTATTATCTGTTGAAACTGAAGTATGACATGACGGGACGCGGAATTGTGATTTCCACTTTCATCTGCGCCATTGGCTTTGTGGCAGCCCAATTCCTTCTGTAAACATTGGCGTATTGCCTGAAAAACAGAAGAGGCACGGAATATTCCGCGCCTCTTTTTGTTTTGTTAAACAAAGGGTTTAACTACTACTCTAAGCTGATAGCTTCGCAAGGACAAACGTCTGCGCATGCACCGCATTCGATGCAGAGATCAGGGTTGATAGAGTAAGCAGCGCCTTCAGAGATAGCCTCTTGAGGGCATTCGCCGATGCAAGTTCCGCAAGCGGCGCAAAGATCTTCACTAATTTTGTAAGCCATAATACTTTTTGGTTGTTGATTGAGCGGCAAAGATACACTTTTTATGAATCTCCACACACTCGGTGAAAAATTTTATGAATAGGTTTTAGTTCATTATTTTGGGACGTTAGAATCATGCTGCTTTTAAAAGTTTAAAGCCCGACAAAATTGCCGGGCTTTAATATTTTGAAAAGAGTCAAGACTATTCTTCGTCCTTGTTCTCTTCTTCGTATTTCTTGATGATTTCGCTTTGAACCTCGGTGGGAACCTGTTGGTATTCGGCGAATTTCATGCTGTAGGAAGCACGACCGGAAGTGATGGAGCTCAAGGTGGTGGAGTATTTGTTCATCTCAGCCAACGGAATCTTGGCGTGGATGTTCTGGAAAGCACCTTCGCTGTCCATACCCATCATGATACCACGACGACCTTGCATGTCGGTCATCACATCACCCATACGGTCGGCGGGAACGAAGATATCAACGTCGTAAATGGGCTCCAAAATCTTCGGACCAGCGTTCTTGAAGGCTTCCTTGAAGGCGTTACGACCAGCCAACTTGAATGCCAATTCGTTAGAGTCAACCGGGTGCATTTTACCGTCGTAGATGTTCACCACGATATCGCGGGCGTAGGAACCGGTCAGAGGACCCTCTTCCATCTTCTCCATGATACCCTTCAAGATAGCAGGCATGAAGCGTGCATCGATAGCACCACCG
>JAGBPE010000193.1 GCA_017633495.1 Bacteroidales bacterium | reverse complement strand
GAGGTTTTAAGCCACCTTGGAGGCTACATAATCGTAAAACTGTTCGAGGGTCTTCAGCTGTTTCATCTCCTCGGTCTTGATCTTGAAGCCAAAAACCTTCTCCACAATCACCACAATATCTACAAAATCCAGGCTGTCGATACCCAAATGCTCTTTCAGCAGCGCTTCGGGCTTTAACTTTTCCTCGTCTATCTCCAACTCATCAACCAAGAATGCGTTGACCTTCTCTTCAATTTCACTTCGATTCATCTCGCTATGATTCAGTATGTTGATTATTTTCTTTTTTTATTACCCGGCCAACTGCTGTACACTTGATCCTTGTTGGTTTCGTAGATGTTGCCTTGAACGCAGCTGGCGAACGTCAGACCGGAAGCGGTCACATGGTAGTTGGAAAAATCGTATTGATCGTTATCCCAGTTCACGGGGACATAGATACGCATTCCATAGCCGCTGCTGCCGTTGATGGTGACATTGGTGAGGGTCAGATGGTTCTCCTCAATGGTGCGCAACGCGGCTTCATCATATCGACCGGCATTTTTGATCGTGCAGTTCACGATCTTGTTGCCACCGCCCGTGGTGCGCGTGGAAGCGATTTCGATACCGCCCCAAGAACCGTTTTCATTCAGCTCTCCACGGAAAATCACCGGTGCGCTGGCCGTGCCTTCCACCAACAACATACCGTCCGCACCGACGTACATATCGGTATTGTGCGCGAAAACAATCTCCGTGCCCTCATACACTTTCACCACATCTTGCGTCGATTGCAAATTGACACCTTGATACATATAGTAGGGAATGCCTTGGTTGCGGAAGCTGACGGCATTAGCATTACCTTCATTATCAAGCCAATAGCAATCCATTTTAATCATATTGTGTCCATTGTTGGTATAAGTGTTGCCATTGCCGAAGGAATTCAACAGCTTGTAATTCCAAAGCTCCACAGGGAATTGGTCCACATTCTTGATGGTATTATTCTCGAATGCAGTCAAAGTACCGCTCGCAATGAAGCCATTTCCCAAAGCCCCGTTGATGGTGCAATGTTTCATGGAGAGTTTACCCGGCACATCGACAACGGTAGCTTCAGCTCCGCCGTTATTAAAGGTCACATACTCAAACTGGTTGTCAGCGCGATTGGAATTCACCCACACGTAGCCCCAGGAGCCCTTGTTCGGGTTATTGGCGGGGCCCGTGAGGACAATGGGTTTGTCGGCCGTGCCCACCATACGCAGACCGGCGTTCTCACCCACCGAAATGCCGCCGTCAACACCTGTGAACATGATGGTCACACCGGGTTCGACAGTCAGCAGGGCGTTGCCTTCCACCCAAAAACGCCCGTCAACGATGTAATCGACAGCCACGCCACGGTCGGGCCAGGTGGTGTTGGCGCTGATGCTGCCGGAAACTTCCAGTGCGCCCTCAGTGCCACCACCGCCACCGCCAGGAGTGTCGCTGAACGTAGCGATGAATTCGGCATTGCCGCTCACCAAAATCTTACGAGGATTTTCGGTGTTGCCGTCGTTCCAACAGTTGAAGAAATAACCTTGTGCGGGAACAGCGGAAATGGTGACCGTCTCGCCGTCCTTATAGGTACCGCTGCCGGTAACAGTTCCCCAAGCAGAATTGTTGGATTTCACCGTAATGGTGTAACTTTTCTTACAGCCCGTCATGGCGAAAACCACCAAAAGAGCCAATGCTGTGATAGAAATCAGTCTTTTCATTTTTTCAGATTTTATGTATTAATTTGATATTCAATAGATTATAATTTCGCATAATAAGCTCGCAAAAATAGCAATTTTATATTATATATTGCATATCCAATAAAAATATCCTGACTCAAAAAAGCGCAAAAGATGGATAGGATATGTCGAAAAATTGTATCTTTGCCCGCAAATTTTGAGTTGGATGAACATCTACAAAGCTGATTTACATACGCATACCCTCTTTTCACCGTGCGGTGATCTGGACATGACGCCCGACAACATCATCGCCATCGCGCTGGAAAGGGGACTCGATGTGATCGCCATCACCGACCACAACGCCACGCGCCACTGTCGCCTCGCGGAGCACTACTCCCACAATCGCGACATTTTCGTGCTGTGCGGTGCGGAGGTCACCACCAAGGAAGAGGCGCACTGTCTGGCCTACTTCGGCGACCACGAATCGCTCGACAAGTTCCAGGAATACCTCGACGAGCATCTGCCCGACATCCCCAACGACCCGGAATTCTTCGGCGACCAGGTGCAGATTGACGAGGAGATGAACATCGTGTACGAGGAGCCGAAACTGCTCACCTCTGCTATCGACCAGAATGTCAACCAGATAGCCAACAAGGTACACGAATTGGGCGGTCTTTTCGTGCCCGCGCATGTCGATAAGATGAAGAACAGCCTCATCGCGCAGTTGGGTTTCATCCCGTTCGACCTGGAATACGACGCCGTGGAACTCTCCAAAAAGGGCGACAAAGACGAGATTCTAAAAGTTCACAAATATCTGAAAAACAAGATGTTCACCAGAAGCTCGGACGCCCACCAACCCGACATCATCGGCACTGCCCCCTGCTATTTGAAAATGGAGACCCGCAGCTTCGATGAAATCCGCAAAGCCTTTCACGGCGAGGATGGTCGTGAAGTGCTGCTGACGATATGAAATATATTCCTTGAGCAGCCTCGGAGAGGCAAAACGCGCGAAGCGCAATTAACCCCATATAAGGCGAAGCCGTAATGTGGGGCGGCACAGATAAAAAGAACAAACAAAAACAAACGAAGAATATGACCGTAAAAGAATTAGTAGAAAAAATGAATCTCACCGTATTCTGTGGTGAGGACAACATGGACACCGAAATCAAAGGCGGCTATGTCTCTGATTTGCTGAGTGATGTGATGGGCTTCGCGCAGGAAGGCCACGTGTGGGTGACCCTGCAAACGCACAAGAACGTCATTGCCATCGCCTCCCTGAAAGAGCTGGCGTGCGTCATCCTCGTGAAGGGCAACAAACCCGACGACGACATGCTGGAACAGGCCAAGGAGGAGGACATTCCCGTTTTGGGCACAACCGAGCAAACCTTTGAGGTGGCCGGACAAATCTACAAGTACTTAACCGCTTAGTTATGAAAGACTTGTCGATGCACATCATGGACATTCTGCAGAATTCCACACGTGCAAAAGCCAACAACATCACTCTCGAAGTGCTGGAGAACCACGATGCCGACACGCTGACGCTGATCTTCAAGGACGACGGCTGCGGAATGAGTCAGGAGACTGTGGAGAAGGTCATCAACCCCTTCTTCACCACGCGCACCACGCGCAAGGTGGGCTTGGGATTGCCTCTGCTGAAGCAAAACTCCGAGATGACCGGCGGCTCGATGAAGATCGAGAGCGAGCTGGGCGTGGGCACGACGGTGACCGCGGTGTTCGGACTCACCCACCTCGACCGTCCGCCCATGGGCGACCTGGCCGGCACCATGGTGCTCACCATCGCCGCACACCCCGAAATCCACTTCGTGCTTCATTTCCAGAGAGTTAAAAACGGCAAAGAGGAGACCGACTATGTGCTCGACACCGACGAACTCTACGAAGCCCTCGACGGCGTTTCGCTGCAAGAGCCTGAGGTGATGAGCTACATCAAGGAGATGGTGGAGGAGAACATCCGTTAACTGAAACACTTCCGAGAAAACAGAATAACCGGTTCTTATGAGCCGGTTATTTTCGTTTTAAAATGAGAGAAGCCTCCGCATGGAGGCCTCTCTCGCACATAACACAACACATGAAAACAAGTCTCGTCTTGGGGAAAGACTCAAACGACTTGTAAGACTGTTACTGATGATCAAACATGGATTGAATCAAATCAGCATATTTTTTCGAGATTTTGTTCCTCTTCACTTTGAGTGTCGGGGTCAACAATCCGTTCTCTTGCGTCCACTCGTCGGCGAGAATTTCAAACTTCATTACATTTTCCGTCTTACTCAGCTCCTTGTTATATTTATCTATCTCGCTCTTAATCAGATTCTTAACATTTAGGTTGTCAATCATCTCTTTAGGGTGCGAATATATAATTTTTTCGGATTCACACCAATCTTTTATTTCAGAAAAATTTGGAACGACCAACGCAGCCACGAATTTTTGGTTCTCGCCAACCGCCACAATCTGGTCTATATACTTGGATTGCGACATTTTTTCTTCGATAATTTGCGGGTTCACATATTTGCCCATCGAGGTCTTAAAAATATTTTTGAGACGTCCGGTAATCACCAGTTGACCGCGTTCGGTGAAGCGCCCCATATCGCCGGTGTGCAACCAACCGCTCTCGTCGATAATCTGGCGGGTCTGCTCCTCGTCCTTGTAGTAGCCCATCATAACGTTGTGACCGCTACAGATGATTTCGCCCTCTTTGGTGATGGCGACATCGACGCCACCCAACGGGAAACCCACGGTGTTGGCCTCGCGACCGTACTTCTCACGGCAAGAGACAGCAATCACGGGAGAGGTTTCCGTCATACCATAGCCCTCGAACACAGGCATTCCGATAGCGGAGAAGAAGGAGCAGAGTTCCGGTTTCAGGGATGCAGCACCCGACACGAGGATGTCGAAGTTGTCGGCACCCAAACCTTGACGGATCTTGCTGTAAACCAACTTGTCAGCCAACTTATGCTGCATGTTGTAAGCCACGGTTCTGTCTTCGTCTTCGATATTGTACTTTAGCGCCAACTTGACAGCCCATTCGAAAATGGAGCGGGCAGCGCCGGTCTTTGCCTTGCCAGAAGCCTCGATCTTCTCGTAGAATTTCTCCAGCACGCGCGGCACGGCCGTCATCATCGTCGGATGCACCTCACGCATCGCCTCTGCGATGGTGGCAAGGTTCGAAACGTAGTAAACCGTCATGCCAAGGTATTGATAGAGAAGCACAATCATGTTTTCGTATGCGTGGCAGAGCGGCAGGAAACTCAAACCCTTCTTCGACCATTTCGAAGGGATATGTCTCAGATTCTCAATCTGCGACATGATGTTGTAGTGAGAGAGCATCACGCCTTTCGGGGTGCCGGTGGTACCCGAGGTGTAGATGATCATGGCGCACTCCTTCTCATCGTTGGCAGCGCGCATCTCTTGAAGCTTTCCTTCGTCGTAATTCTCACGTCCTAAGGCAATTAACTGATCCCAATAGGGGTATTCCTTACGGTCTGCGAAAGTGTAGATATCTTTCAAATTGGGCAATTCGGATGCAACCGACTTAATCTTATTCATCACAATCTCGCCTTCCATGATGACCAGCTTGGCCTCACAGTGATTCAAGATATATTTGTAATCCTCGGCAGTAATGGTGGGATAGATGGGTACCAGCACGGCACCAATCTGAGTCACAGCCATTTGCGTGATGGTCCATTCGGGACGGTTGGTGGAGATCAAGGCCACCTTGTCACCCTTTTGGATGCCTTTCGCCAACAATGCGCAGCTCAGCTCATTGGCTGTCTTCTTATATTGTTGCGGGGTATATTCGTTCCATTTGTTTTTGCCTAATTTGCCGGACAACGCAATCTTCTGTTCCGGATGACGCTCCGAATAGCGGAGCATGATGTCATAAATGTGTTTCAATTCCATAGGTTTCTGTCTAAAATTTCAGGGTGCAAAAAAACTACATTTCTCTTAAAAAATCTTAAAATTGTGATTATTAGCGCTCTTCGGGGGACAAAAACCGCGGGCGAGGGACGAAATCATCCATTCAGGGACAAAATCAAAGCTAACGTACGTAGCATATCTGAAAAAATGCTATTTTTGCAAGTTTTTTCTAAGATATGATGAACCAAAAGATACCCGAATACTACCTCACGAAGGACAACATCACCTTCTATTTGGTATTTGTGTTCTTTTTCTCGCTACTGTTCGTCAACATTTTCACCCCTTTTCATGGGGCGTGGTACAACATCGAACATTTCACCCGCGCAAAACTTTTCACCGACACGCTCATCATTGTCAGTAGCGGGACATTGGTGTTGACCATCAGTAAAATCATCATGTACCATGTGAATAAACGCAACAATATCAACTATTTACAGTACTTTTCTTGGTTGATAGTGGAGGTACTGATCATCGCCTTTCTCTACACAACGATAGTGCATTTCGCTGTACACGACACCCGTGATTTCTCCGACATCTTCACCCGCGCAGTGATCTACGTGCCCACCATTATCGTCATCCCCACCATCATCGCGCACCTCTACTTCTCCACCCGATACAAGGACGAGAAGATATCGGAGCTGGAATCCGCTAACAATCAATCCGTTGCACAACAAACAGCACAAAAAGAGGAGGAGGTCTCCTTCTCCAACGATTTCTCCGGAGACGATTTTATCCTTGACAACCATGTGACGGCCTCAACCGCTGCAGAACCTACTGTAGAACAACCTGTTAAGGAGGTTATCCCCGAACCTGCACCAGAAGTACAAACCGCCAACAACAAAATCATCAACTTCTTTGACGAGAAAGAGGAATTGCAACTTTCGCTGCGAGTTGACCATATATATTATATTGAATCGGCGGAAAACTACGTCAACATCTACTACAAAAACAAGGAGAACACCGAACGGTTTACTCTGCGCAGTACACTGAAAAAACAACAGGATAAACTGGAGAAGTACGGATTTGTACGTTGTCACCGCAGCTATTTGGTCAATTTCGCCAACATTTTGCTGCTGCGGAAGGACAAAGACGGTCCCTATCTGGATTTCGGGGTTCCCAATCTGCCGCAAATTCCGGTTTCGAAGACCTATTTGGACTCTGTGACGGCGTACTTCATCAATAACAGCGAGGAGTAGCAAGAGGGAAGAGGGAAGAGGGAAGAACGAAGAAGGAAGAAGGAAGAGAGAACAGGCAATAGGGAACATACATTTATAAGAACAAGTAAGCCAATGGCAAGAAAATCAGATAAATACAAGTTCATTGTCGAATATTTTTCGGAAGCGCAGCCTGATGTGGAGTCGGAGCTGAACTATAGCAATCCTTACGAGTTGCTGGTGGCCACGATGCTCGCCGCTCAGTGCACCGACAAGCGCGTCAACATGGTGACACCCGCGCTGTTTGCCTCCTACCCTACCGTCTCCGACTTGGCGAAAGCCACCGAAGAGGAGGTGTTATCCTACATCAAATCAGTATCTTATCCCAACAGCAAAGCCAAACATTTAGTTCAGATGGCGCAGATGGCCGACAGCGATTTCGGTGGGGAAATTCCCTGCACGATGGAAGAACTGACAAAGCTGCCAGGAGTGGGCCGCAAGACCGCCAACGTGGTGTTAGCCTTCGCCTTCGGTGAGGCTGCCATGCCTGTCGATACGCACGTTTTCCGCGTCTCGCACCGACTCGGACTCGTCCCCGACAGTGCGAAAACCCCAGACGCCGTCGAGAAAGAGCTGGTCAAGCACTTTCCGAAGGAGTACATCTCCCGCGCCCACCACTGGCTCCTGCTCCACGGCCGCTACGTCTGCACCGCCCGCAAGCCGCACTGCGACGGGTGTGCCCTGGCGGGGATCTGCGAGTTAGCAGTTAGCAGTTAGTAGTTAGGTACGGGCGACCCCAATTCCCCTTCTATTATAGAAGGGGTGCCCGAAGGGCGTGGTAGTAATATAAAAATGCTTCCTTGAGCAGCCCCGTTAGGGGCAAGAGCTTGGTAGCCAGGGGTAAGCGAAGCGCAACCCCTGGGCAATTAGGAACAAGCCACCCAATCGATACATTATGGAATTAAACGACGAATATTATATGCGCATCGCGCTGAATGAGGCGGAAGACGCCTACGCGGAGGATGAAATCCCCGTGGGCGCGGTGGTGGTGCTCGACGGTCGCGTGATTGCGAAAGGGCACAACCTGACGGAGACGCTCAAGGACGTGACGGCCCACGCGGAGATGATGGCCATCACGGGAGCCGCCAACTCCTTAGGTGCCAAATACCTGCAAGACTGTACCTTATACGTCACATTGGAGCCATGCCTCATGTGCGCCGGCGCCATCGCACACGCGCAGGTGAAGACCCTCGTGTTCGGCGCCTCCGACCCCAAACGCGGCTACAGCGTCTACACCGACGGCAAATTCCCATCCAAAGCGGAGGTCCGGAAAGGCGTGCTGGCGGAAGAATGCGGGGAAATACTGAAGAGATTCTTTGCTGAAAAGAGGCGTCCTAATTGATAATTGATAATTCACAGTTCTGCATAAAAAAAGGCGCAGCCCACAGCCACGCCTTGATTATGAATGACAAATTGTGAATCGAACTAATCGCGGAGACAACGGACGGCGAGACCGCGATCCTTACCTGGATCACCCATTCCTAAGAAAGAATCTTCCCAAGTCATAATAATGTTTCCCGCTAACACATTGCTTCGGCTTGTAGATGCCCAAAAATAGGCGCCTTTGCTACAGTAATTATACGTCGTAAACCAAAAATAGCTGCCTGTCGGAACAGCAGTAAAACCAGTGGCATTATTCGCTGTCTGGTCATTTCCCGGTCCACAATAGCACAAGGAACTAGCCCAGTAATTTTGCGAAGCTAAAGATTTGGAAATATGGTTGTAACTAAGGGTGCCACACTGGTATTCATTATTGGAGGCCAAATATATCGACAACGTATCCCATTCAGCCTGGCTCGGCACGTGCCAACCAGCCGGACAGATGCCGCGACGACCTGTAAACGATTCTGTAATATAATCCGTCGATATGGTATCCATCGCTCCTGCCCAATTATACAGAAATCCTCTATCTTCAAAGGGTATGCCAGATTGCGTGTAGTCGTAGTAGTATGGCACATAATTGCTGGAATTATAGCTATCAGATGTATCCGCACAACCAAAAGACAAATAGCCATTCGGAGATGTAGTGCATCTCATGTTCTCCCTTGTCCAGCATTGCGCGCCGATACGCACCGTATTATACACATTGCCCTCATGGTCTGTCACCGTGGCCGCACCCAGACAAGGAAGACTGTCGCCGGTGACGGCACCTGCAAAAGACAACACGATGTTTTGAGGTTCGAGCTGCACTTGCGTGAGAGGCTGACTTGCCACCTCAGTGTTTCCCACATGTGTATAAGCCACATACTGCATTTCATCGCCGTATTCAAATGGGTTAGCGGTACCGGCTTTCAGGACGTTGGAGTTAACCGGAGCATCTCCAAAATAATCAATGGTGTTAGAAGCACCACCTTCCTTGCAAACCATCTTGATAGCAGAGGTTTTCGTATTTTGACGGGCGGTCAACACATATATACCTGTGTTAGCCAAGTTCACGCGGAAATGATGAATTCCGGGTTGCATAGACAGACACTGATTCGCGCTCACGATTCTTCCGTGAATGTCCGCAACCTCAATCGACACATTGCCCTCCTCGACCACGGCCAACTCCACATCAGTGGTGCTGACAAACGGATTGGGATTGTTCTGCGAAAGAGCAAACTCGCGTTTTCCCAAATAATCATCCACCCCCAACGAGTTCTGCATGAGGAAGGTAGTGTCGGGCCACTGGATGATTTCCTCCCATCCTTTTGTCTGGTTGGTAACCACCACTCTATCAATCTGAACATATTGTCCAAAAGCATCCTGAGCGGTGAAGGTAAGCGTGACGGTTTGCGCAGATAACGTCGCAAACAGGATCATCATCATCAAAAAAGTAACTATCTTTTTCATACCGTTGTATTTTTTGCACTAGACCTCTTGATTTCCCTTTTTGAAGCATATATTCAGACCATGCGAGGTCTTATAGACATAATCTGTATATATGACGTTGCAATTATACAAAAAAAATGAACTCCACCATCTTGTCATCAATTTTTTTTGTTGTATCGGGGGGGGTAAAACAATTTGATTATCAACATATTACAAAAACAAAAATATTCCAAGGCAGCATCTTTTTCCAAAGAAACGAACAAAAGACCCAAAGGAAAAAGGTCTTAAAAAGAAAAAATCGCAACAAAAATCCGCAAATCCCTTTTCAAACAAAAAAAATTATTTCCTATCTTTGCCGCTGTTTTTTGAAGAGGCAACAGGGAACAGGCAAAAGGCAATAATATAAACTCTTTCCTTGAGCAGCCTCGGAGAGGCAAGACGCGCGAAGCGCAATTAACCCCACATAAGCGAAGCGCAATGTGGGGCGTAAATGGACAATAGTACTAACAAATAAGGACAAGAATGCAAACGATTAATCCCCAAGAGAATTACGAGGCCAGCAGAAAAGCCATCGGCTATGTTGACCGCAAGCAGGCCACACAGGCCGACTACGACCGCATCGGGTTCATGTCGGGTCTGGAGGTCCACCAGCAGTTAGCCACCAAGGAGAAGCTCTTCTGCCGCTGCCCCGCCGGCATCTTCCAAAAGCCGGACCAATACGACGCGGAGCTGCTGCGCCACATGCGCCCCACCCTTTCCGAGATGGGCGAATATGACGGCACGGCCCTCATGGAGTTCAAAACCCGCAAGAACATCGTCTATCGTATCGCGCACCGCACAGCGTGTACGTACGAGGTCGATGATACCCCGCCGTTCCCCATCAACCCCGAGGCGCTGCAATACGCCCTCGAAATCGCTCTCGCTTCCAAACTGAAGATCGTGGGCGAGGTGCACATCACCCGTAAACAGTACCTCGACGGTTCTATCCCGACCGGTTTCCAAAGAACCGCCATTCTCGGTATCGATGGCGAAATCCAACTCAAGAACAAGAAGGTGCGCCTCATCCAACTTAGTGTGGAGGAGGACGCCTGCCGCGAGGTTTCGGATATTGGACACACCCGCATTTACCGCACCGACCGTCTGGGCATGCCGCTCATCGAGACGGTGACCTATCCTGAAATGGTGAACCCCGACGAGGTGGAGGAGGCTTGTAACTACATCCGCTTCCTGAACCGTAGCACCGGTCGCGTGCGCACGGGCATCGGCGCTGGTCGTGAGGATGTGAACGTGAGCTGCACCGGCGGCACCCGTATCGAGGTGAAGGGCGTGGCCCATACCAAGTGGATTCCGGAAGTCACCCACGTGGAGTGCTTCCGTCAGTGGGCGTTGCTCGCCATCCGCGAGAAGCTGAATGCCCGCATCAAAAAAGAGGATTGGAAAATGAGTTATACGGAGCTGGATCCCAAGCAGTTCCACTTCTACTTCGACCCCATCACCGACGCTATCAAGGGCGGTGCGAAGGTCTATGCTGTCAACCTGCCGCAGTTTGCAGGTCTGCTCTCCCATTTCACCCAACCCGGTCATCCGTTCTACAGCGAGTTTGCTGACAGACTGAAGGTTATCGCCTGTTTGGAACGTCCGAACATGGCCACGAGCGAGGATTTGGAAGATGTGGTGAGCCGCAGCGTCTTCGAGAAGGCCGCCAAAGCGTTGAACGCCGGCGACAACGACGCGCAGATCATCTTCTGGGCACCTGAGGACGATGTGAAGACCGCCTTGGAAGTCATCGAGGAACGTGCCCTGATGGCCTTCGATGGTGTGCCGCAAGAGACCCGCAAGGCTCTGCCCGACGGCACCACCATCTTCGAGCGCGTGCTGCCCGGTGCCGACCGTATGTACCCCGACACCGACTCCGCGCCCATCCCGTTGACCAACGACTACATCGAGAATTTGCGCAAGAACATCCCCGACGCTGTCTCCGACCGCTACGCACAGATGGTCGCCTGGGGCGTGCCGGAAGACTGCTTCAAGTACATCTTCACGCACAATTTCTTCCCGCTTATCAAGAAAATCGCCACCGAGCTGGATTACTGCCCGAAATATCTCGGCACCTTCTTCGGCCACCGACTCAAACACCTGCACGGCCAGTACGGCAGAATCCCGTTCTACGCCGACCGCATCTACGACCTCTTCGCTTTCCTGAAACAAGAGGGTCTGGACAAGTCCATCGCGCCCGACTTCCTCAAGCTGATGTTCGAACACCCGACGGCCGACTTCGCCGAGCTGCTGAAGTTGTCAGGTTATCGCAAGTGCACGAAAGAGGAGATTTTGTCGCAATTCAATGCTGCAGTCAATGCTTTCAAACCTCGCCGCAAGTGTACCAATGAAACCGACAAGCGCAATAGCATTATAGGTCATATACGTCCTATTGCTATCGGCAACCTCCCATTCACTGAACTTGCCAAGGAGATTTAATTCATCATTTATCATTCATAATTCATAATTGAAAATGGACGACAAAATCACATTCCAAGGATATAAAGGCAGAGCACTGGAAATGCTCAAAAAATACGACGTTCACGTGTGGGACAAAGCCGAAGTGGAGACCACCCGCGGACACTTCTCGGGCAAGATTCTGCCCCGCGCCGAGAACACCGACGACATCCACATCGTGATGAAGGTGGCCACCGGCTACAACATCGGCATCGACATCGAGACGATCACCGACATGAAAGGCGAGCGCGACCCGCAGCCCGTCTTCAAGATTCCGGAGAAGGAGTTCCCTTACACCCCGGGTCTTCCGCACGTGAAGCTGTTGGGTACTGGCGGCACCATTGCTTCCCGTCTCGACTACCGTACCGGTGCGGTGATTCCTGCTTTCTCCCCCGGTGAGTTGTACGGCGCAGTTCCTGAACTGGCCGACATCTGCAACCTCGAAACCGAGAAGGTGTTCGCCGTCTTCTCCGAGAACATGTCTCCCGTAGAGTATAAGGCGTTGGCCAACAAGATTGGTGACGAGATCAAGAAGGGAATCGAGGGCATCGTGATCGGTCACGGTACCGACACGCTGGCGCACACCGCCACCGCGCTGACCTACATGTGCCAGAACCTCCCGATGCCCGTAGTGTTGGTAGGCTCTCAACGTTCCTCCGACCGTCCGAGTTCCGACGCGGCATTGAACCTCATGCACGCCATGACCGCTGCTGGTCACGGTGACATCGCCGAGGTGATGGTCTGCATGTTCGGACCCACCAGCGACGACTACGGTTTCCTGCACCGCGGCACCCGCGTGCGCAAGATGCACAGCTCCTACCGTTCCACCTTCCGTACCATCGGCGACACGCCGCTGGCCACGGTGAACCGCAAGGACGGTGTGCAGCCCATCAAGGAGGTCTATAACCACCGCAGAAGAGGCGAACAGCACCGCAAGGTGGAGGTCATTACCAACTACGAGGACTACAAGCGCAGCTTAGCGCTGAACGACCCGAACGTCACCCGCATCGTGCCCACCTTCGACGACCGCGTGGCCATCCTCTACTACTACCCGGGCATGAAACCCGACGTGTTGGATGCGCTCATCGACAACGGCTACAAGGGCATTGTGTGGGACGGCACCGGATTGGGACACGTCAACAAGGGCATGTTCGATGCCATCCAGAGAGCTACGGATGCTGGCGTACACCAGTACATGAGCGTGCAGACGATTTGGGGCTACACCCACATGTTCGTCTATGACACCGGTCGCGACATGATGGCGCGCGGCATCATCCCCGCCGACAACATGTTGGCAGAAAGCTCTTACATCAAGCTCGGATGGGCGTTGGGCCTCACCAAGGACAGCGGCCAGAAGCGCGAGGACGTGCGCAAGCTGATGCTCACCCCCATCAACGACGAAATCACCAAGCGCGAACCCTACGACGGCTACCTCGTCTATCAAGGCGGCGTGCCGGAGGTCGAGGAGTTCGTGAAGAAAGTCCGGAAATAATCGTAGGGACGTATCGCATACGTCCACAAAACAAGGAACTTAAGATTATAGAGACGTGGCGGGAGCTGCGTCTCTTTTTTTTTCATCAAAAAGAAAAACATATCAAAACTTTTGTATTTTTGACGCGTAAAAGCAACGCCTTACTTTCTTGTAAGGACACGGGCCACTTTTTAGTGGCTTTTTTTACCTTGAAAAATTCATGACCAACCATAATATTTCCCCGCTATCCAGCGTTGTTACCTCTGTGTTCATATTCACCCAAAGTAACAACAATAAAACCAAATAGAAATGGAAAGTGTTGATACCTCAAACAGCCAAGCAAAATCGTTTTTCGGAACGTTCGTGCTCTTTTATGCAGTGCTTAACATCTTGGCGTTTTTCATCATGCTTCTGACAACCGAGTGGAGCATACTAACAGACGACGAGGGATCTCCTCTCTGGGCTAGTGTTATTTTTATGATCATGGGCATGATAGCAGCCCTGTTTTGTGGTGTTGGCCCTGCACTGGTGTTGCGCAAAAAGCGGAAAAGCGGCTGGATGTATGCTTTTCCCATAGCGTTGTTACTGATCGGTGTTTCGGGAGCGATTCTCTGGGAGATCACAGAGCAGTCTGTTTTTTCATACACAGTGCTTCTCTGCACGCTTCCGGCCGCACCAATATACAATTGCTTGGTATTCAATCACTCTCCTTTTTTCGATTATATGCCGAATGCTTTGGTGGTCACGGCCCCCATCCTTTACGCGTTGGTCATTTACCTCGCTTTCGTGGTTTCACGGAAGTTGTAGAGACGCAAAATTTTGCGTCTCTACAACAATGCCATTACCGCCTCATTTCTCCCGCTTGAAATACACGGCGTTTTCGCCTATTTTCAACTCCATTTTGTCGCGCGATTCATCAAGACGGGCATGCCATGCTCTCCGGGCACCGCCCTCCTTGATATTCTTCTTAGAGGCTGATAGATACTTTTCCTTATAATTCTGAACCCAACGGTCCAACATCTCTTGTTTTTCCGGCTGGACGGTCATCTTGCTGG
>JAGBPE010000192.1 GCA_017633495.1 Bacteroidales bacterium | reverse complement strand
GACGGAAGATGAGAAGATAATTAACCCCACATAAGCGAAGCGCAATGTGGGGGACACCAAATCAATAAAGATATGAAATCATACCTCAAATTCCTCAGCAGAAACAAGTTATACACCGCCATCGAGGCGGTGGGGCTGAGCGTGTCGCTCGCCTTCGTCATCATAAGCTTCTGCTACGTGATGCAGCAATACGCCGTCCCGCGCGAGAACCCCGACCGCGAACGGATCTATGCCGTGGGCACAGAAGATATGCTCAATACGTATGCTATGAAGGATGTTCTTGAAGGAAAAATTCCTGAAATTGAGACGATTACACGGTTTAATGTTCATAATGACCAGCTGATTCATGTGGGGGACTTATGCCTCAAAGGGACCCTGTTGAACTGCGATCGGGAGTTCTTCGATATCTTCCCAGTGACTTTCAAGGAGGGGACAGCAGAGCAAATCAATGAGACAAATACAGCTTTTATCTCCGAAAGTGTTGCGAAGAGAATGGGGGGCGAAGTGCTGGGCAAGCAACTCATCATAGGGAACGATACACTGCGGATCGCGGGTGTCTTCAGTTCTCTGGGTAGTTCTCTTTTCCCTGAAATCGCGGTCATCGGAAATATGGAAACCAGCAGTTTCGAGAGGCCTTTCCGCGAGGAAAACTTTAGCTACTACCTGAATATTCACATCTTTGTCAAGACCATAGAAGGAGCCGATAGAGAAGAACTTGCCCAGAAAATCAAGGATGTTTGCGAGGCTTCTTTCCCATACGGATGGGGCCATCAAACGGGAATGGTTCGCTTAGACGAGCATTTTTACAGTGATAAAAACACGGGGCTAAACAAGGGAAATCAGCTGATGTTGCGTACCATGATCATTATCGGTTTGATTTTGCTGTTTTCTGCCCTGATCAACTACATCAATCTGAACAACGCCCTCGTTGGAAAACGTGCAAAGGAAATGGCATCACGACGCTTGTTGGGTGCGCAGAAAATGGAAATTGTAGGCAAATATTTCGCGGAATCGTTCTTTTTTACGTTCTGTTGCTTTGTGATAGGCATACTGATTGCTGAAGCTATCACACCCTTGGTGAACCAACTCATGAGTGTCTCCGTTGCGGTGAAAGTACCTTACACATGGAATTATCTGCTCTATTACTTGCTGATTGTCATCGTGGTATCCCTGCTGGCCGGTCTGATCCCTGCCATCATTATCTCCAAAACCCAACCGATTAATGTGGTACGCGGTACATTCCGTTATCATAGCAAGAAAGTGCTCTCAAAGGTATTCATCGTCTTGCAAAATATCATCGCTATTGTGCTGATAGCCTTGGTGTTTACGATGGAATTACAGATGCGGCACCTGGAAGAGCGCCCGATGGGGGTGAGAATGGAGAACCTGTTTTTCCTGAAATCGGATTTGGACATTAGCAAAGAGAAAACTGCTTTTGTGGACGATCTCCGCGCCTTGCCTTGTGTGAAAGAGGTCGCCTCGGCACAGAATGTTCCTGGAATAGAGTTTTTCTTTGCGTTGTCTAAGATACATGAGGAGGAGAACAACCAATATGTCGCAATTCTTACGGTTGATACGGCTGCGTTTCGGATGTTGGGAATTGAAGTGAGGGAGCAGTTCAAAGAACCCAGTCCGTACAATTTTTACATGACGGAAACGACTGTGGCGTGGATGACGGGCTTGCCGTATGGTGTTCACAACTATGACACCATCGAAACATGGCGCAGAGGCACAATTGGCAATGAATGTTGCGGTGTGGTTGCTGACTTCAAGATGCAAAGTGCGCTACTCCCTCCCGCCAACGAGTTGGTCATTGTCTTTGTGGGGCCTTGGAATCCGTACGTTGGTTTGTTGATTGAGACGGTGGGCGATCCTGAGGATGCCCGGAGTGACATCAAAGCGTTGTATGCCAAGTATTCCAATTTGGTCTATGGAACATACCTCAAACCCGAACATTGTGGTTTTATTAATGAGGTGGTTGCGGAAAACTACGAGACGGTTCGGAACCAGATGCGCCTCATCGAGCTGATTATGGCTGTCTCGGTGCTGCTGTCGTTGTTGGGCTTGGTGGCGATGAGCACCCATTTCGCCTCCGAGCGCGAGAAGAGCATTGCCATCCGCAAGGTGTTCGGCGGCACCTTGCAAAGCGAAACCCGCCGCAGTCTGATGGAGTATCTCGTCCTGATGCTGATCGCCAATGCGATAGCCATCCCTATCGCCATCTACGTGTGTGGCAAGTACTTGGAACGCTTCGCCTACCGCATAAACCTCTCCCCGTGGATCTTCATCCTCGCCGTTGTGCTCTCCCTTCTCATCGCCTTCCTGTCAGTTTTGTGGCAGACGTTGCGGGCGGCGAGGACGAATCCTGCGGAGGCGTTGAAGAAAGAATGATTTTTTGTTCAGAGAAGAGTCTAACATTAAACTTTAAACGCCGCTGACATCATCTCTTGCTCTTCGCGAGGAATTTGATATGAAGTTGCTACACGGTGCCATTGGGAAACGATTTCCTTCGTGTGTTGCACGATTTTGTTCGCTTCATCTTTTGGGATTCCAGCATATTGGGCAACCTCAATGGCAAGTGAGAAATCAAGAGCGTTCTCATATTCATTAATATTAAGATTTAATCCGGTACCGTACTCCAGCGGATTGAGGTCGTAGGCGGGCGAAAGCGTCCAACCATTTGGCGTAAGCAAAAACCCGTGATTGCGTAAATGGTCGTCACAGTTTGACACGGCAATGTTGAAAACGATGCGTAGCCACATTTCAGCAAGGTTTTTTTCAACTTCGAAACAATTGTTGGCAATCCATTCAAATAACTCTAAATAACTGCAGCCTTCAGTGTTCCCATCGGTGTACCCAAGCATGGTCATTGCCGAGGTGAAATGAATTCGCTTGCCCTGTTCGGCCCTGTCAAATCTCTTTGTCATAAAGGTCGAGTATTTGTTTGAAAGTTTCTTTACGCCAAAGGGAGCCACTTTGATGCCGCATTGTTTGGCAAGATTCATCGTTACCGCTTCCCATGCACCCACATTTTTCCGGTCGTTTCGGCTTGGAAATTTCGCAATCCAAAGATCCCCATGTGCATCTGCTACATTCGCTTTGGGGCGGGCTCCGCCAAGGGAAGAGCCCGGAGCAATAAGCATCTTCAACCATTTACTTACATCTTTGTCGTCGTCATTTTCCAATTGCCAAGCCGCATGCTCCAACTCGCGCAAGGAAGCAAAAGGTGGTGTGCTGTATTCGGGGTCATTGTCCAAGAATTCTCCATCGGGAGAGAGTTTCATACGCAAGGCACCCATGCGGCTTTCGTCGAAAACACCCAATAAAAAGTCGCTTTCTTGAAGGTTCTGCCGAGTACGGTTTTCCGCTTTGGCGCGACAGCTCTCTCTCCTTTCAAGCAAAACTCTTCCCCATCGATCGGGGGAAGAATCGAGGAAAAGCCCGAAGTTGCTTTTGTTTTCAGGAAGGTATTGTCTGCCGGAAAAGAGTTGCAAGTCGGGATCCAACAGATGACAACGATTGTCTTGGAGCCAGTCTTTGGTGAATTCAAAAGCAAAAACCTCGCGACCGCGCACTTGCTGCGCCGAAAGCATTCCTATCAAAGTGGGGGCTTTGGAATAGGAGTCGTCGAAATATACATAGATTGTTTTGTCCATGGTGTCAGTTATTTAGGGGTGGTCGTTTGGTGGCGCGGCGTGGGGTAGTCAGACCAATGTCTTGAAGTTTGCGGCCTAACACATCGTCGCGGGCGATGAGCGATAGGTCATCCTGCAATCCAAGCACTATGAGCACACGGAAATACATGCCGATGGCAACCCCTTCATCCCCT
>JAGBPE010000026.1 GCA_017633495.1 Bacteroidales bacterium | reverse complement strand
TCGGCGGAAATACATTGACTGTTTCCGGAACCTATTCCGACACCACGCAGAATGCGGCAGGTTGCGATAGCATCACCGTGCTGAATCTCAGTGTGGAGGACTACATTACGGCTGTTCTTAACGAGTCGATCTGTCATGGCGTCAGCTATATGTTAGGCATTAAGACGTTGACGACAGCAGGTACCTATTACGACACCACGCAGACTGCGCAAGGTTGCGACAGCGTGACCATCCTGCATCTCAGCATCAAGGATTACATCCGCGACACCATCAGCAACAGCATTTGTTACGGCGGATCGTATGCGTTTGGCGGAAAGATGTATCAGACGGAGGGTTACTACAGCGACACCACGCAGACTGCGCAGGGCTGTGATAGCATCACCGTGCTGCATTTGACCGTGGAGGATGTCATCACCAGAGAAGCTTACGAGACCATCTGCCAGAACCAGTTGCCTTACACATGGCGAGACACGATATTCTTGGCAAATACGGAGAGCGGCAATTATGAGTTCCATAGAGTTACGGCTCAGGGTTGCGACAGTATCATGACGTTGCATCTGACGGTGAACCCGAGCAAAACAAGTAATGTCTACCTAACCATTTGCCAGAACGAACTGCCTTACACATGGGGAACTGACACGATTTTCCCGGCGGGTACATCCTCGGGCAACTTCGAGTTCCACAAACAAACCTCTCTCGGTTGCGACAGCATTGTGACCTTGCACTTGACGGTGAACCCGACCAAGTTAACCAGCGAGGAATTGACCCTCTTCGAAAACCAGCTGCCTTACACTTGGCGAGACACGATATTCGAGGAAGGCACGGAGAGCGATGTATTTGTGTTCCACAGACAGACGACGCTGGGATGTGACAGCACCATGATTTTGAATTTGACGGTGATTCCGACTTCAACACAGCTTGAAGAGCTGACCATCTGTCAGAACCAGTTGCCATACGAATGGCGAGACACGTTATTCGAGGAAGGCACGGAGAGCGGTAACTATACTTTCTATAGACAAACAACTCAAGGCGGTGACAGTATTGTGACGTTGGTTTTGACGGTGAACCCGAGCAAAACGCGCGATGTTTACGATACCATCTGTCAAAATGAGTTGCCTTACGCATGGGGCAATGATACGCTGTTCTTGGAAAATACAGTTTCGGACAACTACGTGTTCCACAGACAAACCTCTTTGGGTTGCGACTCTGTGGTGACACTGCACCTGAAGGTGTATCCGACCTACAACGTACCGGATACGAAGACCATCTGCTCAAGCGAATTGCCATATACTTGGAATGGCGTGTCCTTCACGGCGGCTGGCACACAGACCACTACATTGCCAACGGTGAATGGTTGCGACTCTGTGGTGACGATGACCTTGACAGTGAACCCGAGCTACAACGTACCGGATACGAAGACCATCTGCCAAAGTGAATTGCCATACACATGGAATGGCGTGACCTTCACGGTGGCTGGCACACAGACCACTACATTGCAAACGGTGAATGGCTGCGACTCTGTGGTGACGATGACCTTGACGGTGACATCCAACACCGCGAGTGTTGATACAGTAGAGGCATGCGACACCTTTACGTGGATTGATGGTGAAACCTACACAGAGAGTACGAATACGCCGACCTACACGTTGCCGAATGCGGCGGGTTGCGACAGCATCATAACGCTGCACCTGACGATGTACTACACGGAGAGCCACTATGATACTGTCAACAAATGCGGCGAGTATTATTATGTTTGGCCGAGAAGTGGAGATACCCTTACCCAAAGTGGTGACTATGTATACGAGCATCATGAAGGTCAGGATGTCGACGATGACGATGACGACGATCACCAAATATGTTCGCACATGGACTACCTGCACCTGAGCCTCGGTGATCCGTCGGAGACGGAGATCGATACGATTCATTGTGGTCCTTTCGAATGGAACGACATCATGTATGATTCTTCCGGCTACTATACGCAATACTTGGTTAACCAGAATGGTTGCGACAGTATTGTTCACATGCTGCTGGATATCACCCATGAAGCTGTTGTCTATATCTATGATACGATTCCCGCTACTGGTGAAGGCAGTTATCCTATCATGTGGCGCGGAGATACGATTTGGCACGGTGGTTTTTACTCCGACACAGTGATCACCGCTGACGGTCTTTGCGACAGTGTTTATAATATCATTTTCTACACCGATTGCAATTATGAGGTCACTTTCACATCAGTAGTCTCCCCGGCTCTTTGCAGCAACGATGACGCCAAGATTACGGTGACGAATGTCCAAAGTGACTTCCCGCCATTCTATTATGGTATCAGCGTTATGGGTACCATCGTGTGGGAGGATAGTACGAATGTTCCTTATCATGTCTATGACTCATTGTCGGCGCCGGATATGCATGTGATCATTGTCCGTGACAATAATGGTTGCTTCAAGTCGCAACCGACTATGATTATGCCTAGACCGAGTTCCGAGCTGACCTGCCCGCCGGCTATTATCGACACGATAGTTTATGGTGAACCTTCCTATATATCACCTGTGGATCTTGGCATGCCTGATTACACCAATTGGGATGCTGATCGACTGATCTTCACCCCTGTCGGCAAACCGGAGGATGATATCTATCCTGACGGCTTGACGACTATCAAGTGGATAGTTGCCGATACGTCGTGCGGTCTGCTGGATTCCTGCGAGCAGAATATCAACATCATATTCCCGGGTTGTCCTGACGCAGTCGACTGTCACGGATACAACTACTCCAGTGTCCGTATCGACAACTACTGTTGGACAAAGATCAACTTGAGATCCGAATACTATCAGAATGCTGACGGCTCTTGCGGCGATTCGATTCCGTGCGTGTATGAGTACAGCAGTCCGTTGCACCCGAACGCGGCAGCGAATGTGGATGCCTTCGGCAGACTCTACTGCTTCGAGGCAGCCATCGGTGACAGCACAATCAACGAGTACGGCCATATCCAAGGTATATGCCCGGTGGGTTGGTATCTGCCGACTCCGGAGCAATATCTCCAGTTGAACGGCCACGGCGCTTACTCACTGAAGTCGCCGCTCTACTGGACCGACGGCGGTGGTGATAACAGCACTGGATTCTCATGGCTGCCCGCTGGTTATTGGAACGGAGTGGCACAGCGCTTCGAGGGACTGTTGTCCGAAGGCTACTTCTGGGCTGCAGAGGTGGTGAACGGTGAGATCAGACCTTCTACCATCCTGTTGCACCACGATTGTGAAACCATCCATGAAACGGATACCTACCAGGGAATGGGTTACAGTGTCCGTTGTATCAAGGAAAGAGAGTAGGAACTTGATGTCCAAATTGAATAGAACTCCATTGAAGGAGAGACCCTTCCCTGATTATACCCGGAAGGAAGAGCTGTTGAATATGTGGAGTCACATCTTCGGCGCGGTGTGTGCCGTGGTCATGATGTGGATAGTGGTGCGCCTCACATGGGGCAATCCACTGGCCATGATTTCCTGTGTGGTTTATGTCACTACCGTGCTGGTGATGCTGGTGGTGTCGGCTGTCTACCACGGATTGCCCAAGGGAATGCCCAAGCAGGTGATGCGGGTGGTGGACCACTGCGACATCTTCTTCACGATAGCCGGAACCTACACGCCCATCACGCTGTTAGGCATCTGTCCGATCAATCCTGTAATGGGTTGGACCATCTTCGCAATAGAGTGGGTGCTCGCCATCGTGGGCGCCACGCTCAACGCCATAGACCTGAAAAGATTCTCCAAATTCTCCATGGCCTGCTATTTAGGCATGGGGTGGTGCGTGGTCATCAGTCTGAAACCAGCCCTCCAAGCTTTGACATGGCCGGGTTTCCTGTTGGTCTTGGCTGGCGGGGTGGCCTATACGATAGGTGCTGTGCTTTACCAAATCGGCAAGAAAAAACGCTACCGCCATTTCGTCTTCCATATTTTCGTGGTCATTGCAGTGGTGGTACAGTTCATTGGATTTGTTAAATATTTGATATGATTTTATAATATTCCCCAGCGAATATTTCATCTGTTGGGGAATATTATAAAATATGTACATTTGCCGTTTATAATTATTTGAGTGTTCACTAACTAATGTATATGGCGAGACGGCTGCATACTCCTTTGGTAATCAATACATTGCTTCGCATTGCCGGCGGTTTTCAGACCTGGCGTTTGCGCCACGCATCGCGACATCCGCGCATGGCATCAGAAAACACGCTGCGTCAGATTCTGAATATCAGCAAGAATACGGTGTACGGCAAGGAGCACCATTTCGAGGAGATATTGGCGGCTCCTACGAACGAGGAGTTTTTCGCGCTCTATGATCATCTGGTTCCCCCGAACGATTTTGAGGCGCTGCGTCCCTACGTGGAGCGGCACAAAAACGGCGAACGGAACGTGCTCTTCCCGGGCCGTCCTTTTATGTACGCCACCACCTCCGGTACCACTTCCCAGCCGAAATGGGTGCCCATGACCCGCAAGTATCTCAAGGATGTCTACGGCAAAATGTCGCATATCTGGATGTGGAATTTCATCAAACACCGGCCACTGGCGTTGGCTGGACACATCTTCCCCATCGTGGGCAAGGAGTGCGAAGGCTACGCGCCCGACGGCACGCTATACGGCTCCGTGAGCGGTGTGCTGGTGCGCGATATCCCGCCCATCATCAAGAAGCACTACACCGCACCCGCCAGCGTGATGTCCATTGAGGATTATGCCGCCCGTAACTACACCCTGATGCGCCTCGCCGTGCAGCATTGGGATGTCACCCTCTGGGCTACCGCCAATCCCTCCACCATCTTGGAGCTGCAACGCGCTGTGGATGAGAATCTGGAGACGCTGATTGAGGATATCGAAAAGGGCACGCTGACCGACAAATTCAACGTTTCGCCGGATATCCGCGAGGAGCTGAAGTCCTATATGCGTCCTCTGCCCGAACGTGCCGAAGAGCTGCGGCGGTTGCGCGACCAGAACGACGGTCGCATCCTTCCGAAAGAGTACTGGCCGGAACTACAGATTCTCAGTACTTGGAAATGCGGCAACACGCGCATCTACATGGAAAAATATCTCGACTATTTTAATCTGGAACAGACTTTTTATCAAGAACTTGGATATATCGCCACGGAGTGCCGTTTCGGTTTTTCGCTGGACGACACCAATGAGTCGGTGATGTTCCCCCACATGCACTATTACGAGTTTGTGGCGGAGGATGAGCTCGATTCACCGACCAAGCAGTTTCTGCAGCTTGACCAGCTGGAGTATGGGAAACGTTACTGCGCGTATGTCACCACATTCTCAGGGCTGTTCCGCTACAACATGAACGACCTGATCGAGGTGGGCGGCAAATATGAGGAGACGCCGACCATCCACATGGTGAGCAAGGTGAACGGCATCGTCTCGCTGACCGGCGAGAAACTCTACGAACCGCAGTTCATCGAAGCGGTGAAGGAGGCAGAAAAGGAGACGGGTATCAAGACGGGCTTCTTCGTGGGTTTCGCGGATGTGAGCCAGTCGCTCTACCATTTCTATTTCGAGTTTGAAGATCAGGAGACCACGCAGGAGACCGCCGACGAGTTCGCTAGGGTAGTGGACCGGAAGTTGTGCGCCATCAATATCGAGTATGAATCGAAGCGGGCCAGTTTCCGTCTTCACGAGCCGGTTGCGCACATGTTGATCAAGAATGCTTACGCCCGTTTCAAGGCGGCCTGCCTCGCCGAAGGGATGCGAGACGGGCAGTTCAAGTTCAACCAGCTGATGCAGGACGAGAGCCGTCGCGGCAAGTTCCAAGTGCTGATTTTGGGTGAGAAGTTCTCCGATGTCATCAGCAACGCCATGGTGCGCCGCGCCGACCGTGCCGACCGTATGAAAAAGCGGGAGCAGCGCATGCAGGAGCGCCGTCAGCAGCGACTGGACCGTCGTTCCCAAAAGAAGATGCGCCGTTCAGAGAAGAAAGAGCGCCGTCGAGAACGTCATGAACGCCGTAGTGAGAGGCGTCAGCAGCGTCGCAGTGAGAACTAAAATGCAAACGAATGCTTTACACAAGGCATTCGTTTTTAATTATTTTTCAACCGTTGAAAATCATACGACAATTTTTGTATATTTGCAACCTTAAAAAAATTAGGTTGAGAAAGTTATAAATATTTATAAATCAAATAATTAATAAAAGAAAAGATGAAAAACAAAGGACTAGTTTTATTCTTTACCATCCTAATTGCGTTGGTTTGCGTCTATTGTCTGTCCTTCTCATTCGCCTCTTGGCGTGTGGAGAAAAAGGCAGCAGAGTATGCCAATGACCCCGCAGCTATTGAGGAAGTGAAGAAAATGGCAAACGGTGACGTTATGCTGGAGAAACATTTGGTTGACTCTGTGATTGATGCCCGCACTCGTCAGTATCTGACCGGCATGAACGACTCAACGGTCTATCTCGGAAACACTTACAAACAGTGTAAGTACAAAGAGCTGAACCTGGGTCTGGACTTGAAGGGCGGTATGAACGTGACGTTGGAAATCTCCATGCCCGACGCTGTGAAGAGTTTGGCTACCAACACAGAAGACCAGCTGTTCAAGAACGCTTTTGAGAAAGCGCAAACCGAATACGCCAAGACGGTGAACGGTGATTTTATCGATATCTTCGTGAAGAATTTCAATGCTGAGAAGAAGGCGCTGAACCTGAACAACGCCAACTTGCGCACCTATTTCGGTGAGCGTTCCGGCATGAAGAATGCTTCCGACGACCAGATCATCACCTACATCCGCAAGGAGAGCAATGAGATTGTGGACCGCACCTTCAAGATCCTGCGTACTCGTATCGACCGTTTCGGTGTGGCTCAGCCCAACCTGCAGATGTTGCAAGGCGGTCGTATCCTCGTGGAGCTTCCTGGTGTGAAGGAACCCGAGCGTGTCACCGACCTGTTGAAGAGCACCGCAAAACTGGAGTTCTGGGAGGTCTATAACGACGTTGTGGGCGGCAAATCCATCCAACAACGCTTTGTGGAAGCTGATGCTAAACTGGCTGAACAGCTGAAGAATAAAAAAGAACTTGAACCTAAGACGGCTGCCGACACCGCTCTGGATGCAGCTCTGAACGCTGACACCACCCTCGCGGCTCTCGACCAAGCTGCTCCTGTGGATGAAGACGAGGACGAAGAGGAGGAAGAGACTGAAATCGGTGAAGGTGCCATTACGAGCCTTGCTGTCACCGGCGGCTACAATGTCATCGCCTACTTCCGTGAGTCTGACATGCCGAAGATCAACCAAATGCTTCCTGAACTGGAGCGCATCTTGGGAGATCCCAACGTCGTCTTCTACTGGGGTGCTCCTGAGAAGCTGAACAATGGCATCACAGCATACCCCATCTATCCTTTGAAGAAGAAAAACGACCGTATTGGACCGCTGTTGAGCTCTGAGACCATCGGAGGCAACCGCGTGGTGCGCAACGCCCGTCAGGATGTCGACCAGAACAACCGCGTGGTCGTCACCATGTCTATGGAAGACCAAGCTGCTGACGAGTGGCGCAAGATCACCCGCGAAGCCGCTGCAAAGGGTACTCCTCAAAACCCCACCTGCATTGCTATCGTGCTTGACCAGTTCGTCTATTCCGCTCCGACTGTGAAGAACGAGATTCCGAACGGTAACTCTGAAATTTCCGGTAACTTCACCATCGAAGAGGCTAAGGACCTTGCAACCGTCCTGAACTCCGGTAACCTGGAGGCTGGTGTCAACATCGTCCAATCCGAAATCGTCGGTCCTACACTGGGTAAGGAATCCATCCGTTCCGGTTTGCTCTCCTTCCTCGGTGCCTTCTTGTTGGTCATCATCTACATGTTCTTGTACTACAGCCGCGCCGGTCTCGTTGCTGACCTCGCTCTGCTGTTGAACGTCTTCTTCATCATCGGTGTGCTCGCCTCTATGGGCGCTGTCCTCACCCTGCCTGGTATCGCCGGTATCGTACTGACCTTGGGTATGGCTGTCGACGCGAACGTGATTATATATGAACGCGTGCGCGAGGAAGTGCGCGCCGGTAAGGGCATCCGCGTGGCCGTTGACGAAGGTTTCAAGAATTCATACTCCGCTATCATCGACGGTAACGTCACCACCTTGATCACCGCTATCGTACTTTACATCTTCGGTTCCGGTCCTATCCAAGGTTTCGCTACCACGTTGATCATCGGTATCTTGTCCTCCCTCTTCACCGCCATCCTCGTGTCTCGCATGATCATCGAGGCTCGTCTGAAGAAAGGCAAAGACTTCTCTGTGGGTACCGCTGCTACTATCAACGCTTTCACCAACACCCATTTCGACTTCCTCAAGACCAGAAAGGTGTTCTACTGCCTCTCTGGTGCTTTGATCCTCATCTCCATCATCTCCTTCTTCACCCTCGGCTTGCAACCCGGCGTTGACTTCACCGGTGGTCGTAGCTATGTGGTGCGTTTCGACAAGGATGTGATTACGAAAGACGTTCGTGAGGCTGTCATCAAGGAATTCGGTGGTTCTCCTGAGGTGAAGACCTTCGGTAGCAACAACCAAGTTCGTATCGTGACCAACTACAAGATTGAGAGCAACGACGTGAAGGACGACGAGCTCTGCGAGAAGAAACTCTACAACGCTTTGAAGGGCTTCTACGACAAACAAGACTTGAGCGAATATGACTTCACCCACCTGACCAACGATGTCCGTGGTATTCAATCTTCATCCAAGATTCAGCCCACCGTCGCCCGCGAGTTGCTGCGCAACGCTTTCTGGGCAGTGTTGGCATCTCTGGTGTTGATCTTCATCTACATCGCTATCCGTTTCCGCAACTGGCAATTCGGTATGGCCGGTGTCTTCGCCCTGTTCCACGACTCCTTCCTGACCATCGGTATGTTCTCCTTGCTCTACAAGGTGCTGCCGTTCACCATGGAGATCGACCAGAACTTCATCGCTGCTATCTTGACGGTGATCGGTTACTCCATCAACAACGTGGTGGTCATCTTCGACCGTGTACGTGAGAACTTGGCTCTCTATCCGAAACGCAGCAACTACGACAACTTCAACGCTGCTATCAACGGTACGTTGGGTCGTAACGTGAACACCGCCGCCACCACTTTGGTTACCCTGTTGGTGATCTTCATCTTCGGTGGCGAGGTCATCCGCGGTTTCGTCTTCGCAATGTTCATCGGTATCGCCTTCGGTACCTACTCCGGTATCTTCGTGTCCAACCCGTTGGCATACGACTTGCTGAAATTCAATAAGAACAAAGCCGGCAAGAACGAAGAAGTTGCCAAGAAGTAAGTTCGGGTTCGGACTTATATAACTAAAAGAAAAAGCGTCTCTTTACCGGAGACGCTTTTTTTTAGACTTGAGACTTGAGACTTAAGACTTTAGATTTTAGACTTGAAACTTGAAACCTGAAACTTGAAACCTGAAACCTGAAACCTGAAACTTGAAACCTGAAACCTGAAACCTGAAACTTAGGGTGTATATACCGCAAAGTCTTACGTCTTAAGTCTCACGTCTTGCGTCTAAGCCTTGAGCGGAAGGTAGATCGTGAATGTACTGCCTTTGCCCTCGGCGCTTTGCACCTCGATGCGGCCGTGGTGGAGTTGTACGATCTTCTTCACGTAGCCTAAACCGAGGCCGTAACCCTTGACGTTGTGGATATTGCCGTGCGGCACGCGGTAGAAGTTGTCGAAAATCTTCGTGATGGACTTCTGCGGGATGCCGATGCCGTGGTCAGAGACCGAAATGATGAAGTGCTTCTCGTCAGAGAGGGTGTTTACCAAGATTTCTGGGCTGTCGGTGGAGTATTTGATGCCGTTCTCGATCAGATTGGTGAGGGTGTTGGTCAGATGGGTGCGGTCGCCGAAGACTTGGTAACGGTCGGCGTTCAGCGCCACGGTCAGCGAGCCATTTGAGGAGTTGATGAGCAGCGCGAAGCTGTCGGTGACCTTCTGGATGAGCTCGTGCATATCCACTAACTCCACGTTCATCTTGATTTGTCCCTTACGCAGCTGTGCCGTCTCCAACACCGTGGTGACCATATCCTTCAGTCGGTTGTTCTCGTCGTTGATGATCTCTACGTATGAGGCCCGTATGTCCTTGTCTTCCAGCATGGTGGGGTCGGAGAGCACCTCGCAGGCCAAAGAGATGGTCGCAATCGGCGTTTTGAATTCGTGGGTGACGTTGTTGATGAAGTCGTTGGTCACGTCGGCGGTCTTTTTCTGCCGATAGAGCGAGTAAAGTGCGATGAAAGCGATGTTGAAAGTGATGATGAAGAAGACGAGAATCAGGATGATGATGTTGCTCATACGTTGGAAGATGATGCCGCGCACCGTGGGGAAGTAGATAATGAGGTAGTGCGGGGAACTTACCTTTTCGTTGTATTTCAGCAGAAACACGAATTCGCTGTTGAGGATGTCTTCGGGCTTTGTGGATTGCGGCTCCACCACGAAATTCGCCGTGAAGGCGTTGTAGAGGGCAAAGTCGAAGCGCGAATCGATGTTCTCACTCTCCAAAGCCTCCTTGATGAATTGATGGAGGGTGTTGGCATTGAGCAGCGCGGTAGTGGTGCTGTCTAACTGGATGAGGTTTATGTCTCTGATATTGAAGGTGCTGGAAATGCCAGGCTGGGCGTTTTCGGGATTCCAGGGCTCATTGTAAAGCGGGAAAAGTCTGCGGAATGCCGCCGTAAAATACTCCGTGTCGTTGGCAATGACCCGCGAATTGTTCTCTTGAAAGTAGATGGTGGTCTTGATGACGCCGATAGGCTGGTTGGTGACGCTGTCGATCAAGAATTTGCGGGATTGCTGCATGGAGACCACCTCGTTCATGTCAATGTCGTCTTGCACCACTTCGTCCGAATCCATTTCGATGAGGCTTGTGGAATCGTTCTTGATGGTGGCATCGATGCGGTCGATGACCTCGTTGCCCGCCGTCAGCACCTCGTTCACGAAGATGCTGCGCTGCACCTTTTCCGCTTCGGTGTAGAGGTAGAAGATACCCATGATCAGCGGGATGGCGGACAGCCCGACCAGGATGAAGAGGGTGATGATGATTCTTCGTTTCATTTCTTTGTCTCTTGTTACGGCCCCACATTGCGGCTTCGCCTTATGTGGGGTTAATTGCACTTCGTGCGTCTTGTCCCTTCGGGACTGCTCAAGGAATAGCTTATATAAATTATGAATTGTGAATTATGAATTGAAAAACGTCGATGCCGTCGGGATATTGCAGCAGCGACGGATTTTGTGCGTTGCCGAAGGGTTCGGCGCAGTGGCCGACGATGCATTGCAGCTGCTCGGCATCGTTGGTGAGGCGCTGTTTCACATGCTGGAGGTCGTCGTAATATTCGTAGTAAACCATCCCGATAGGGGAGGCGTAGTTCTCGTTTTCGACCAACAGGAAGGTGCCGGCGTCCATGTAGGGGATCTGGTTCATCAGATGCACGGCCTTCTGGTAGTCCAGATTGTTGTTGAACTGGTTGTGCAGGGCGATGGGTTGGCTCTCCTGGGTTAAAATGCGCAAGAAAGGGACGAAATCATAACCTTTTGGGACGAAAAGCTTCGAAATGGAGCGGCAGCCCAGTCCGAAGTAGAGGTAGATGTCGTCGGCCAAGAGGCGCAACTCTTCGTCGGTTTCGGTGCCGTCGAGTACGGACACGCTGTTGCGGTTTTTGCGCAGAATGTGCGGGTATTTGTCGAAATAGTAGGAGAAGTAGCGGGCGGAATTGTTGCTGCCCGTGGCGATTACAGCGTCGAAATTGGCGATTTTGTCCACAAAGGAGATGCGCTCGGCGAAACGCGGCTCGATTTCGATGAGCGCCTGCGCAAGGACGGGCAGCAGGTACTTGTCTTGCGATGAGAGCTTGCCTTGGTAGTCGTTGCCGCTGACAAGGATGCAGAAGAAGTCGTGGAAGGCGGCCACGGGGATGTTGCCGGCGGAGATGACAGCCACGCGCTTGCGCGGGTCTTCGGCAGGCGCAACGTCTTTGTAGCAAGCGTAATACGCGTCTAATGCCTCGGGCGCGAGCATCTTTGCGATGGCGGAGAGCGCATAACGGCAGAACTCCGGCGTGAACCAGCTGTTCTCGCGGTACTGCTGCGCGATGGCCTCTCCGAAACGGTCCTCTATCCATTGCGGGGCGGCGAGGTGTTGGCCTAATTGTTTGAACGTTTGGATGTTGTCCTGAAACATAATCAATTCATTATTATCTCTTTGTCTCCTCATCTATTCATCTCCTCATCTTCTCTCCAGGGGCTGCGCTTTGCTTACCCCTGGCTACCAAGCTCTTGCCCCTACGGGGCTGCTCAAGGAATTTTATTTTAATATTACTACCCCGCCCTTCGGGCACCCCTTCTAAAAGAAGGGGAATTGGGGTTGCTCGTAACTCCAACTCTTAACTCTTAACTCCTAACTCCTAACTGTCGTCACCACTTCCTCCAAAATCCGTTTCACCTCCGCTTCCGGGAACTGCTGGATGAGGCCTTCTCCCACCAGCAGGTCCATGGCGTGGTGGACTTCGTCGATGTCGCGTTTGGCGAGGTTGTAGATGGTGGTGCGGTCGAGGGGGTGACGGGCGAGGCCGGCGTTGACGGCGCATTCGCCCACGGCGGCGGCGACGGTCGGGAAGAGGTCGCTGTCCATCATAGTGGGCATGATGTGGTCGGCACTGATGCCCTGCCGCTCGGCAAAGTCGGCGATGGCATGCGCGGCGCAGACGGCCATCTCGTCGGTGATTTTGCGCGAGGAGACCAGCAAAGTGCCCTTCAGAATCGAGGGGAAGCAGACCGAGTTGTTGACCTGGTTGGGGAAGTCGCCGCGACCTGTGGCCACGATGTAAGCGCCGGCAGCCTTCGCGGCGTGCGGGTAGATCTCTGGCACGGGGTTGGCGCAGGCGAAGACGATGGCCTTTTCCGCCATCAGCGAGATCCACTCCGGTTTGATGGTGTCGGGACCGGGGTGGGAGAGGGCTACCAAGATGTCCGCCCCCTTGAATGCCTCCTCTTCGGTGGTGATGCACTGCGGATTGGTGATCTGGCAGAGCTTCCACTGCGGGTAGAAGCGCGTGTCTTTCTCGTAATCGACACGGTTTTTGTGCAACGTGCCGTCTTTGTCGAACATGACGATGTTTTCGGGCTTCGCGCCGTCCTGGATCATCAGTCGGGCGATGCTGCTGTTGGCCGCACCGGCACCGTAGAGCACAATGCGCACGCTGTCAAGACGTTTGCCCACAATCTTGAGGGCGTTGAGCACACCCGAGAGCGTCACACAGGCAGTGCCCTGCGCGTCGTCGTGCCACACAGGGATGTCGCAGGCTTCGCGCAACTCGTCTAACACGCGGAAACAGTTGGGCTGCGAGATGTCCTCGAGGTTCACCGCCCCGAAACTGGGCTGCACCATCTTCACGAAGTCGATAATCTTTTGCGCCTGGTGGATGCCGTTCTCGTCACGACTGTCGATGCAGAGCGCAGAGGCGTCGATGCCACCCAAGTACTTCATCAGCAGAGCTTTGCCCTCCATCACGCCGAGTCCGCCGGGCGGCGTGCAGTCGCCGTCGCCCAACACGCGGGTGCTGTCGCTGACAACTGCCACCAGATTGGCGCGGTTGCTCAGTCGGAACGAGCGGTCGTTGTCATCACGAATCGTAGTGGAAACTGCTGACACACCGGGGGTGTACCAGGCGTTGAACCAGTTCAGACTCTCGATGGGCACTTTCGGGAGCGTGATCATCTTACCACGGTAAAAATCGTGCGCAAACAGCGACAAACGTTTATAGAACAGTGTTTTAGCTTTCGCTTTCTGCCCTTCGTCAAAATCTTGAGGGAAGTGTTTCTCCAAATTGTCAATCAGATGGCTCATTATCATAATTTTTGAGCTGCAAAGGTACACAAATTCCGAATATGGATTATTATAAAATAATATGCCCTCAGTTCGCCAAACTTTTGTATTTTTGCGCCCGATTTGTAAAAAGGATATGAAGAAATACAGTGTGTTATTATTAGTCTTGGGTTTGATAATGAATGTGTTATACGCCCAAGCACCTACGAAATTCCAGGTTGAAATCCTGAAAAACCATTTTGATAAGGTGAACTTGACCAGCGCGTACGGCAGCACATCGCAGACATACGCTTCGGCGAATATTGTGAACGACAAGTTCACCATGACCGTCAATCTGCCGAATGACATCTATCGTTTTGACTTCGGCGGCGGCTCCTCGATGCTGGTGGTGGTCACCCCGGGCGAGACGGTGAACATGACCATCGATGCCGAGAATCTTCAACAGATTGTCTCTGTGTCGGGTTCGGAAACAATGCAGTTTGTGAAAACGATGACCACGTTGGCGATGAGCCGGAAAACGTCAGTCGACAGTATCAACAAAAAGCTGCAGGAAGATCCTGATAAGATTTATTGGGGTGATTTCGCGCAAAAGTTCAACCTTTACCGCCAAACCAACGACGATGTGGATGATTATCTGTTGCTTTCCTACGACGACCTCGATTCCGTCTATCAAGCTTTGAAAGCCAATGTGTCGGGCGGAAAAGTGAAGGGCAATGCGGCGCTGGAATGTGCCGATGTGGCCAACCGTATGCTCAAGAAGTTGGAAATCAACTACGCTCCTTTCGCCAATTATCAGGAGAATGTGGACCGTTACTACGATTTCTCTGCCAAGAGAATGCCCAATGCCAACGATTTCTATCAACTCTTCGACCAGTATCAAGCCAATTTGAAGGCCCGTCATGATATTGCCAAGAACTCCATCGGAAAGATTATGCCGGTGGTGAAGCAGCTGCTTGCCGTGCGCGACAGTATGGCTTACAACAACCTGTGGGAAAAGAAAGGCAACCAGACCAAGTGGATCAACCAGGTGGCGCAGGAACTTTATCCTTCAATGGAGAGTGTGGTGAGTCAGAAGGCGGCTTACGAGAAGTTGATGGTGAACGACAAGCAGAATGCCGACAAGCTGGTGAGCCAGTCGCAAGAGAAGGTCAGCAAGGTGGTGGGTAAATACCAACAGGCTTACAATGACTTGGATGCATATATCACTTCTCGGATGAAAGATGAGATCAAAACCCACAAACAGGACATTGGGGTGCTGATGTTCCTCGATGTTTTCCCGCGTGAGCAGAATGCCGCTCTCCATGCAGAGGTGATTACCGCGCTGCACGACAAATATCCGGACCATCTGATTGTGCAGGACCGTTGGAATTACATGAATTCACCTGCGAACCGTGTGGCGATTGGCGCTATTGCTCCCGATTTGGAGTTCCCGGATCCAGATGGCAAGATGCGCAAACTCTCCGACCTGCGCGGCAAGGTGGTGTTGCTCGACTTCTGGGCCTCTTGGTGCGGACCGTGCCGTCGGGAGAATCCCAACGTGACGAAGATCTACGCGCAGTATCACGACAAGGGCTTCGAGGTGTTCAGTGTCTCTTTGGACAGCGACGCTGCCTCTTGGAAACGTGCCATCGAAGCCGACAAGTTAGTGTGGCCCAACCACGTGAGCGACCTCAAGAAGTGGCAGTCACAGGCTGCAGCCATCTATGGCGTGCGCTCCATCCCGTCCACCTTCCTGTTGGACAAGGAGGGACGCATTATTCAACGCGATTTGCGCGGCGCGGATTTGGAACGTGCCGTTAAACAATTGGTGGAACAATAACGATGGGACGGTGTACATGTCTTTGTAGAGACGGTGTGCACACCGTCTTTGTGCACACCGTCTCTACAATGTAAATATAAGGCGTAGATGAGTTCTACGCCTTTTTTTGTACGTGAAAATTGGGCAAAAAAAAAGCAACAGAAAAAATCTGTTGCTTTACAAAATCATCTAAATGTTATGAAAAAATAGTTTTCTTGGAGCGGAAAACGGGACTCGAACCCGCCACCTACAGCTTGGAAGGCTGTCGCTCTACCGGATGAGCTACTTCCGCATAAAAAAAACAAGTGGGAGAGGAAGGATTCGAACCTCCGAAGGCTTAGCCAGCAGATTTACAGTCTGTCCCATTTGACCGCTCTGGAACTCTCCCATCGTTGTCTCGTTTATGCCTGGAGCCGATAGTCGGACTTGAACCAACGACCGGCTGATTACAAATCAGCTGCTCTACCAACTGAGCTATATCGGCATATTTTCAATGAACGTCTTCGTCGTTTTTGCGGTGGCAAAGATAGTATTTTTTTGATACTCCAGCACCGTAGATGCAATTTTTTTTAAGATTTTTTATAAGCATCTGAATATCACAAAAATATAGAGCCAAAAAGAGGTTGTGGAGACCTGTTTTTGGCTGCTGAAGCTGCCCTTCGGGGGAAAAAAGAATGTGCCGTTTGGAAGAATTCTGCAAAAAAAACGGAAAAACCGACATCCGTAGAGCGTCGGTTTGGACGCCCGAAAAGGGGTGGAAATTTTTTTCGGTTTAATATTAAAAAAAAGTGTATTTTTGCCGCCTATTTAAAAAACAAACGTTATGTCAGAAATTTTACAAAAAGTACAATCAATCATCGCCGATAAATTGAGCGTGGATGTGGCTGATGTAACTCCTGAAAAGAGTTTCACCAACGATCTTGGAGCTGATTCATTGGACACGGTCGAATTGATCATGGAATTTGAAAATGCATTCGGCATCAAATTCCCGGAAGAAGATGCAGAAAAAATTGCCACTGTGGGTGACGCAGTCGCTTATATCGAAAATCTTCTTGCTTCCAAGTAAAATATTTTCCGATTACAAAATACGTTTGTGATGACCCTCAAACGCGTTGTTGTAACAGGTATTGGTGCATTGACACCAATAGGAAATAATGTGGCTGAGTATTGGAGTAACCTTTTAAAAGGTAAGTCCGGTGCCGGCCACATTACTTATTTTAATGCCGAGAAGTTCAAGACCCGTTTCGCGTGCCAACTGAAGGATTATGTGCCGACGGAGCATTTCAACTCCAAGGAGTTGTCGAAACTCGACCGTTGCGCTCAATTTGCATTGATCACGACAGAGGAGGCGATTCAGGATGCGAACATCGACATGGATCGTCTTAACAAAGGCCGTGTCGGCGTGGTTTACGGTACCGGCATAGGCGGTCTTACCTCCACCGAGGAGGCTGTGAAACAGCTTGTGGCTCAGGATGGTGATCCGCGGTTCAGTCCGTATCATCTGCTGCGCGTGTTGGCAAACACCGTTTCGGGCAGCATCGCACTGAAATACGGCTTCACCGGTCCCAACTACATGACCACTTCCGCGTGCGCATCGTCGGCCAACGCCATTGGCGACGCCTGCTATGCAATCGCTCTCGGCAAATCGGACATGATCATCACGGGCGGCACCGAGTCCGTCATCACGGAACTCGGCATCGGCGGTTTCAACGCCATGCGTGCGCTCTCGACTCGCAACGACGACCCCGAACACGCCAGTCGTCCTTTCGACAAGGGTCGAGACGGCTTTGTGATGGGGGAGGGGGCAGCCACCCTCGTGCTGGAGAGTCTCGACCATGCAAAGGCCCGCGGTGCGCGAATCTACGCCGAAATTGTAGGCGTGGGCATGTCGGCAGATACCTACCACATCGCTGCGCCCGATCCTAACGGAAAGGCCGCGATGCTCTCCATGGAGAGCGCCCTTCGCAGCGGCGATATGCGTCCCGACGAAATAGACTATATTAATACACACGGAACCTCCACGCCGCTGGGGGACCTTTCGGAGTGCCACGCTATTGAGAAATTGTTCGGCGATCACGCGCCAAAGATGGCCATCAACTCCACCAAATCGATGATTGGACACCTGCTCGGCGCCGGTCCTGCCGTGGAGAGCGTCGCCATCCTCTGCTCTATGCGCGACGGAATGGTCCACCCGACCATCAATCTGGAGCATCTGGATCCGCAATTGCCCTCAAACTGGAATTTCGTCCCCAACGAGGCGATTCCGTTTACCATCAATGCCGCCATGTCGAACTCTTTCGGCTTCGGCGGACACAATGTCACGTTGCTCTATATTAGATATAAGGAGTAGGCTATGACATTGACAGACAAGCAAATCCGTACTTATTTCAAAAACATATTCGGCTTCAGGGTGCGTCATGTGGACTTGTTCCGCAAGGCGCTGATGCACCGTTCTGTCAGCGAGATTTCCACCTTCGGACGCAAAGAGAACAACGAACGGCTGGAGTTTTTGGGCGATGCGGTGCTTGGTGCTATCATCGCTGATTTCCTCTGCCATAAGTATCCCGCCGCTTCCGAAGGCGGACTCACCCAGATGCGTTCCAAGCTGGTGAATCGCAAACAGTTGGGTGATTTGGCTATCAAATTGGGCTTGCAAGACATCACCGAGACAGCAGGCCATATCAATTCCAAAAACATTCCTGGAAACACTTTCGAGGCTGTGGTGGGCGCCATCTATCGCGACCAAGGCTACAAGCGCACCACCCGCATTATCTTGGACAAAATTTTCTTAGTACACCTCAATATCGATGCGATTTTGGAGGAGGACAAGGATTATAAGAGCCGTTTACTGATTTGGGCACAGCACCACCATCACAAGGTGGTTTTCTCTCACGAAGCGGAGCCCGATGCCGAACGCGACCTCTTCCGCGCACATATCGAAATGGACGGCACCGAATTGTCGGAGGCCGTCAGCAACTCCGTGAAAGGCGCGGAGCAGCGCGCCGCGGAACTCGCACTCGCATCATTGGAATCGTAGAGACGCGATTAATCGCGTCTCTACAGACCTAAACGCGTAAACGCGTAAACCTGTAAACGTGTAAACCTGTAAACGCGTAAACCTGTAAACCTGTAAACTTTTAAGCTTCTAAACGTGTAAACATGTAAGCTTTTTTTTGTATTTTTGCCGCCGTTTTGAAAGGGGTGCCGAAAGGCTGAGATCAGACCCGTTGAACCTGATGCGGATAATGCCGCCGTAGGGAGACAAACGCTTCTTCATTTCATTATCCCTCTTTCAGTATAGTTTTAATTTATTAATAACCAAACTGTTAGAGTTATGTTTAAAAGTTTAGAGTTTAAGGTTGAAAGTTTAAGGTTTAAGGCAATTTTAGCTGCTTTGGCCTTGGCAAGTTTCGTATTCACTCCCGCAGCACTGTTTGCGCAGCAGCCGGATACTGTGCAAAACGGAACGGTGAACGAGGTGACGATCCAGTTTGAGCGGCCCACGGTGCAGACTTCCGCGAATTTGACCACGATGTCGATGCCGCAGATTCGTGCGCTACAGGGCAACGGTAGTGTCAACAACATTTTGGAGATGATGCCCTCCGTGGTGGTCACCTCCGAGTCGGGTAACGGCCTCGGTGCCACCTATCTGTTCATCCGTGGTATCGACCAGACCCGTATTAACACCACCCTCAACGGCGTGACCATCAACAATGCCGAGTCGCAGGGTTCGTGGTTGGTGAACCTGCCCGACATGGCCACCTACATCGAGCAGGTGAGCATGCAGAGCGGTGCCAATACCACTATCGGCAGCACTTCCTACGGTGCCCGTGTCGATTTCGTGACTCGTGATATCCCGGAAAAGCCTTTCGCTGAGGCACGAACCGCGTACGGCTCCTTCAACACCTTCGACAATATGGTGAGCGTGGGAACCGGTCTCATCGGCAAACGCTTCTCCATGTTGGCCTCCTTCTCCGACATCCGCAGCGACGGCTACATCGATTATTCCGGCGTGCACCTCAATTCCGGTTTCCTTACCGCGCAACTCGATCTTCGTAATTTCAAAACCAACAAGGACAATGGCGTGTTGCGTTTCAACATGCTTTTTGGTAAAGAAAACTCTGGGTTGGCTTGGAACGGTGTGCCTTACGACAGTCTTGCTACCAACCGCACTTACAACTCCTGCGGCGAGTATTACGACGACAACGGTGTGCGCCACTACTACGAAAATTCCATGGATCACTACACGCAGACCTTCTACCAATTGGAATATGTGAAGAGTTGGCACAACAAAGATTGGAGCAAACGCCATAATCTGCAAATAATGCCTTATCTGACTCGCGGTTACGGCTATTATGAGCAGTATAAAGACGACAAGAAAATTAACAAATACGGTTTGGAGCCGTTGCATGAAGATCAGAACCGCACCGACCTCGTTACTCAAAAATATTTGGACAACTACTACTATGGTATTCATGCACAATATGATGGTTTTGTAGGTCTTAAAGATAATGTAGATTTTAAACCTCATGGTTTGCGCTGGTGGGCAGGCTTGGATGTGAGCAATTACAACGGCAACCACTATGGCGACATCATGTGGGTGCAACCTGACAGAGTGAAAGAGTGTCCGCCCATGTACGAATGGTACCGCGGCACGGGTGAGAAACTGCAGTCTAAGGTTTTCGGCGCTTTGGCTTACTGGGTCAAAGATTTCTCCGTGAATGCTGAGATTCAGTACCGCAGGGTGGATTACGATATTGAAGGTGTAAACGACGAATTGACGCCCATCCCGCAGTCTTATCATTGGAATTTCGTGAATCCCAAAATCAGGTTGCACTATTTCATGCAGCGTCCTAAGGTGAAACACAGTTTCGACATCACCTTCGCGACCGCCAACCGCGAGCCTACGCGCAACGACCTCGTGGGGGCCCCCGACGACCGCAAACCGGTACCGGAAACGCTCTACGACTTGGAGTTCAGCTACATGAACTATAACGACAAATACTTCTTTAACACCACGTTGTATGGCATGTATTACCGTAACCAGTTGGTGCGTACTGGCGAGCTCGACCAGACTGGCGACCCGCTGATGGCCAATGTCGATAAGAGCTACCGTGTGGGTATTGAGCTCTCTGCCGCTTACCGTCCTGTGCATTTCTTCGCTTGGTACATCAACGGCGGCTTCAGCGTCAACCGCATCCTCAATTACACGCACTACATCGAGGATTGGGAAAACGGCGGCTATGTGGAGCAGCAGCTCGGCAACACTCCTCTCGCTTACTCTCCGAATGTGGTGATTGGCAACACCTTCCGCTTTACCCCGTTGAAGGACTTCAACATCAACCTTCTCACCAAATTCGTGAGCAAGCAGTATCTCGACAACTCCGGCGACGAAACCTACATGTTGAAACCCTACACTTACACGAATTTGCAACTCTCCTACACCTTCCATTTCAAGGCGTTGAAGGATTTGGAGCTCTTCGTGAATGTGAACAACATTTTCAATACCATGTATGAGACCAACGCCGCGCTCTATACGGGCATGATCGGCGATGAAAAGTACTACGATGCCTATTATTTCCCGCAGGCAGGAATCAATTTCCTCGGCGGTGTGAGAGTGCGATTCTAGTAATTAGCATTACTAATTGGAGAATTGTGGGGGCGCGATGCAAGTGGGAACACAATGCATGGCGTCTCCACCTTTTTTTAAAATTTTCAGGACAATAGACTATAGTGTAATTTTTTGCGTTATAGGGTTATGATGAAAAGAATTGCATTATTGAGTCTTGTTGTTATATTACTGTGTGGCAATGCTTTTTCCCAATCTAACCAAGTGCACGTCAAAAAAGGGGTGCCCTATTGTACGGCGCATTTTCCAGGGAAGAGCAAGATGCAGAAGCTCTGTTTCGACTTCTATGAACCCGACAATCCGTGCGACACGTTGCGGCCGTTGGTCATTACGCTGTTCGGCGGCGGTTTTGTGTTGGGCACGCGCGCCTGGGAAGATATGGTGGCTTGGTGCAACCGTTTTGCGGAAAATGGCTATGCAGCCGCCTCCATCGATTACCGGCTGATGTCGGCCACGGATTTCTCCTACAAATCGCTGGTGCGCACTGGCTATATGGCGGCGCAGGATGTGAGCGCGGCGGTGCGTTTTTTCAAGGCCAACTACGAGAAATACGGCATCGACACCACTCGCATTTTCCTTTTGGGGCAGTCGGCGGGCGCGGTGGCCATCATTCACGCGCTCTATATGGACGAGGATGAGCGCCCGGCGGAGACCTTCGCGGAACCAGCGCTCCTTCCGATGCACTCAGCCGGTACCACCGAGATGCAGAAACACACCTTCGAGGTGGCGGGTGCGGTGCTCTTTTGGGGCAGCATTTTCAAACCCGATTATATTGATGCCGATGAGGTGACGCCCGTGTGCCTTATCCATGGCGAGAAAGACAACATCCTGCCGGTGGATTCGGGTTATGCTTTTTCGGTGCCGGGATTGCCATACGTATACGGCTCGAAGGTGATTGCCGAACGGCTGAAGGCTTTGGGCACCACCTCCTTTGAGAGCCACCTGTTGGAGAAAGAGGGCCACGCCTTCTATTTCCGATATCTCAGCATGTATTACCTCGACGCGTTGAAGTTTGACAGCTGCTGGGAGATTGTTCACGCTTTCTTGCGCCGCCACGGAGGGGATTAGTAGTTAGTAGTTAGTAGTTAGTAGTTAGCAGTTTTTGCGGAACATGTAGAGATGGTGTGTGTACCGTCTCTTTTTTTTGTTTTCTTGCGAAAACCGCTGTTTGTTATTAACTAATATTTGCAAATACTTTACTGTTAAAAATGCAATATGTTGATTTTCAGTAACGAAAAATATTTTTACAATGCTTGTTTGTTTTGAAAACTTGTCGTATTTTTGCTGCGAAAT
>JAGBPE010000191.1 GCA_017633495.1 Bacteroidales bacterium | reverse complement strand
TCCCAGTCTCCATCAAGGGCGTGCAGGAGAACGACTTTACGTTGGTGTTCGGTTATCCCGGCACTACGAAGCAGTTCCTCATCTCTGACGGCGTGAACGCAGTGGCGAATATCCAGAATCCCATCGCGATACAGGCACGTACCATCCGCCTCGACGCGATGAAAAAGCAGATGAACCTCGACCCGCGCATCCGTCTGATGTACTCCGCCAAGGCCAACGGCATCTCCAACGGCTGGAAAAAGTGGCAAGGCGAGAGCAAGGGCATCCGCGAGTGCGACGTCATCGGCAAGAAACAAGCTCAAGAATCCGAATTCCAGAAATGGGTGAATGCCGATCCGAAACGCAAAACGGAATATGGCACACTGCTGCAAGACATGAAGAAGGTCTATGAAAGCTACAATAACAACCTGCAAGTGGTTACATATATTAATGAGTACCTTTTCGGCGTGGAACTGATGGAAGAGGTCGTCTATCCCTACATGAGCAAACTTTACGGCGAAGAGAACATCACCGACGCTACCCGCGCCAAGATGATGGATGCCGACAAGAGTTTCCGTGCCGAATACTTTGATGTGATCGACAAAGAGTGTTTTGTGGAACTGATGACCTACTACTTCACCCACGAGAAGAAAGAGAACATTCCCGCCGCTTTGCAAAAATACATCCAAAGCGAACCTGTTGTGCGTCAGATGATGACGGCATTGTGGGATAACAGCGCGAAGAAGGCTCCTTATTTCCAAGATGCCGCAAAATATCAAGACTTCATCTCCAAAGCCACTCCGAAGCAGATTACGAAAACTGCTAATAATGAAATGATTATGCTCTATTCCGCACTGTTCGACAAATATCGCACTGCGGTGCTCGCTTACCGTGCGGAAACAGCTGAGCTTGACCAGTACTACCGCACCTACGTCAAGGCGTTGATGGAGAAGGATAAAGACAAAGCGTTCTATCCGGATGCCAACCTCACAATGCGTGTCACCTACGGTCAGGTGAAAGGCTTCCAACCCGCCGACGGCGCCGACTATGTCTATTACACCACTTTGGACGGCATCATGGAGAAAGAAGATCCCGATGTGTATGACTATCAGGTGCATCCGAAGCTGAAAGAGCTGTGGCAGAAGAAGGATTACGGTCGCTATGCCGATAAGAATGGCAAATTGCCGGTGGCCTTCATCGCCAGCAACCACACCACGGGCGGCAACTCCGGCAGTCCGGTCATCAACGGTTACGGTCAGCTCATCGGCACCAACTTCGACCGCGTGTGGGAAGGCACCATGAGCGACATCTGGTACGATGTGGATCGTTGCCGCAACATCAGCCTCGACGCCCGCTACTTCCTCTTCATCGTCGACAAATTCGCCGGCGCCAAAAACATCGTGGACGAAATTGATGTAATTGAATAACATTCCTTGAGCAGTCCCGAAGGGACAAGACGCGCGAAGCGCAATTAACCCCACATAAGCGACGAAGGAGCGCAGTGTGGGGTCAAGGCAAAAGCTCGAAGAGACAAGACGCACAAAGTGCTAATAACCCCACACAAGGCGAAGCCGCAGTGTGGGGTCCCCTAAACCTTAAACCTTAAACCAAAATGATATCTTTCGAAAACATCGACCAACCCTCCTGGAAATACGACCTGTTGATGGCGTATCTGAGAATGGCGCACAATATCGTCTATTACCGCAAATTCCGGGTCGACAACCCCGAGAACATCCCAGCGAAGGGCACCCCGACGCTGGTCATCGCCAACCACCAGAACGGCATGATGGATGCCATGGCGATTCTGCACACGCTGTACAGACAAGACCGTCGTCAGCCCGTCTTCATCGCGCGTGGCGACATCTTCAAGAAGGACGCGGTGGCCAAAGCGCTGCGGTTCCTGAAAATCCTGCCCGTCTTCCGCACCCGTGACGGCGGACGCAGCGACATCGAGAAAGACCTGGCCATCTTCAATCAGGCGGCGGAAATTCTCCAAAAAGGTCGTTCCTTGGTCATCTTCCCCGAAGCAGGACATCAGCAAGGGCACTACATGAGCACCTTCAAGAAGGGGTTCAGCCGCATCGCCTTCACCGCCGAGGAGACCAACGACTACAAGCTGAATCTGCAGATTCTGCCGCTCAACATCCACTACTCCAACTATTTCGAAGCGCGCGAAGACTTGACCGTTACCTGCGGCAAGCCCTTCACCTTCGAGGAGTTCTTTGATATGTACAAGGAGACGCCCAACCCCGCCTACCTCGCTCTTAACGCAAAATCGCGGGCGCGGGTGAAGGAGATGACCCCCGACATCGACATTCCCGAATACTACAAGGAGATCGATGAGCTCACACGCATCATGCGCGAGCCGGTTTTGGAACACAAAGGTGTTGACGCCAAGGTGCTCTCCAACCAAAAGAAGGCCGACATGGAGACCATCGCCGCCGTGCGCAAACTGCGCGATGAGCAGCCCGAACGCTTCTCCGCCCTGATGGACAACATGCGTCAATATTTGGAACTGCTCAAGCAGACCGGTCTGAACTCCTGGGCAGTCAACCGCAAAGTATCCGGTTTCAAGATGGTGGTTCACCTCCTCTGCTCGATCCTGTTGTTGCCGATCTTCCTCTTCGGCTACCTCAACAACCTACTACCCTCTTGGCTCGCAAAGCATTTCGCCCACAAGATCAAAGACCCGATGATGCACTCCACCTTCCAGTACTCCATCGGCACCGCGTTCACCTTCCCAATTTGGTACATCATCCTCCTGGTCGTGGCCAGTCTGATATGCCACCACTTTTGGATGGGCCTACTATATATAATATTGTCAGCCATCACCGGCGTCATCGCCGCCGACCTGAAGAAAGCCTACCGCAAGCTGGGCTTGCTCTTCAAAGCCGGCCGAATCCGCAAGAGCGCGGATTACAGGAAGCTCAGCGAGCTGGACAATCTGATTGTCGGCGAGATGGAGGGTGTGATGTAGTGATAGTATGCGGTTAGCAGTTAGTAGTTAGCAGTGCGGATGCGCCTTGTATGCACCCCTTCATTTCACTCTCCGCACCACTCGAATGCTAACCTCAAAAAGCAGGTACAGCGGGATGGTAACAAGGATGAGAGTCATCAGGTCGGGCGGTGTGATGACCGCTGCCGCCAGCATGATGACGATAAACGCATGTTTGCGGTATTTGGAAAGCATCTCTGCATTAATGACACCCAGTTTACCGAGGAAAAATGCAACGACCGGCAGCTGGAACACCAACCCCATGACCAAGGTCAAAGAGACAAATGTGTTGATGTAGGAATCCAATGTGATGTTGCTCACCACTTTCGCAGATACGCTATAAGTTCCCAAAAATCGGAAGGATATTGGGAAGAGCACAAAATAGCTCATCAAAACGCCCACAATGAACAGCAGGTAGATGATAATAGCCACCTGCACAGAATATTTCCGTTCGTTTTCGTACAAGGCAGGCGATATGAAACGAAAAAGCTCAAACAATATGTATGGCGAAGCACCCAACAGCCCTAAGTAGCAGGCTGTTGTGATATGCTTCATAAACTGACTGGAGAGGTCTGTCGCAATCATCTCCACCTCAAAAGGCTGAAAATGAAAATCGAAGCCCATCGCTTGGATCATTCGTTCTATCCAGCGATAGGTGCAAAAATCCCACTGGCTGGGTGCCATAAGTATTTGCCATGTGTAATCCTTGAAGCAGAATACCACAACGGCAATAACACCCGCCACAGCCAGAATGCGGAAGAGCATTTGGCGCAGGACTTCGAGATGACCACCGAAGGTCAGCAGTTCGCCGTTACTCGCCGCGTTGTCCGTTGTCGTCGCTTCCGGCTGATTCTCTTCCGCCTTCGGATCCTTCTTCTTCGACATGCGCCTCGTCTTTTTCTTCAGCATCTTCCGGAATAGGCTCACTCATCCCTTTCTTGAAACTTTGCACGCCTTGCCCCAGACCCTTCATCATTTCGGGAAGTTTTTTGCCGCCAAAGAGCAACAATGCTAAACCGCCGATAAGCAAGAGTTCCGTTGTGCCAATGAATAATAATGGTATTGTCATACTAATCCGTAACTAAAAAGATTTCACAAGTCTCAAAATTGATTTCCCAATGGCCGTTTTCAGCACCTTCCCACTGGTATTTTGCGGCCATCCTGTCCCACCAGTTCTGGAACTTTGTACCGGTTTCACCCATGTCCTTGACTAGTTTTTCATAGAGTTCGGTATTGTCTGCTGTTAAAATCTTTGCCAACTCGTTCAGGCCATTG
>JAGBPE010000190.1 GCA_017633495.1 Bacteroidales bacterium | reverse complement strand
TCGTTCGCCACAATGCGGTGGGAATATTGTGCGAGGTCGCCGCAGCGCGTGCAAATGGCGTGCTGCTTGCTGACGTATTCGGCCACCGCCATGAGTTTGGGCATCGGGCCGAAAGGCTCTCCCTTGTAGTCCATATCCAATCCGCTGACAATCACGCGGATGCCGGCGTTGGCCAATTGGTTGCAGACATCCACAACTCCGTCATCGAAGAACTGGACTTCATCGATGGCCACCACCTGCACGTCACTCATATTGACGTACAGCAGGATTTCCGAAGAGTTGTTGACCGGGGTGGAGATGCGCGAGTTTTCGTTATGCGACACCACTTCCGTTTCATCATAACGGACATCGATGGCCGGCTTGAAGAGCTCGATTTTCTGATTGGCGAACTCCGCACGGCGAATACGACGCAGCAATTCCTCCGTTTTTCCGGAAAACATGGATCCGCATATCACCTCAATCCAACCTTTTTTATGATTTCTACTCGCTTTATTTTCTAAAAACATCGTTCCCTAATATGTATAATTTTCGTATTTTTGTGCGCTTTTTTCGAGTGCAAAATTATAATAAAAATCATTAACCTGATACCAAAACCATAAAAAAATGAACGACGCATATCAAAAAATGTCGGAATTGATGGACAACTGGCTATCTGACAGTTCAAAAGAAACAAAATTAGCCCTCATCGAGAAGGAGATTCTGTTGGAAAAACTGAGAAAGCTGTATGTCAAAATCGCCGCTATGGAGGCTGAGGAATACAACGCTCCACAAGCTGCGATGCCCAAACCCGAGCCGGAAATGATTCCCAAACGGGAATATACGCCCGCCAAAACGATGGAAGAGGATGTCGATCTCTTTTTCGACACCGAGCACGAAAGCTATGCAGTGGTGGAAAAGGAGTTGAAAGAGCTGGCCGAGGAGATCAACGGGGCGCAGGAGACACCTGCAGAAGCACCGAAAGCCGTGGTTGAAAAGCCCGAAGAGGTCTTACCCGAAACCGACATCTTCGATAAGATTGAGACGAAAGAGGAGCCCAAGCCGGAAAGTGAGCCAGAAAAGATGCAAGACGACGCGAAAGAACTCTTCATTGAACCCGATTTCGAAATTAATGTCTCAACTGAGGAACCGGAAGTGAATCATGCCGAGGACGACATCCTGCAGTTCATCCCGCCGAAACAGCCGAAACCGGAACAACCCAAAGTCGAAAAGCCCAAGGTTGAACAACCGAAACCGGAACAACCGAAACCGGAAGTGAAACTCGATCCGAAGCCGCAGCGCTCTCTGAATGACCTCTTCAATGAAAAGCGAGAGGACCACTCCATCAGCAGTCAATACCAACATGCCAAGGTGGGCGACTTGACCAAAGCGATCTCCATCAACGACAAGTTTATCTATATCAAGGAGTTGTTCCACAATCGCGGTGAGGATTTCAGTGCATCCATCCGCCTGCTGAACGAATGCCAGAATCTGGAAGACGCTTTCGACTGCCTCGAGCAGCTGAAACAGAAGTTCTTCTGGGACACCAAAACCGACGCTTACCTGTCGTTCTGCGATTTGTTAAGAAGGAAGTACTCCTAATCCAAATAAAAAACCGCGGCCAATTGGTCGCGGTCTTTGTTTGGGTAGAGACGCGATTAATCGCGTCTCTACAATAGGGATTAACCGAGCATAGCGGTGTAAGCGGCAGCATCCATCAGGTCGTTCACCTGAGCGGGATCGGTCATTTTGATCTTCACGATCCAGCCTTCGCCGTAAGGATCGCTGTTCACGAGTGCAGGCTCGCCTTCGAGAGCTGCATTGAACTCTACGATTTCGCCAGCAACGGGCAACAACAGATCAGCAACAGTCTTCACAGCCTCGATAGAACCGAAAACTTCGTCTTTGTCCAAAGTCTCACCCACAGAAGGAATATCGAGGAAAACGATGTCGCCTAATTCGTTAGCTGCATGAGCAGAAATGCCCACAAATGCAAATTCTCCATCCACTTTTAACCATTCGTGGTCCTGGGAATACTTCAAATTTTCAGGAATATTCATAATTTTAAATTTATTGGTGATAATTAAACTGTCATAATCTCTTTTTCCTTGGCTTCCATGATCTTATCGACCTTGCTGATAGCCTCGTCGGTAGCCTTCTGGATGTCGGTTTCCAATTTCTTGATGGCATCCTCTTCCACGCCTTCGTCTTTCAACTTCTTGGCATCGTCGTTGGCAGTGCGGCGGATGTTGCGGATAGCGACTTTCGTCTGCTCGGCATCCTGTTTAGCTTTCTTCACCAGCTCTTTACGACGCTCTTCGGTCGGAGCGGGAATCACCAGGCGGATGAATTCGCCGTTATTTTGCGGGGTCACACCGATGTTGGCAGCCAAAATGGCTTTCTCGATCACGGGCAGCATGTTGCGCTCCCACGGTTGAATCACGATTTGGTGAGCATCGGGGGTGTTCACGTTGGCCACCTGATCGATGGGGGTCGGGTTACCATAATAATCCACCTTGATGCCGTCGAGCATTTGCGGGGAGGCTTTGCCAGCGCGCACTTTCTGCAGCTCTTTGTCGAAATGCGCCACGGTGGCGTTCATGCTATCTTTCGCTTGTTTCAAGCAAGTTTGTGTATCCATACTTCTTATTTTGCGTTTTTAATCAATAATTCTACTATTTCGGGGTTCGTTTTCTTCCGCTTCTTGCTCAGATTCAGCATCCATATCGGCTTGTTTGAGCATTTCTGCCTTCAGATTCTCAATCTCGCGGACATGCTCCATGTGTCTTTTCCTCAAAGAGGAGAGCTCCTTTTCCTTGTAAGATTTGGTCCACTTATAGACAATCATATAATGAAGGACCACGCCCAGCAGCCATACAATGAACACAAAGAGGATGGCTTTCAGGAAAGTAGTATCCTCCTTGCCTTTGAACAAAAAGTACCAGACCACCCACAGGAAAAGGTTGGCAATCAGGAAAATGGCGAAGTGGATTTTGAAGGAGGTCCTTCTGGCCGCCATTTTTTCCAGTTTGCGTTCCTCTTCAGGGGAAATTTCCGGAGTGTTTAGATTGTTTTCTTCCATATTGTTTAAAATAAGAGGGTTCCGATAGGTTCGCCATTGAGCACCTTCAGCAGATTTCCTTTGGTGTTGGCATCATAGACATAAATGGGCATTTTATTGTCCTGACAAAGCGCAAACGCGGTCATATCCATGATTTTAAGGTTTTTCTGGTAAGCCTCAGCCAAGGAGATTTCCGTGAATTTCACTGCGTTGGGGTCTTTTTCAGGGTCGGCAGTATAGACACCGTCCACACGGGTACCCTTGATGAGCAGATCGGCTTTGATCTCGAGTGCGCGAAGGGCGGCACCTGTGTCGGTGGTGAAGAAGGGGTTGCCCGTACCGCCACCGATGAAGGTCACATAGCCCGCTTCCAGCGATTCGATGGCTTTGCGCCAAGAGGTCTTTTCGCATACGCCCTCAATATGACAGGCCGACAGCACTCTGGATTTCACGCCCATCTCCTCCAGCACGCCTTGCACGGCCAATGCGTTGATGATGGTGGCCAACATACCCATTTGGTCGCCTTGACGACGCTCAAAACCGGCAGATGCACCTTGCACGCCGCGGAAGATATTACCGCCGCCGATGACCACTGCCACCTGCACGCCAGCATCCACCGCCGACTTGATTTCTGTCGCGTAGTGCATGATGTGATCGTAACTTACACCATAACCGTCGTCACCTGTCAGTGACTCGCCGCTTAATTTCAGTAGTATGCGCTTATATTTCATAATTCGAAAAATCAGGTCGCAAAAATACAAAAATAATGTTTATACGAACACATTTGAATGCGAAAAAAGCGACGTCAGACTCTTCTGTTTATCTTCTTGAAAAAAAATTTTCAAACGGCACTTGTTGATATCAAAAAAAGTGTATTTTTGCCGTCCAATTTTAACGACTAAAAAAATATCAAATAATATGAAAAAAGACATCCATCCTAAGGAGTATAGAACCGTGGTTTTCAAGGACATGTCCAACGATTATGCCTTCCTTACCAAGTCAACGGTCAACACGAAAGATACGATTGTATGGGAAGACGGAAATGAATATCCGCTCGTAAAATTAGAAATTTCCAGCACCTCTCACCCCTTCTTCACCGGTAAGATGAAGTTGGTTGACACCGCTGGTCGTGTGGATAAATTCCGCAACAAATATGCCCGCCATTTTGAAGCTGGCAAATCGAAATAATCCATATATTTTGTACTTTTGCTGACCTTTTTTGTAGCCCGAAAAAGGTCAGTTTTTTTTATAACAACTTCTTGAATTGTAATTTCTTGAAATGATTAAAGATATCCTTGCAGCAGGCGGTTTTATGAGTGGCGAGTCGAATGTCATTCCCATTCTGTCCGTGGACGATGAGATCAAGTTGAGCGAAGAACCATTGCCCGATGAGGTCCCGTTGCTTCCGCTGCGGAACACGGTCCTCTTTCCCGGTATGGTCATCCCCATCACCATCGGTCGGGAGAAGTCGCTGAAGCTGGCCCGCGATTGCGCCAACTCCGACGCTCCTATCGGCGTGGTGGCACAGCGCGACAACAACGTGGAAGACCCTACCATCAAGGACATGTACCGGGTGGGCACCATCGCGCGCATCCTCAAGACCCTCAACATCCCCGACGGCAACATCATGATGGTGGTGCAGGGCGTAAAGCCGTTCGAAATCGGTCGCGTTATCCACTCCCGTCCCTATTACAGATGCTCTGTTCACCCGTTCAAGACCAATGATTTGGATTCCGAAATCACTGACACCGAGGAGTTTAAAGCCAAGATGATCATGATTCGCGAAACGATGGGCAACATCCTGCAACTCACGCCGGGAACGCCCCGCGACGCGATCACTGCTGTCAATAATATCGAAAGCAATACTTTCCTGCTCAATTTCATTGTCTCCAACCTCTCCATTGCTGTGGAACAGAAACAGGAGATTCTTGAAACTCAGGATATTATGATTCGCGCCGACAAGGTGCTCGCACTCCTTACGCACGAGCTGCAAGTGGTGGAAATCAAACACCAGATTCACACCAAATCGAGCCAGGAGCTGGAGAAGCAGCAGCGCGAATACATTCTGAACCAGCAGATGAAGACCATCCAGGAGGAGCTGGGCGGACCTTCCACCGAAAAAGATTTTGACGAGTTGCGAGAGCGCGCCGCCAAGAAAAAGTGGAACCAGGAGACCGCTGACCTCTTCGAAAAGGAGTTCAAGAAACTGCAGCGCACCAACTACATGTCTCCGGATTACTCTGTGCAGCTCAACTACTTAGAGTTGCTGCTCGACCTTCCGTGGAACGAATACAGCGAGGATAATTTCGACTTGAAGAAGACACGTGAAATTCTCGACAAAGACCACTACGGGTTGGAGAAGGTGAAGGAGCGCATCCTCGAATATTTGGCTGTGCTGAAGCTGAAGGGCGACATGAAATCCCCGATTCTCTGCTTGGCAGGCCCTCCGGGTGTCGGTAAAACTTCCCTTGGTCGCTCCATCGCGGAGGCTATCGGGCGCAAATACGTCCGCATTTCCCTCGGTGGCGTGCACGACGAGTCAGAAATCCGCGGTCACCGCAAAACCTACATCGGCGCCATGCCCGGTCGCATCATCCAAAACATGCGCAAAGTCGGATACGCCAACCCTGTGTTCGTGCTCGATGAGATTGACAAAGTGTCTGGTATGACCGTCAATGGCGACCCCTCAGCGGCACTTTTGGAAGTGATGGACCCCGAACAGAACAGCTCCTTCAACGACAATTATCTCGAAACACCGTTCGATCTGTCGAAAGTGCTCTTCATCGCCACCGCCAACAACCTCAACAGCATCCACCCGGCCCTGCTCGACCGTATGGAAATCATCGACATTCCAGGTTATCTGGCAGAGGAAAAGTTAGCCATTGCGACAAAACACCTTATTCCGAAACAACTGAAAGACAACGGTTTGGACACCGAGCAACTTACTATTCCTGAGGAGACTGTGAAGGCGGTCATCAGCGACTACACCCGCGAGTCGGGCGTGCGTGGTCTGGAACGCACCATCGCGAAGATCATCCGCAAACGCGCGGCGCAGCTGGTGCAAGACGGCAGTATGCAGCCCGACGTGAAACCCGAAGACCTGAAAGAGATTCTGGGTTCTCCTATCTTCAAGATGGAGAAGGCTTTAGACAAGGACGTCTATGGCGTGGCCACCGGTTTGGCTTGGACGGCCGTGGGCGGCGAAATCCTCTTTGTGGAGGCGCTCACCAGCACAGGCAAGGGCGAGATGACCCTCACTGGCAACCTTGGCGACGTGATGAAGGAGTCTGCCACCATTGCATACGAATTCCTGAAGGCGCATGCCGAAGAGTACGGTGTCAATCCCGAGGATTTCACCAACAAAAAGGTACACATCCACGTACCCGAAGGCGCGACCCCGAAAGACGGACCTTCAGCGGGTATTACCATCCTCACAGCATTGGTTTCTGCATTCACAAAAAAGCCTGTGCGTGAGAAAGTTGCCATGACGGGTGAGATTACTCTGCGTGGAAAATTGCTTCCCGTGGGCGGCATCAAAGAGAAGATTTTGGCGGCTAAACGCTGCGGCATTTTCGACATTGTGATGTCCAAAGAAAACAAGAAGGACATTGACGATATCAAGGAAAATTTCATCGAAGGCATGACTTTCCACTACTTCGAGGAGATGAAAGACGCTGTAAAATTCAACTTTAATCAGCAATAATCATGGCAAATCCCTATTACGAATCAGCATTGACCGAGCGCGCGGGCGTGGAACAGCCCATGCAGGTGAACCCGAATTTCAAGCGACACAAGAAATCGGAACTCACAGTGGATGATTACGTTAAGGGGATTTTAGAGGGTAACCGCACTATTCTCAGCCGTGCCATTACCATGATCGAGAGCGAAAATCCGACCCACATTGCGATGGCGCAGGAGATCATCGAACGTTGTCTGCCGCATTCGGGCAACTCGCTACGCGTGGGCATCACGGGCGTGCCGGGCGTGGGCAAGAGCACCTTCATCGAATCGTTCGGAGGGATGCTGACTGCGCAAGGCCACAAGTTGGCAGTGTTGGCCATCGACCCGTCGAGCGAGCGCACCAAAGGCAGTATCTTGGGCGACAAAACCCGCATGGAGACGCTCTCCACCGATCCGAACGCTTTCATCCGCCCTTCGCCCTCTGGTTCCGCACTGGGTGGCGTAGCCCGCAAAACTCGCGAATCCATCATCCTGTGCGAGGCCGCAGGCTTCGACACCATCATCGTGGAGACCGTTGGTGTGGGACAGTCCGAAACTGTGGTGAAGTCCATGGTCGATTTCTTCCTTCTGCTGATGTTGGCTGGTGCCGGCGATGAGCTGCAAGGTATCAAGCGCGGCATCATGGAAATGGCTGATGCGCTGGTAATTAACAAAGCTGATGGCGACAATTTCCTGAAGGCAAAATCGGCAGCTTCTCAATATCGCGCCGCATTGAAACTCTTCCCTAAGAGCGACAATGGCTGGGATGTGCCAGTGGAGGTCTGTTCCGCGTTGGAGAACTTCGCATTGGACAAAGTATGGCAGATTATCCAAGATTTCGTCACGCTCACAAAGGGCAACGGCAGCTTCGAAAGAACCCGTAACGAGCAGTTAATCAACATCTTCTATCATTGGATAGAGTACACCTTGCATAATCGTTTCTACAACAACGAAACCACGCAGGCACGCATTGACGAAATGCTTCCGAAGATACAGTCGAAACAGATTTCGCCTTACATGGCCGCAACAAAGTTGACCGAATAGATTCAATTCACAATTCATAATGCATATTCATAATGATGTTGCTGTATCATTGTGGATTGGATTGAAAAATAATGTATCTTTGCGCGTTTTAAAAAATAGGTGAAATGAAACGTTTCGTTCTTTACAGTTTATTGAGTATCACGATGTTATGCGCAATGGCGCAACCCAAACCCATCAAAAACGTGATTCTCATGATTCCAGACGGCACCTCCACGAGTCTGCTCTCCGCCGCCCGCTGGTACCAAACCTATCTGGATCCCAACAATACTACTTTGAATATTGATCCTTACGTGTGCGGTCTCGTACGCACGCACTCATCTGACGCACCTATTGGCGACTCGGCTCCGACGACCTCCTGTTACGTCTCCGGTCAGCCCTCCCAGACGGCGTTCGTTTCCACCTATCCTGTGGCTACTGACCACGACCTCGTGCCTGTGGACCCCACCCGCGCCTACCAGCCCCTGGCCACCGTGCTCGAAGCCGCCAAAATCCTGCAACACAAATCCACCGGACTCGTCTTCACCTGCGAGTTTCCGCACGCAACTCCCGCTGACTGTTCCGCACACACCTACAGTCGCGGCAAATATGGCATGATTGCCCCGCAAATGGCTCACAATCACCTCGATGTGGTGATGGGCGGCGGTGTCAAATACCTCAACGAGAACCTTCAAAACGATTTAAAAGAGACTGGCTACAATGTCTACCTTGATGATATTCAAGGATTTAGAAATTGCACCAAAGCACCCGTTTGGGCGCTCTTCGGCGAAACCTCTATGCCTTACTGGCTCGAAGCCGACAAGCAGAAAACGCCTTCATTGGCGGAAATGACGCAAAAGGCCATCGACTTGCTCTCCAAAGACCAAGACGGCTTCTTCCTGATGGTGGAAGGCAGCAAGGTGGATTGGGCTGCACACGACAATGACGCCAAAAACGCCATCATCGAGCTCATCGAATTTGACAAGGCTTGCGGTGTGGCTCTCGATTTCGCAAAGAAAAACGGCGAAACCGTGATCGTGATTCTGCCAGACCATGGTACTGGCGCGGTGACCCTCGGCAACCCCAAAGCCAGCCGCGACGGCTATGACAAACTGTCGCTGCAACAACTCATGAGCCCTATTGACAATTACCAACTCTCCAACTGGACCATGGGCGAAAAGCTCAAAGCTGCGGATACCACCGAGTGGCCGCAACTCTTCGAGACCTACTTCGGCTTTACCCCGCAACCCGCTGAAATTACCTACCTCTCCACTGCTCACGACTACAACAAGTCGTCACTGCCCAAAGAGGAGCGCAAAAACAACCTTTCGATGTGCAAGATGCTCAGTCAGGTGTTGTACAACCGTACCTACTTCGGTTTCACCACCTTCGGACATACGGGAGAAAATGTCTTCTTGGCAGTCTATCATCCTAACAATGACAGACTTACTGGCGTTCCCACCAATATCGACGTCCACAACTACTTGTGTCGTCAGATGGGTTTGACTGGCCAATTGGAGCAGCTGACAGCCGACATATACGCCCCTCATCAGCAAGTTTTCGACGGGTTTCAAGTGCAAATCGACAGTTTGGACAAATACAACTACCGTTTGACCGTCAAAAACAAGAAAAACGTGTTGGTAGCCAACAGCTACGACAATTATGTCACGGTGAACAAGCAAAAAATCGAGCTCAACTCCGTAATAGTTTACATGATAAAGAACAACACGTTCTACTTGCCGAAGGAGCTGAGAAAATATTTGGAAACAAAATAGCACGTTAGTAAAATTTTTTTAAGAAAGTTACGTTAATGCCGTTCATAAAATAAACAAAGAGAAATATGGAAACCACGAGTTCAATGAATTACGCAGGGCAATCTCAATCAAACCAAGAGAACCCTTTGAAGAAATGGGTGATTATTCTGGGTGCTTTGGCCGGAATTTTCCTTTGCACCACCATCTATTTTGCCCGTTTTGCCAAACCAACCATCAACAAAGTGTACACGGAGGTTGAGGAGAAAAACATGGAATTGCAGAATGAGTTGGACGCTCTTTTGGCGGAACACGAACGCATTAAAGAGCAATACGGCGAATTGTCTGAACAGCTGAGCGAGAAAGACAGCATCATCATGGCTAACGCTGCTGAAATTGAACAGTTGATCAACTCGCAGGCCGACTATAGAAAAATCAAGAAGCAACTGGCTCGTTTGCAGAACATTTCCCAAGAGTATGTCCAGGAGATGGACAAGCTCTATCAAGAGAATCAAGCTCTGAAAGAGGAGAACCAGCAGGTGCGCGCCTCACTGGAACAGGAACGCGAGGTGACCCGTAACATGCAACAAGCCAACGAGAATCTGTCGCAGAAAATCAGCAATGCGGCCACTTTCAAGGCTTACAACATCAAGAGTGCCGGTTATTTGGTGCGCAACAAAGGCACCGAAGAACCGACTGAAAAGGCCAACAAGGTGAAACGCATCAAAACTACGCTGATGTTGGGTGAAAACTCTTTGATCGAGCCCGGTCCCGTGAACGTTTACGCCCGTATCGCCATCCCCGAAACCGGCAAAGTGCTTACGATGGGCAGCGGCGACACCTATTCGTTCGTCCACAACGGACAGCGTCTGCAGTACTCCTGCAAGACCGTGGTTAACTACAAGGGCAAAGCTGAAAACATCACCATGAACTGGGATCTGATGTCCGACGACAAGGCCATCAAGGGTCAATACAGCGTGCAGCTCTACACCGACGACCAGTTCCTAGGCGAGACCTATTTCACATTGAAGTAATTTTGTAAGTTTTTCAATATCAATCATTTGTTATGGTTAGTCGGCACTATTTGCGAATCAAGACGATGCAAGCGTTGTATGCTTACAACGCCAACCCGAAAGCCGAAGTACGCGCTTACGAAGAGAATTTGGTGAAGTCGGTACGCGGCTGTTACGAACTGTTCCTCTGGCTGTTCGCATTGCTGCCGGAAATCGCCTTCTATCGGATGAAAAAGCTGGACAGTCTGAAGGAAAAATACAATCCGACGGATGAAGATTTGAATCCGAACACCAAATTTGTGGAAAACAAGGTTATCAAGCAGATGGAGACCAACAAGACTCTCACCCAGCTTTGGCCCAAGTACCACATTCTTTGGGAAGACGACACCGACCTGATTGCCAAGTTGTTCCGTGAAATCGAGCAGCTTCCGGAATACGAAGTCTATATGTCCACCCGCGAGCAGAACTACGCCGAGGACAAAAAGTTAGTGTTGGCTATTATCGAGAAGGTGTTTTCCAATAACGACCTGTTACACTGGTATTTGGGAGAGAAAAACACACATTGGATTGATGATTACAACGAGGCGATGATGATGTTCTATCAGAATGTCAAGGAGTTCAAAGAGCCCAAAGGCGAAGAATGCAAAATCGATTCGCTGTTCAAGAGCGAAGAGGACGAGCAGTTCTGTCGCCAACTCTTCCGCAAGACGCTTGAGCACGCTTCGGAATACCAGCAAATGATTGAATCGAAGCTGCAGAACTGGGAGCTTGAGCGCGTCATCAACATGGACATGCTGCTGATGGAGATGGCGCTGTGCGAACTGTTGGAGTTTCCCTCTGTGCCCATCAAAGTGACATTGAACGAATACATCGAGATAGCCAAATGGTACAGCTCCGATAAGAGCAAAGTCTTCATCAACGGCATTTTGGACCGTCTGATTGTGGATTTGCGCGACAATGGGAAGATTGAGAAGACGGGAAGAGGACTTTATCAGAATTGATAATTGATAATTGATAATTGGTATTTGATAATGAAAAGAACGACAATATTTTTCATGTTAGCCATTGGGCTGATGTTTGGCGGCTGCCATCGGAAGGCTGCCAAAGAGGGCGATTTCACCGTGAAAGATGTGCATATCCCGCAGACGGCAGAAGGGATGTCGGCCAAAGACGCCGAAAAGATGCCGGTGATTGAGTTCGAAAAGACTTCATACGATTTCGGAGAAGTAATTGAGGGTGAACGGCTTACCTACGCTTTTAAGTTCAAAAACACGGGCAAGTCAAACCTGATCATCTACTCTTCGGAAGCTACCTGCGGATGTACGACTTCCCAACCGCCCAAAGCGCCGGTGCGTCCGGGTGAAAGCGGCGAGATCACAGTGACTTTCGATTCCAAGGGTCAGAAAGGGAACGTGCAGAAGCGAATCCTTGTGGGCGCCAACACCTATCCTTCAGAGACAATCCTGACGATTTCCGCAAATGTAACTTCAAGTAAATAATTAAAAACCAAAAGTTTATGAATATGATGAATATCTTTTTACCCCTTTTAGACGCAGCTCCTGCAGCTGCTCCGGCTGGTGGTGGTTCCTCCATGCTCATTTTCATCCTGCTGATGATTCTGATTTTCTACTTCTTCATGATTCGTCCGCAACAGAAGAAACAGAAAAAGATTGAGGAAGCCCGCAACAGTCTGCAAAGAGGCGATAAAGTGGTGACCATTGGCGGTATCCACGGTAAAATCACCGACATTAAGGACAACACGTTCACCATCGAGATTGCCCACGACGTGCGCATCGAGGTCGACAAAGCCGCTATCTCCTTCAACGAGGCTACTTTGAATCAAAAGCCTGCCGACAAACAAGAGGAGAAAAAAGAGGACAACAACGAGTAAGTCATGACGGAAAACAAGTCCAAAATACCAATGAAACTGCCATCATTGGCTTTCATTGTATGCTTGCTGATTTCTATCGCCTGCTGGGTCGTGATCACCTTGTCTAAAGACTACAAGATGACCTACGAGTATAAGCTGGTGTGCGACAATCTGCCTGAAGGTCGAAAATCCGTGACCGCTTCTGACACTGTTTTACAGCTGACATTCAATCAGAAAGGGCTTCGCTACCTGACGAAACCATTCACCGAAAAGGATAAAGTGGTTACCGTTTCGGTCAGCGAACTCATCAAGCCGAAGAACAAAGTCACGGTCTACTCCTTCACCAACAAGGAGATGTGCGATTTTCTGGCCGAGCACAATTTCGGACCCGAATTGGTGGCAGTCTCCTCACCAGAGGTGCTCACCTTTTATTTGCGTTAAAAATGCTTAAAATCGGGCTGACCGGCGGCATCGGGACCGGCAAGACTTATCTTTCCACCCATTTCCGGGATATGGGTATACCCGTGTATTACGCTGACGATGAAGCGAAAAAGCTTTATCGTCAGCCGTTTTTTTTGGAAGAGATGAGAAAAGTATTCCCTGAAGAGCGACTTTGGCTCTCAGATGGAACGCTAAACATGTCCGAATTATCACAATCATTTGAAAACGAGGATTTTCTGAAACGATTAAGCCATTTCGTACATCCTTTTGTCATGCGCGACTTCGAACGTTGGGCGGCAGCACAAAACACCCACGCGGTGATGATGGAATCGGCCATCATTTTTGAGTATGGATTGGACTCCTATTTCGACAAAATTATCGTGGCAGACGCTTCTGAGGCATTGCGTATCAAGCGTATACAATCCCGCAACCCGCACCTCACGGAGGCGGATATCCGTCAGCGCATGTCCCGGCAAATGCCTCAAGAAGAGAAATGCTCCCGCGCGGACCTGGTGGTCTGCACCGGCGAGACCTATCAGGAGATGCTGCATTTTTAACATTTTTTTTGACTGAAAAAGATGAAGAAGCTCTCTCTGACCACACAAATCGGCATCGCCCTCCTGCTGGCGGTTGTAGCCGGCATTCTGCTGCGCAATCAAGCCGATTTTGTCAACACCTATATCAAACCCATCGGCATCATCTTCCTTAACTTGCTGAAATTCATCGTGGTGCCGCTGGTACTCTTCTCCATCATGGCGGGCATTCTGTCTATGAACGACATTTCCAAAGTGGGCAAATTGGGACTCCGCGCCCTACTCTACTTCATGGTGACGACCCTCTTCGCGGTGACGTTAGGACTGGTCGTGCCCAGTCTGCTGAAGGGCATTCTGCCGGTCATCCACATCAATACAGAGGCGGCGGCAGAAGCCATCGAAACGCCGCATCTGTCGGTGATGGACCAGATTGTCAACATGTTCCCGAATAACATTCTTGAGCCGGTGAGCTCCATGGCGATGATGCAGATTATCGTGATCGCCCTGTTTTTCGGCATCGCGATGGTGCATGTGGGCGAGAAGGGCGAGATGGCGCGAAAAGTGACCCTCAGTTTCAACGACGTGGTAGGCAAGATTTTAGAGTACATCATGGCATTGGCACCCATCGGTGTGTTCTGTATGCTCACCCCCGTGGTGGTCGACAACGGTCCGGCGGTGCTGGGCTCTTACGCGGCGCTGTTAGCTTTGGCCTACTTCTGTTTCATCGTGCATGCAGGCGTGGTCTATGCCTCTGCGGTAGGAATTTTGGGCAGAATCAACCCGCTGAAGTTCTTCAAGGGGATGCAGCCCGCCATGCTGTTCGCCTTCTCCAGCGACTCATCAGTGGCCACCCTACCCTACACGATGCAATGCACCGAAAAACTGGGTGTTAGCAAGGATATCGGCCGCTTTGTGCTGTCGTTGGGCGCCACCATCAACATGGACGGTGTCGCCATCTATTTAGGTGTGGCCTCGGTCTTTATGGCCACCTGTTGCGGCATCGACCTGACGATGAGCCAGTATATGGCTATTGCTTTTGCCTCCACCGTGGCCTCCATCGGCACACCGGGCATTCCGGGCGGCAGTTTGGCATTGATGGCGATGGTGTTCGCTTCGGCGGGCATCCCTGTGGAGTGTGTAGCCGTGGCTGCAGGTATCGACCGCATCATCGACATGGGCCGTACCGTGATGTCTGTTACTGGCGATGCCTCGTGCGCTGTGGTGATGCAGCGACTGGTGGGGAAGAAAATGTGACATTCTAAACGAACAATCAAGTGGAAACCATACGTCAAGATTTGCGAGCCTACATTGAGTGCGAAATTCTGCCGCGATACGACAGTTTCGATGCAGCGCATCGTCGCGACCATGCGGAAATGGTCATCCGACAAAGTTTGGAACTGGCCGAGCAGACGGGCGCTGATGCGGAGATGGCGTATGTCATTGCCGCTTACCACGATACGGGTTTGTGCGAAGGGCGAGAGCGGCACCATTTAGTCTCCGGAAGCATTATCCGCGCAGACCGTACTCTGCTGCAATGGTTTTCATCAGAGCAGATTGAAACGATGGCCTGTGCTGCGGAAGACCACCGTGCCTCGGCAGACCACGCCCCGCGCTCGCTGTATGGCCGCATCGTGGCGGAGGCTGACCGCTTTATCGATCCGGAGACGATTATCCGTCGCACCGTGCAATTCGGCATGGAGCATTATCCCGATTTAGACAAAGAGGGTCACTATGAGCGAATGTTGCAGCACCTTCACGAGAAATACAGTCGCAACGGCTACCTTAAACTGTGGTTTGCCGATTCGCCCAACGCCAAACGGCTGGAACTTTTGCGCCAAAAGATTGACGACGAACCGCAACTTCGCACTATTTTCGAGCAGTTTTGGCAAAACGAAACCGATTTTAAACGACATTAACAACAAATAATATGAAAGAAAAAACAGCATTTATCACAGGTGCCAACAAAGGCATCGGATTTGGCATCGCAAAGCATCTCGGGCTGAGCGGCTGGAGAATCATTGTCGGGGCGCGCAACCAGGAACGCGCTGAAAAGGCAATTCGCGAACTGACCGCGCTTGGCGTTGAAGTACCTGGCTGGGTAAATATTGAGTTGGCCGACCTTACCAGCGTTGAAAAGGCCGCCCGCGAGCTGAACGAGCAATATCCCGAACTTTCGCTGTTGATCAACAACGCCGGCATCCCAGGCGACATGAGCGTGGACAGCCAGCACACGGAATTGGCCGACATCCGCGAAACTCTCGACGTAAACTTTGTCGGCACCTTTGCCCTGACCAAGCTGATGATTCCGCTGATGGCGAAAAACAGCGGCCGGATCGTCAACGTTACCGTGCCTTCAGAGATTAGCCCCTACTGGCATCCGCTGGCTTACGTCACGAGCAAGGCCGCGCAGAACGCGATGATGGGCGTGATGGCCATGGAGTTCCAGCAGAACAACATCCCGGTGGAGATCTTCTCCGTACACCCGGGTCCCACCACCACCGACCTCAACGGCAATATGAGTCTGCCCGGCTTCCACAACATCGACACCGTGGGACAGAAATTCGCAGAGCTCTTGAATGACGGCAAGAGCCACCAAGGAGAGTTCGTCGAGCTTTATCCGATTGTCAAAGAGGATTAAGGCAAACTGTAACGACTGAAGATGAAAAAACTCCTGTTGA
>JAGBPE010000189.1 GCA_017633495.1 Bacteroidales bacterium | reverse complement strand
ATTGTCCGACGGTTTCAAATGATTTGAGGCCGTCGGACAATTGCGATAAACAGGGCGTTTTCGCGGTGTGAATCGTTATTTTCTCTTCTTTTGACTGTTCACAGGTCTGTAAACGATCTCCCAGCAATTCCCGTGTCCTTCAATGTTGTGGGCCAGCGCCTCGGTGGCTCCGTCGGCGGAGAGGAAACGTTCGAAGGTTTCAACGTCGAACATTACCGACTCACCTGTAGAATGGAAGCCTTGGTGTTCCAGCATCTTGTTGCGGGCATCGGCAGGAACGTTGCTGTACCAACAGTAGCTCAAGACATAAAGCAGATTCTGTCCGTTTTGGGTTTCAAAGATGTACTGCTCGGTGAGGTATGGAGCTGTGTGATACCATTTGTGCCAGCCATTAAAGGGGTCTGCCCAGAATTCAAGCTGCTCGTTGCCGTCATTCCACCAGTTTTTGGCATTGATGTGCTGTTGCACTTCGGCGAAATTGGCGCCCCAGTTGAGATAAGGTTCACAAGCGACGTAGCCGGCGTCACGGTCGGCTTTCCAGGGGACAAATGCTTCGTGAGTGCCGAGGAAAGGCGGTTGCCAGTATTTGCGGGCATAGTTGAAGTAGAACATCCAATTATCACCGGCGCTGAGGTTTTTGTGCTCTATCACGCAGACGGAATCTTCGCTGTAAGTTTTTTTGGCACTAATCTGGAATTTCATATTCTCACCATGGCTCAGGGTGAAGAACTTGCCGTTGGGGGCATCCTTCTCAACTTCGCACACGGTGCTCATGGTTCCGTTTTGGAGTTCGTTGATCCAGCGGCCGTTATCGCCAAAGGAGGGGTCGAGATGCACACCGACGCAATGCTGAGGTTGCATATCGTATAAAATGAGAGCCGGTATAGTGAGTTCTTCTGTCTGCACGTCAATGACACTGCCGATGGCTTTGGGCGTGAGTTCGGCACCCATGACGCCTTTCTTGACGGTGACGGTGGCGGAAGCATAGCCTGCAGACAAAGCAAAGTTCATCGGAGTGGCAGGGGCGATGAGGTTGGCAGTGGAGAGCTGCTCTTCGCCTGAGAGCGTCCAAGCCGCATTGCCGGGGTTGCCGGCTTGCCAAAGAACGAGGGTGTAGGTGCCGTCGGCCAGTCCCTCAGCCTTAAAGGTCAGGGTCTGCAGGGTGCTGCTTTGGGCGCCGAGTTTCATCACCAGCTGACCGCCTTGGTTGTAAATCAGCACGGTGTCGGTGACGGTGCAGGTGCCGTTGGCCAGTGCCTGCGACATTTCGTTCTTGATGCCCAGTTCCTCGTAAAGGGCGGCTGTGTTGACCGTGATGGCATCGTTGGTGTCGATGTTTTCTCTTGTACAGGCAGCAAACGACAACACCAGGCAGCAAAGTGCGGCCATCATCATTCGCAGTGTACCTCTACTTGTTAGCTTTAACATTTTTTTTCTTTTCGGGGACTTCTTATAAAAACTTTTCCTCATGATTCCTCTGAAGCTGCCGAAGTCCGTTAAACAGGTTCCGTCAGAATCGCGGGCAAAAAAAACATTTTCTTTATTGTTGGAGATTTCTGACACACCGGATGCTGCGGCCGTCGGAAGGATTGTTGGTCACATCATAGAAAGGGGTGTCGCAATAATACTCGGTGTGCTGGTAGATAGTAAAACTTTTTTCATCGTAACGATAGATTTATTATAATAATGTAAATTTACTTATGTTTTAATTCGCTCCATTTCAGGATTTTATAAAATTTTTTCCCTTAGAATAAGAATCTGCGAAAATACACAAATTCCTCCTTCGTAAATGAGGCGCATTGATATTTAATATATCTTTGCACCGACAAAATTTTTGCTAATATGTACAACAGAGCATTTACCCCCGAAAGAATCACCCAATTGAAACCCAACGAAATCTTCGTTTTTGGCAGCAACCTCGCTGGCGCACATGGCGGCGGGGCGGCGCGACTGGCCTACGACCGCTTTGGGGCGGTGTGGGGACAAGGCGTGGGACTGCAAGGACAAAGCTATGGCATTCCCACCATGCATGGCGGTGTGGATGTCATCAAGCCCTACGTGGATGAGTTTATCGCGTTTGCGAAAGCACATCCCGAAATGAAGTTCTTCGTGACCAAAATCGGCTGCGGCATTGCCGGATTCACCACCGAGGAGATGGCCCCGCTGTTTGCCGATGCTGTGGATGTTGAAAATGTCATCCTCCCACAGGAGTTTGTGTTATAGCCTGACCACTATTGCCTGAAAAATCGTATTTTTGCCGCAAATTTTCCAATATGGCTGAAAACCCTTCCCAAGAGCCGGTGAAGATGCCCGGCAAATATGAGCTGATCGCGGAACTGTCGAAGTTTTTCCCGACGGAAAACGCCTCTACCATTGTGGCCACGGGCGACGATGCGACGGTGGTGGAACCCGATGGAAACCAGATGGTTACCGCGTCGAAGGTCTTTGTGGAGAACGTCCATTTCGACCTCACCTATTTCCCGTTGCGACACCTCGGTTACAAACTCTCCACCATCGCCTTTTCGGACGTGCTGGCCATGAACGCCTCACCGTCGCAGCTGATGGTCAACATTGCCGTTTCCGACCGCTTCGACCTCAAAATGGTACACGAAATCCTGAGCGGCGTGGCGGCCTGCTGCGAGACGGTACACGCCGACATCGCAGGTCTCGACCTCACCACCTCGCCCCGCGAACTGGTCGTCTCCATGACCGCGATAGGGGAGTGCGAACCCGCCCGCCTCTGCACGCGCAAGGGCGCTGCGGAGAATGAACTCATCTGTGTGTCAGGCGATTTCGCGGCGGCCTACACCGGTCTGCTTCTCCTCGAAAGGGAGAAGAAGGTGTTTGAGAAGAACCCCGGTGCGCAACCCGATTTCACCGGCAAGGACTACCTACTTCGCCGCGAGCTGAAGCCCGAACCTCGCATCGACATCATCGAAAACTTGCGCCGCGAAGAGATCCTGCCCACCTCTATGACCAACGTCACCGACGGCCTCGCCACCTCCATTATGCAGATCTGCAAGGCCTCGCACAAAGGGTGTGTTCTATTTGAAGAAAAACTTCCGATGACGGAGTTAACCTTTGTGACACTCAAAGATTTAGATATAGTGCATACCGTGGCAGCGCTCAACGGCGGCGACGACTACGAGCTGATGTTCACCATCAAGCAAGCCGATTTCGAGAAAATCAAAAAGGTGGAGAACGTCTCCATTATCGGATATATCAAGGAGGAAGCCGCGGGCTACAATTTGATCACCGGCGACAACGTGCAGGTGCCGCTGCAAGCGCAAGGATTCCGAAATAGTTAGCAGTTAGCAGTTAGTAGTTAGCAGTTGCGGGCGACCCTAATATCTTGAAATATATTCCTTAAGCAGCCCCGTTAGGGGCAAGAGCTTGGTAGCCAGGGGTAAGGCGTGAGGAACGAACGCCGCCACCCCTGGGATGAGAAGATGAAAAGATGAATAGATAATAATATGAACAGCAAACGACAATTCCAAATCGGAAATCTCCCTATCGGAGGAGACGCCCCGGTGGTGGTGCAGTCGATGACCAACACCGATACGGCTGACGTGCAGGCCTCCGTGGCGCAGTGCAAGCGGATGATTGACGCGGGTGCGCAGATGGTGCGCCTCACGGTGCCGTCGCTCAAGGAGGTGGAACCGTTGAAAGAGATACAAAAGCAGTTGAAATCAGACGGTTACGGCAATGTCCCGCTCGTGGCCGATGTCCATTTCAACCCAAAAGTGGCGGAAGCGGTGGCCACGTTCATGAATAAGGTGCGCGTGAATCCCGGCAACTTCACCGACAAGCGCAACTTCTCGCAGCTGGACCTCTCCGATAGTGAATACGCCGCACAAGTGGAACGTATGGCGCTGAGAGCCAAACCGTTGTTCGAAATCTGCAAGCAGCACGATACCGCGGTGCGCATCGGCATCAACCACGGTTCGTTGTGCGATAGAATTGTGAGTCGCTATGGGAACACCCCCGAGGCGATGGTGCAGTCGGCCATCGAAT
>JAGBPE010000188.1 GCA_017633495.1 Bacteroidales bacterium | reverse complement strand
TTCACCACGAGGATGGAGGCGATGTTGACCGCCGGACCGGCCATCAGCATCACCAAGGCGGCGCCGGGCGAGAGACCTTTCATCATCAGGGCCGCCGCCACGGGGATGCTGCCGGTGGAACAGATGTACATCGGCACTGCCACCACTAGGATGACCAGCATCTGCAACAGCGGCTGGCTCCCGAAGGAGAGGAAGAACTCGTCGGGCACGGCCACATTGATGAGGGCGGCCACCAACAGCCCGATGACCAATCGCAGCCCGATGTCCTGAATCATATCGAAGTAGGCGTACTTGAGCACGCGCCATAGTCGGTTGCCGCCTTCCACTTTACAGGACACCTCGGAAACATATTCGCCCTCGTCGGCCTTCACGAAACGGTTTACCAGGAGGCCTCCGCAGATTCCGGTGACCAGTGCGGCCACGGGGCGCACGATGGCGAAGCCCAAGCCCATCAGCGAGAAGGTGGCCAGGATGGAGTCGATGCCCGTCTGCGGCGTGGCGATGAGGAACGAGGCCACCGCCCCTTTCGAGGCACCCTCGTTCTTGAGCCCGACGGCCGTGGGGATAACCCCGCACGAGCAGAGCGGCAACGGGATGCCCAGCAATGCCGCCCACAGCACAGAAAGCTTGTTGTCGTGCGACAGATACTTGGCATAGAACCGCTTCGGCACGAAAACGTGCAGGATTCCGGCGATAAGGAATCCCAACAGCAGATAGGGGCTCATGGCGTTGAGCACAGACAGAAACGCATTGCAAAACTCTCCCGCAGTCATTTCATTGTCAAAGGGTTAGACGAATTTATACCAATTCTTGTTTTGGTGGCAAAGATATTTATTTTTCTAAAGTAACAAAGTCCAAAATCAGGTATTCGTAGATCGACTTTTCAGCCCCATCCGTGCCAACATCTTGATGCCATACACCGGCCAGTAGGGCACCTTTTCAATGCCCGTGCGCACCCGCGGGATGTCCAATAGCAGGAACGCCATCGTCATGAAGCCCGCCGCCCATATTATCTGCCCGAAAATCTGTTTCAGCGTCACCGACATCATCGAATGGAGGTAGTAGCCGTTCATGAACCCGTTCATGTCGAACTGCTGCATATCTACGCCCGTCAACGTCAAGTACGAGCCGTATCGCGACATATTGTCGGCCATAAAGTGCTGGAACAGCGAGGTGTAGAGTCCGTAGCCCGAGGCACCGGCGAGGTACATGTGGATGACATTGAAGATGAACAGCGCCATAAAGAAGTGCTCCAGCTCATGCACCGACTCGTGAAGCGACCACATCAGCGACACCGCGAGCACCGCGTAAGCGCATCCCCGGAACACCAACGCCCACCGATAGGCCGTGATGGGCACATTGAGGTCCATCAGGAAGTACATCCGTATCGCATATACCATGATGCAACCGAAGCCGATGGCGAACAGCTTCCACACTTTCCATTTTCGGTGCCCGAGCCCGCCGAGGTGGAGAGGCCCGCGCCAGCACCGATGATGATGGCGTCGGCGGATTGCATGGCATGGTGGAGTTTCTGAATATTGTCCATTGGAATAAAATCTTGGGACAAAAATAAGAAAATTCGGATTACGTCTTCAAGATGATTTTTCCGCCCGCACCGCCTTTCTCAAGCAACGTGTGTGCTTCCACGATTTCATCCAGACGGAACACTTTGGCGTACAATGGCTTGATATGCTTTCGATTAATCAGCTTGAACATCGAATCGATGATTTCCTGTGTCGGGAAATTGCTGAAGAAGCCCGTGAGGAACACGCCGTTGGGGATATATTTGATGGGGTCGAAATGCTCGACGGTGAATACGTTTCCGAGGATGCCCGTGTTGCAGACATAGCCCGGCTTCTTGACGCACCGGAGCGAATCCTGCAAGGTGGCTGGCCCGACGAGTTCCAGGACCTTGTTCGGGCGCATTTCGGATGGCAGACTTTCCGCCAGATGGCCGTCGTCGAGGACGCAAACATCCGCCCCGATGGCTTTCAGCCGGCCGAAGTCCTTCTCTTTCCGGCAGGCGGCAATCACGTTGGCACCCATGGCCTTGCCAAGTTGTATGGCAGCCTGTCCGACGGTGCTGGTGGCGCCGCGTACCAACAGCGTGTCGTTGTCGTTGAGCAGCAGGCACTCTGTCAACGAACCGTAGGCCGTGAAATAGGTCTCGGGCACAGCGGCCAGCGAAATCCAATCCCAAGGTTCGGTGCGGTCGGTGGTGTTCACCCAGAACACGTTCTGCTCGGGCAATAGCGCGTATTCGGCATAGCTGCCGTTGAACGAGCGGCCCATTCCGCCCATCATGGCGATCACCCAGTCGCCCTCGGAAAAGCGGCTCTCTTCCGTGGCGTCCGCCACCACGCCTGCGCACTCGATGCCCGGCACAATGGGTTTGCGGATGTAATCGTTCTCGATCTCAAACATCCGCAGCAATGCTTCCGAATGGTTCAGCCCTATGGCCTGGATCTTCACCAGAACCCAGCCGGGACGCACTTCGGGGACGGGGATTTCGCTGATTTTCAGTTCTTCTGATTTGCAGGGTTGGTCAATAAGGATGGCTTTCATAATCTATTCACTTTCAACTATTAACTGTTTTCCAGCATTGCGGGTCAGCAGCAAAGAAATCATGCGTGTAACCGTACGCAACCGCAGGACAACCCCGGCAGAATCTCAACAACTCGCAATCGTGGCATTTCTCAAACTTCTCGTATTGGCGGTAAAAGTCCATTTGCGGCGAAGTCCATAGGTCATAGAGGGGAGTGTCAAAAACATTGCCTACCTTGCTTTCGAAGCGGCGGCAGGCCATCACATCACCATTGGGTAAAATGGTAAAATGCCCGTGTCCGCAGTTGCAGCCGTCATAAACGGTGTCTTCATCCAAACCATCGGGTATCTTAAATTGTCCGATTTCGTGCAGATACAATCCCCAAAGATGGTCTTTCAGGTTGAAGGTGGTCTTGCAGTTTTTGCCGTACTCCATGTAGTTTTTCCAACAGGTATCCAGCACTTGGCGATATTGTTGTGGAGTAAGGTGCGCGCTTTTCTCCAGACTCGTCGGACAATACCGCGCAAAGGCGAACACATCAGCCTCATGCGCCACCACAGTATCGATGATTTCCGGCATCTGGTCAGCGTTTACGCCCGAAACAGTGGTCATGATGGCCACGCGGATGCCGTTGCGATGCAACACCTCTATTTTCTCCAAAGTGGTGTCGAACGAGCCAGGTTTGCGCATGAAGTCATGCGTCTCACGGTTGCCGTCAATCGAAAGTTGGTATTTCTTGCAGCCGTAAAATTTCAGCTTTTGGCAGTTCTCATCGGTCAAGTGAAACGGATTGCCCAGAATGGTGAACGGGATTTCTTTCGCTTTCAGCATCCCAAGGATTTCCCAAACCTGCGGATGCAAAAGAGGGTCGCCCCCCGTGACATAGAAATACGGGCGGCGACCACCCATTTTGTCGCACATTTCCACGCAGCTGTCAATCACCTTTTTAGCCTGCTCCACACTAACCGAAAGCAACTCCGGGTGGCCTTCGGAGAAGATGTAGCAGTGCTTGCAACGCTGGTCGCAACAGTCGGTGATGTGCCACTGGAAGGAGAAATACTGCATATTACAGCTTATTTCGCACCGCAGGCACTACCGCAAGCACTCGGCTTTTCCTCTTCCTTGGGTTCGGCCGCACCGCAGGCACTACCACAGGCACTCGGTTTTTCTTCCTTTTTGGACTCTGCTGAACCGCACGCACTACCACACGCAGTGGGTGCCTCGTTGGCAAATGAGGACACAAAGCCTCCGAATTCTGCTCTTTTCATTGTAAATGGATTTAGGTGAAACAATTATTGGTTTGATTTTGTATGATTTTTCCTATCGGTGATGATGTCACTGAAATGCTCAATTCCCCAGGTCAGCAATGAATCCAATAGCGGCATAAGGCTCTTTCCTCGCTCCGCAAGGCGATATTCAACCCTTGGTGGCACTTCCACAAACAACTCGCGGCTGACAATGCCGTCGTCCTCCAGGTGGCGCAGTGTTGTAGTAAGCATTTTTTGGGAAATATCGGGAATTTGCCGCCACAGGTCGTTGAAGCGCATTACCTCTTGATGCTCTAAAGTGTAGAGTACCAAGAGCGACCATTTGTCGGTGATGCGCGAAATCACGTTGCGGATGGGGCAGTCGGTGAACGTAGCGTTCTGTATCTCTTCTTTCTTCATCGCTTTTACTTTTTCAGCCGCAAAAATACACAAAATATTCTATTTCACAGTCACTTACCTCCGGTCAATATACGCACCTTTTGGTTAGTTTTGCTGAAAACTAATAGATTAAAAAATGGTGTCAGCTAAAAGTCACGTGTAAACAGTGAGGATATGATTCGCGCTTCATCTTTGACTTTTGTCTTTGTTTAATCCAATAAGGAAAAAGCGTAAAAG
>JAGBPE010000187.1 GCA_017633495.1 Bacteroidales bacterium | reverse complement strand
CATACACCATCGCATTGTACTCCGTTTCCATACCCTCCTTCAAGGTTTTCAAAGTGTTGATCGATTCATCAATGTCATGAATCACCATGATGGCCATCAGCCGCTGCGCCTCCTCCTTTTTGCGGTTGTCCATCCAGCTGCTGACGGCAAAGGTCAAACCCACGCCGATGGCGGTTCCGATGATGCTGATAAGAAGCTGCATCCACAAGGAAGCTCTCGATTTATTTTTCTTTTCCATATTCAGAGTCACTTTTTGTTTGCCTTCACGACGCAGAAAGTCACAACGCCTTCTTCACTGCCTTGATCTCTTGAAACAGCGCTTGGTAATTCGGTTCGAAGCGAGATGGCACACGGGAAAACAGCGCCAAAAATTCCACATTTTTCTGCTTCTCAAAAAGAGTGGAGATGGAGAGTTTCTGCAAATAATAACGATGATTGAGGGCACAGCTCACCACCTTCTGGATGGCGGTTTTATAGCCCTTTTCGTCCGTCACGATGCCGCTTTTGTTCAAAAACGACGGTCCCGCCTCGAACTGCGGCTTGATGAGAAACATCATCTGTCCATCAGGTTTCAAGAACGGATCCACATACGGGATAATATAGGTAAGGGAGATAAAGGAGACATCCGAAACAATGAAATCAAACTGCTGATTCTGAACCTCTTCAGGGGTGAGTTCGCGGAAATCCTTGTTCTCAATGGAGCGTACGCGCGGGTCGTTGCGCAACGATTCCACGAGTTGGTCTGTACCCACATCTACGGCTGTCACCATCGCGGCACCGCACTGCAACGCGCAATCCGTGAAACCGCCCGTGGAGGCCCCGATGTCGAGCACCAACTTCCCGGAAAACTCCAGTCCGAAGTCCTTCACGGCCTTCTCCAACTTCAGTCCGCCCATACTCACAAACTTGTTGAAGATGTCGATCACCTCCACAGTCATCGCATCCGTGATCTCCATAGAGGCCTTGGTCACAATGCGCCCGTCCACCATCACCGTTTCGTGCTTGATGGCGGTCTGCGCCTTCTCCCGAGAGGAGAAGAAGTTGTTGTCGGTAAGGTATTTGTCGAGTCTCATAACCTTGTTTATTACTGTACTACCCCACACTGCGGCTATCGCCTTGTGTGGGGTTAATTGCACTTCGTGCGTCTTGCCTCTTCGAGGCTGCTCAAGGAAGCAGTTTTTATAGTAACTGCAGGTCGGCTAAATGCTGCCGCAGCTCCGCTTCCGTCTTGATCAGCACCTGGCGGGGTTTACTACCGCTGCCGGGGCCCACGATCTTGAGGTCTTCGAGCTGGTCCATGATGCGGCCTGCGCGGTTGTAGCCTAAGCTCAGCTTGCGTTGGATCGATGATGTGGAACCCTGCTGGGTCTGCACAATCAATGTGGCAGCTTCTAACAACATGGGATCCAATTCGTTGGGATTCAACGACTCGTCGCTTCGACCACTGCCCTCATCGCCAGGCTCGGGCACGTCAGGCAGTTCGTACGGCTCAAACAACGGACGTTCCTGTTCCTGTTTCTCAATAAATTCCGCAATCTGCTCCACCTCGGGCGTGTCAACGAAGGCGCATTGCAGACGCACAACGTCGCTGCCCGTGGAGATCAGCATATCGCCCTTACCAATGAGCTGGTTGGCGCCAGTGGCATCGAGAATCGTCTTGGAGTCGACACCCGACTGCACGCGGAAGGCGATACGCGCCGGAAAGTTAGCTTTGATGCTACCCGTGATAATGTTCACGGACGGACGCTGCGTGGCAATCACCAAGTGGATGCCGATGGCGCGAGCCAGCTGTGCCAGACGGGCAAGCGGCTGCTCCACCTCACGACCCGCCGTCATGATCAGGTCGCCGAACTCGTCAATCACCACCACGATATAAGGCATGTAGCGGTGACCCGCCACCGGCGAGAGCTCGCGGGCGCAGAACTTGGCGTTGTACTCTTTGATATTACGCATCTTGGCGGCCTTCAGCAGGTCGTAGCGCGTGTCCATCTCCACACAGAGCGAGTTGAGCGTGCGCACCACCTTCTTGGTGTCGGTGATGATGGCGTCGCCGTTGTCGGGCAGTGTGGCCAGATAGTAGTTTTCGATGACGGAATAGAGCGTAAACTCCACCTTTTTCGGGTCAACCAGCACGAACTTCATCTCGCACGGATGTTTCGTGTAGAGCAACGAAGTGATGATGGCGTTGAGGCCGACAGACTTACCCTGACCGGTGGCACCGGCCACCAACAGGTGCGGCATCTTGGCCAAGTCCACCACAAACGCCTCATTATTAATGGTTTTACCCAAGCCAATGGGCAATGCGTAGTTGTTCTTCTTGAACTTCTCGGAATTGATGATTTCGCGCATGGAGACGATGTTCGGGTTCTTATTCGGAACCTCAATACCGATGGTACCGCGACCCGGAATCGGTGCGATAATACGGATGCCCAACGCCGCCAAACTCAACGCGATGTCGTCCTCCAAGTTCTTGATTTTGCTGATGCGGACGCCCTCTTTCGGGACAATTTCGTACAAAGTCACCGTCGGGCCAACCACCGCGGAGATGCTTTTGATGGCGATGCCGAAGCTGAGCAGCGTCTTCTCGATACTCATCTTATTTTCAAGGAGTTCCTTCTTGATAAGTTCCTCCGTAGAAGCCGTTGAGGGGTAATCTTTCAGCAAATCCACAGGCGGGAACTCGAAATGGGAAAGCTCCTTGCGCGGATCGTAGGGTTCCAAATCGCGCACCTCTTCAGGTGTCATTGCCTGTTCGGGTTCCTCTTCCACATCGTCTGTGAATTCCAAGTTATCGTCCAATTCCGCGTCCTCCACCACCGGATCCGCTTCGCCCTTCATGTTGACAATTTCAAACGGTATATCGCCGCCTTGCTCCAAATCGTCGAAAACCTGTTCGGAAGCGAAGATATCCTCATTGCCAACATTCTGATCCTCAGGTTCTTTGTTATCTACCAAATCGTATGTCTTGGTCGCATACTCTTTGCTCAAAGCACCGTGGTCGGTGATGTAAAGATCAGGCTGATCCTCGTGTTGCGGACGCGAGGAAGACATCGCCTGCCGCACCATTTCCTGGCGTTTCTCGGATTTTCGCTCGCGGATATTAACCATCCATTGTTGAATACCGCCGAAGAGTCCGCCGAGGGAGACATCGTAGCAGAAAATCAGGATCAGGAAGAAGAGCGCAACATCAATCAGCACCGTGAAAATCATGCCCACTTTATCCACGAGGAACTGGCAGATGTAGTTACCGAAGTTGCCTGCAAGGAATGAATTATCTGTGTTATAACCAATTAAGCCAAAAGTAATGGAGAGCCAAGCCATCGTCATGATGACGGCGAAAGTGGTTTTTCCGAGGGGCATCAGCGACTTTTTGGAAACCAATCGAATGCCATATAATAATATAAGGAAGGGAAAACCGATGGAGGCCACGCCGAAAAAGAACTGAATGAAGAAGTAAGAGAGTGTTGCGCCTACCCCTTTGGCAAGGTTGGGAGCCTCCAACGCACCGTCACCCACCACGTAGGAAACGTTCTCGTGAGCGTTGAAATAGAAGGAAAAGATAGAAATAAAGAGCAACATCGAGAACAAAAGCAGCAAAATGCCGTAACAAACGATCATTTTGTTGCCGGAAAGAAAGCCCCAAAGGGAAAACGAAGAGCTTCTGCCCGATGATTTTCTCGCTTTCGATGCGCCGCCTGCGCTCTTTCTCTTGGATCCGCCGCCCTGCGCGTCGGCCAACTTCTGCATATTCGATGTACCAGATTTCTTTGCCACTGTTTTAGTTTAAGGGTTAAAGGTAATTTTCACCGAACAAAAATACAATATTTAAAAGATTTTCGAGTTATCTATCTCCGAGTAATATAAACATTGGAATGTTGGAAAAAATTTGCTGAAATATAATTCGAAAGCGAATAAGAACGTATTTTTGCATAAAATTTGTGAATATGAAATTGTTATCAGTGTTATTGGCGGCAGTTAATGATTCAATGGGGGTGGTTTCCTCCGCAGCAGAGCCGCATATCGAAGAAACCTCTTATTTCCAATTGGTGTTTGCCGTGAACAGTTTGTGGATCATCATCCCGTTGATTCTCATGCTGGCATTTGCTATATACATATTTGTCAAAAAGTGGCTGGTGGTGAAACGCGCCTCGCAGGAGGACGGTAACTTCATGAACAACATCCGCGACTTCATCCATGACGGCAAGCTCGATTCCGCCGTTGCACTCTGTCGCAGCAACAACAACCCCACGGCCCGCATGATCGACAAGGGCCTCTCCCGTCTCGGCCGTCCGCTGGAAGACATTCGCACCGCCATTGAGAACGAAGGCAACCTGGAGGTGGCTCGTTTGGAGAAGGGCGTTTCCGCTCTCGCCACCATCGCCGCCATCGCCCCGATGCTCGGTTTCTTGGGAACCGTCGTCGGTATGGTGGGCGCTTTCCACAACATGGCTGCCGATCCGAACAATTTCAACATCGGCACCTTGTCATCCGGCATCTACACCGCCATGATCACCACGGTGGGCGGTTTGATCGTCGGTATCATCGCCTTGGTATTCCACAACATCCTGATTTCCAGAATCTCCAATGTGGTCTACATGTTGGAAGTCCGTACCACGGAGTTCATGGATCTGCTTCACGAAAACGCCTAAAACCCCGCGGCCATGGCTATCAAGATGCAAAACCGAATCGACACGACCTTCAGCGCCACGTCTATGTCAGACTTGGTGTTCCTGTTGTTGATATTCTTTATGCTGACCTCGACCATGATCTCGCCGAACGCCATCAATCTCGTGTTGCCGAAAAGCACTGCCGACAAACAACTCTCTAACAGGCAATTGGAGGTCTACATCGATGCCGATCTGAACTACTACGTCAATCCGGAAGGTTCCGCCGCACAACCCACTCCGTATGAGGAGTTGCTGCCCGTGCTGATGGGCGCTGTGGAGAAAGACGCTTCCGCACAAAAGAACATCATCCTCCGCGCCGACAAGAGCGTTCCGATCGAGAACGTGGTCGCCCTGATGGATGTGCTGAATGAATTGAATGAAAACTTCCCCGAGGAAGAAAGATATAAAATGGTACTAGCCACAGAAGCTAAATGATCAACCCTAACGAGAATAGAAAAGATAATGTAATTGCATGGTGCTCGACGATTGGTACCATGGCATTATTATTGATTTTGCTTCTGGCTTGCAGTTTGAAGACGCAAATTCCCCCGCCTCCGCCGAAACAAATGGTGTATGTCGATATCGCATCATTGGGCGGCGGCGGTGGTGGCGGTACCCCTGACGTGGCCTCGAATCCCAAACCGGCCGCTGGACAGAACTACGCGACCCAAAACGCGCAGGATGCCCCGGCGGTGAACCACTCCGACCGTCCCTCAACGAAACCACAAACCCAAACTGTACCCTCCACCCCGAAACCCGACCAGTCTTCGATGTATCGTGGACGCGGCGGTAGCGGCAGTGGCGGTGGTTCTGGTTCTGGCATTGGCAGTGGTACTGGTTCCGGACTCGGTCCTGGTGAAGGTGGTGGCAGCGGCGGTGGTGTCGGTTATGGCACTGGTCATCGCGGTATGATCAACAACATCGATGCCACGGTTAACGAGGAAGGACAGGTCTGCGTGGAGGTACACATTGCCGCCGACGGACATATCATCGACGCCCGCGTCATCAACAACAACAAGTACAAAACGACCATCACCAACCGGAATATCCAACAACAGTGCGTGGCCCGCGCCAAACAGGCCATCTACAAGCCCGGTAAAGAGGAGCTGCGCATTATCGTGTTCTCCTAACATCTTACGTCATAAGTCCAACATTTTATTTCATGGAAACTTACAACGAAATTCTGGAAAAGATTTTTTCAGCCTATCCAATGTACCATAAAGTCGGGTCATCGGCGTATAAAGAGGGGCTGGAAAATATAGAAGCGCTGCTCGACATTATCGGGAATCCCCAGCGGAAACTGCGTTGCGTGCACGTGGCCGGAACCAACGGGAAAGGCTCCGTTTCCAGCTTCTTGTCATCATATTTTCAGGAGCTTGGCTATAAGACCGGACTCTTCACTTCGCCGCATTTGGTTGATTTCCGCGAGCGCATCCGCATCAACGGGGAGATGATCTCCGTGCAGGAGGTGCTCGACTTCTTCGCAAAATATCAGGAGAAATTCCAACATCTGGAGCCCTCCTTCTTTGAAATCACCACCGCGCTGGCCTTCTACCATTTTGCCGAGCAAAAGGTGGACTATGCCATCATCGAGGTAGGTCTTGGCGGTCGGTTGGACGCCACCAACGTCATCACGCCGCTGCTCTCCGTCATCACCAACATATCCTTAGAACACACGCAGTTGCTGGGCGACACCATCTCGAAAATTGCCTTCGAGAAGTCAGGCATCATCAAAGATCGAGTACCAGTGGTCATCGGGGAATTCCATCCTGAAAGTTTCCCTGTTTTCGAGGATGTGGCCTTACAGCATGACGCGCCGATGTTTATAGCCGACAACAACTACCAAGTAACCAGTGAATTGAACTGCTGCAATGTTGAAGATTCAGATGGGAAAATCTTATACAGCGGCATCAAAAACCCGCTTGACGGGGAATATCAACGCAAAAACATCGCCACCTTTGTGCAAGCTGTCAAGGTGCTGGAATTTGTACTTAACATTCAACAGGACAAGATTGTAGACGCAATAGAAAATGTGGTGAAGAACACCGACATTATGGGTCGCTGGCAACTGTTGAGTGAGCGTCCGCGCATCATCTGCGACGTAGGACACAACCTCGCCGGTTTGACCTACACCGTGCAGTCCATCCGCGAGGAATCCACAAAGGTGAGCGGCCGTGCGCATGTGGTCTTCGGTATGGTGCAGGACAAGGACATCGAACACATCGTGCCAATGCTACCGACAGAGCCGAACTACTACGTCTGTCGCGCCCAAATCGAACGGGCAATGGACCAAGAGAAGCTCGCCGAAAAGATGCGAAAACAAGGACTGACTTGCGAAACCTATCCTTCTGTGAACGAGGCGATTGAAGCGGCGAAAGCGGCGGCAAATTCCGAGGATGTTATTTTCATCACGGGAAGCTGTTTCGTGGTCGGCGAAGCATTGGGACTATTTTTACATAAATCATCATGAATTCCTCGTCAATTATTCATGAATAAATTTTTGAATAATTGATGCTCAATTCCCGAAAATTCATGTTTCTGAAAAAAATATGCCTGATATTCATTTTCTTACTAAATACCATTTTGGTATTTGGGCAAAATAATCTTGTGACGTATAGCACACGCGACGCGGAGCTGTTGCGCGATGCGAAAGTCCTCGGGCGGAAACAGCAGACATTGACGTTGGAAAACTACCCGGAAGTCGCTGAAAAAATCGTACAACACCTTGAAAACCACGGATATCCGTTCGCTTCAGTGAGTTTGACCACCGAATGGGAGAACGACTCCACCCCACTCTACCGCATGACCATCGAGCCAGGCCGCTACACCCAAGTAGACTCCATCGTGCTGAAAGGCAACATCAAGCTGAGTCAGAGCTATTTATGGCCCTATTTGGGATTACGGAAAAAGGGGCCATACTCCGAAAAAACGATCCAGGAGGTGGCGCGAAAACTGTCGGAAATCCCCTTCGCTACAGTGGTTCAAGCGCCCGGCGTCTCCTTTGAAGAGGAGAAAACCCTGTTGTACGTCTATTTGGACAAACGGCCTGTCAACCGCTTCGACGGCTACATCGGTTTCGAGCCTGTCAACGAGCTGACCGGCAAACTGGCGGTCACCGGCGAGCTGAGTCTGTCGCTGCAGAACATCTTCCACATCGGCGAGCGACTATCATTGGAGTGGCGCAGCAGTGAGCGGTACTCCCAATATCTGAACGTAGACGCGGAATTTCCCTACCTCTTCCGCACTCGCTTCGGGGTGGACGGCCACTTCCGTCTCGACAAGCAGGACACTACCTACCTGACGCTCAACTACCACTTCGGTATCCCCTACCGGTTCCGTCACGACAGCTACATCCGCCCCTACATCGACTTCACGCGGTCACAGCTCCTTCGCAACAGCACGAACAGCTACGACACCTCCTGTATGGGGCACCGCAACCTCCTCTATGGCGTAGCGTTACGCGTCACGCAAGTGGACTACCTTTACAACCCGAGACGCGGCTTCGACCTAATCGGAGACATCGCCGCGGGTCGCCGCACCTTGGAGCCGACACAGGATATGAGCGACGCCATTCCGGAGTCGGACTTAGTGAAAACCAGCTATCGTCTGACGGGCGGCATCACAGGCTATATCCCTATTTACAAGTATTTTACGCTGATGTTACGCACACAAGCGGGCTCCCTGCTGACGGGTCCGCACTATCGCAACGAGATGTTCAAGATCGGCGGGGAGGGACAGATCCGAGGTTTCACCGAAAACGAGCTCTACGCCAGTACCTACTTGCTCTACACCGCCGAACTGCGTTACCTCTTCGGGAAAAACTCCGACGTACACCTCTTCTTCGACGGCGGGGCATACGAGCAACAAGGCTACGACAACTACCTCTTTGACACGCCCTTCGGCTTCGGTGCGGGCGTCAACATCGGGGTGCGCAGCGGCGTCTTTTATTTCGAATACGCCCTACCGAGACAGCGGGGCAACAAAATATCCTTTAAGACGGGAAAGATACATTTCGGAGTGAAAGTAGCGTTCTAACATCAACAACTTTTTTCTTGCGTTTCTTTTTGGGGAAATGTATAACCTCTTTGGGCATAACACGCTGGTATCCATTCTCTTCCAATGCTTTCACCGTGCTATCATAGCCACGGAAAAACAGCTCCTCAATCCTCGAAATGTCGTGCGCCATGCAGCCGTATGTGTCAAGATCTATGAACAAGTCGGCTTGAGCTGAGTCAGCGGCCACGTTTGAAACCATCATCATCATGAATGCTCGGTACGCCACAGAGATGAGGTTGTTCTTGTGTTTTTCTGCTTCCAAATGGTTGAGGTTGAGGGCAATGACCTTGTCGCACTTCTGCCGGATGGCCGACACAGGCAGGTTTTGGAATGTACCGCCATCAACGTAGTGCACCCCGTTGATGCAAATCGGTTGGAAGATGACTGGGATGGAGCATGAGGCCACTACCCGAGGGGCGATCTCCCCTTTGGTAAACACTTTCGACACCCCGTGTTCCATGTCGGACGCCACGATGAAAGTCGGTATGGGCAGTTCCTCCAAACGGCTGTAAGGCAGTATATTCCGAATCAATGTCTGCAGCGGTCGCGAGTCGAAAAGCCCCCCTTTCGGCAAACTCGGCGCCACGATGTCCTTGAAGAAATTCAACCCCTGAAAGGTCTCGATCATCTGCTTGGGAGAGATTCCTGACGAGTAGAGTATTGCCACAAGGGCGCCCACACTGGTGCCCGAAACCACATCGGGTTTGATGCCATATTCCTTTAACGCCTGAAGTGCGCCACAGTGGGCCGCACCCTTGGCACCGCCACCACTGAAAGCTATGCCCAACGAATATTTTTTTGTTGCCATATTGAAATTATATAATCTTTATCGGAGAACGATGTTGTTATTTTACCTTTTTAGGACGGACTTTGTGGTATTCGGTATTTTTTTCCTTGTCCCCAACCTTCAATGAAAAACCAACCGTCCGCGCCCCAAAATGAGTCGCCACATGTTAAAAGCCACATTCTTCCATGCAATCTTCGAAGCCTAATCCCATTGCCTTTACCCAATCACGAACGATGCTAGAGTCTTTTGCATCGGGAGTGCGCTCGGAGCGTATCATTTGGTACTGTTCCTTGACCAATGAGGCTGCCTCAAATTCAGCCAGACTTATCCTCACGTCCTCCCACACTATCCCGTTTTGCGTCACCTCAACCGCCTGTTTCACAAAGGCTGTACCCGTTGGATAGATGGTGTCTGTACTGCAAGTGATGCCCTTTTCAACTACAGCATAATTGGCACTTTTGCAGTCGGTCATCATTCCAAAGGCGCACACCATCGCGCCGAGTAAAAAGAGTTTCTTCATATTCATTATGTCACTATCAGCAAATAAACGGTAAGACTTAATATGGTAGCGAAAGATAAGATATGGGCAATAATCATACATTTTGAGATAATACCGCCTTCTCTATAATGTGTTTTTATATCTTGTAACCAGGTGAAATCAAATTTTATGCGACAATAAAGATCTGCTACCAAATAAATGACAACAGCGGGTACTATACAATTCCATATATTCAGAACTGTGTCCATTAAGCTCGTCGTTTTTTTAATTAACGTCACATAACAGCTGTTATTGCCTGCTCGGCAACAACGCTGCAAAAATACAACAATTCTAACTATAGGATACAGAAAAGTCAAAAGGTTGCAGTTTGTCTTGATTTTTTTTTGCGTTACCTACCACAATTACCACTTATACACCGCCAAGCGGTTGTTCAGGTGCGGCAGGAAGAAGGCAAACAGTTTGGCACGGATGGAGTATTTCTTCATCTCTTCGTTGTAGCTTCTCTCCGAAAGCAATGTCATACGCGGTTCCAATTCGAGGTATTCTTTGCCCGATTTGGTCCCCCAGTGGAATTCAGCGTTGGTGTGCTTCACGGCATCATGGTGCTTGGTGTTTCTGCCCAAAATGGGATGATGCAGTTCGGCCAGCAGATAGCCGTGTTCGAACGAGTCGCACAACATATTCAGGCAGGTTTTCACTTGTTCCTTTGTGAAATATTCCAGCACACCTTCCATTACGATAATGTTGGTGGAGCGTTGGGGCAAACCCTTTGTCCAGTCCGATTCAAGGGCGCTCCCCTCCTTCATCACACACCGCTCGCGGTCGTTGCAAATCTTGCGACGAACCGCAAGAATATCGGGCAAATCAACATCATACCACATAATCCAACCATTGTCAACCTGCACAAACTTGTCGTCGAAACCACAGCCCAAGTTCACGCACAGGGCGTCGGGATGTCGGTCGATGAGCTCCTGTAACTGGTTCTTATACATGATGGTACGTGCCACCACCCCTTCGTGCGACATGAACGGGTCGTATTGGCTGACATCAACGCCCAAGGTGTCGATAATCTCTTTTGCCAGATCATCCTTGATTCTGGCATCTGGGCGCGCCGTTTCGCTGGCTCTTATGGCCAATGTAATCAATGCTGTTTCTTGAATATCACCAATTTGTAAGTCCATACTATTATTTTTTAATGTTTGTTTGCTTCAGTCGTTTCTGAACGCAAAAATAGTGTCTCCTGTTCGCACGAGACATCCTTAAGAGTGGGGATTTTGCACCTGGATTTTACGACTTATTAGCATTATCACCCAAACGAATGTTTTTGTATTTTTGCCATTCAAATAATCGCCTTATATTCATCAGAAAAGTTTGAAGAACACGTAATCAATGGCCAATATCGTAACAAGTCTTAGGATTGTCTGCAGCATCGCCCTGTTGTTTTGTCCGGTGTTTTCGCCGGCTTTTTACGCTTTGTACCTCACGGCCGGTGTTTCCGATATGGTGGATGGCTGGATTGCGAGACGGACTCACACGGCAAGCGAGTTGGGTGCCAAGCTGGACACGATTGCGGATATTGTTTTTGTCATCGTTTGTTTGGTGAAGCTGCTTCCTGTT
>JAGBPE010000025.1 GCA_017633495.1 Bacteroidales bacterium | reverse complement strand
GCGACTCGCGGATGGCTGCAGCCAGTTCGTCGATGGAGTGCTCGATGGCCGCCTCGTCCAGGTTTTTGAAGACCAAGATGCGGGTTTCAGCACCGGCATCTTCGAAAGCTTTAGCGGTGTCGTAATCGCAGTTGGTGCCGGGGAAGACAGGCAGAATCACCTTCGGGGTCTCGACCTTAGTAGCAGGTTTTGCATTGAAAGTCTTGACGTTATGAGTAAACTCCGCACCCACGGAAGTCGTTTCGTTGGCGGCCATTTCGGGATAAAGCTTGCCGTAGAAACCACGCCAAGCGGCCAACAGAGCTGCCTTTTCAAGCTTCTCACCGTTGACGATAAAGTCGTCAGCTACCTTACCCAACTCGATGGCGAACGGAGCGTCCAGTTTCTCGGTGGTCTCCACGATGAAACTACCGTAACCGTATGCAAACAGATCTTTATCTGTCTGAATATCAAAGCCTAAGTCGTTGCCGAAGCTCATCTTGGCCAAAGCCTCTGCGATACCGCCGAACTGCAGCGTGAAAGCGGAGACAATCTTCTTGCACAAAATGTTTTTCCGCATGAAATCAAAGATTTCACTGGTATGCTTGATATTCGGAATATTGTTCTCTAACTTATTTTCAATGAGGTAAATATGATTGCCTTTCTGCTTGAATTCCGGCGAAATGATGTGGTCGGAATTCTCTGTGGTAATAGCGAAAGAGACAATGGTGGGCGGCACGTGCATGTCCTTGAAGGTGCCGCTCATGGAGTCCTTGCCGCCCAAAGAGGCAAGTCCGAACTCCTTCTGCATCCAGAAGGCGCCCAACAGTGCGGAAAGCGGTTTGCCCCAGCGAGTTGCGTCCTTACCGAGCTTCTCGAAGTACTCCTGGAAGGTGAAACGGATCTTGTTGTAGTCGCCGCCGGCTGCCACGATTTTCGACATAGCTTCCAACACCGCCATCACGCCTGCATGATACGGTGAGCGGATGGCGATAAACGGGTTGTAACCGAACGACATGATGGAGGCGAGGTTCGTATGTCCGTGACGCACAGGTAGTTTCTGCGCACTCACCTGCGCTTCCGTCAGCTGGTTCTTGCCGCCGAACGGCATTAGTACTGTGGAGGCACCGATGGTGGCATCGAACATCTCGATCAATCCCTTTTGGGAAGCCACGTTCGGATTGGTGAGGCAGCTTTGCCACTTCTCTTGCATGTTATTTCCTTGGATGTCAGCGGATTTCAGCACATCTTCTGCCACAGGGGCAATCTTGGCGGTCACGCTTTGGCGCACGCCGTTGGTGTTGATGAAATCGCGGCTGAGGTCGACGATGGTCTTACCGCGCCACGTCATGGTGAGGCGGTTGTCGTCGGTCACCTTGGCGATGATGTTGGCCTCCAAATTCTCCTCGCGGCAGTATTGGAAGAAGGTCTCCACATCCTCGGGCGCGACCACCACGCTCATACGCTCCTGCGACTCGCTGATGGCTACTTCCGTGCCGTTCAGACCTTTATATTTCGTGCGCACCGTGTCCAAATCGATGGTGAGACCGTCGGCCAGCTCGCCGATGGCCACGCTGACACCGCCCGCACCGAAGTCGTTGGACTTCTTGATGAGCTTCGTCACTTCGGGACGGCGGAACAGGTGCTGGATCTTGCGCTCCTCTGGGGCGTTACCCTTCTGCACCTCGGCAGCACAGGTGTCAAGAGACTTCTCTGTGTGCTCTTTTGAAGAACCCGTTGCGCCTCCGATACCATCGCGACCGGTGCGACCGCCGAACATGATGATGATGTCGCCAGGCTGCGGACGCTCGCGGCGCACCTGATTCTCGGGAACGGCACCTACTACGGCGCCGATTTCCAATCGTTTTGCTTGATAGTCAGGGTGATAGATTTCGCGCACGCAAGTGGTGGCCAAACCGATCTGGTTGCCGTAGGAGGAATAGCCAGCGGCAGCGGTCTTGGAAATCACCGACTGCGGGAGTTTGCCGGGCAGCGTGGCGGAAATCGGGGCGTTGATGTCGCCCGCGCCTGTAACACGTAGTGCCTGATACACATAGCTACGTCCGCTCAGCGGGTCACGGATGGCGCCGCCCACGCAGGTAGCCGCACCGCCAAACGGCTCGATCTCCGTCGGGTGGTTGTGCGTCTCGTTCTTGTACATCAGCAGCCAATCCTCCTCTTTGCCATCCACATCAACCTTCACGCGGATGCTGCAGGCGTTGTTCTCCTCGGAAATCTCCTTGTCAGGAAGATTGCCGCGTTTGTACTCGTATTTGCCGTTGATGGAGGCCAAATCCATTAGCGTGACGGGGCGTTTCGTATCCTTGCCGTACATCTCGTCGCGCACAGCGAGGTATTCACGTAACGCGTTTTCAATCTGTTCTTTATAAACGTTGTTGCCCTCGGTTTCAATATTGGTAATGGCCGTCTCGAAGGTCGTGTGGCGGCAGTGGTCGCTCCAGTAGGTGTCCAGAAGCTTAACCTCCGTGTCAGAAGGATCGCGCTTCTCGTCGTTGGCAAAATACTGCTGGATAAACTTCAAATCCTCCAACGACATGGCCAATCCCATCTTGCCGTGGAAATCGAGCAGTTGTTCCTCCGTCCAGGTTCTGAAACCATTGTAAATCGGAACGTCTTGAACCTCAGGATTTTCCGTCAGTTCCAAACGAGCCATATCTTTTTCTCGGGCTTCCACCTCGTTGATGCAGAATTTCTTGACCCGCTTCCACTGTTCATCGGTCAGGTCGCCGTCAATCACGTAGAGATTGGCGCTCTTGATGACCGCTTCCGTCTTGGGATTCAGGAGCTTAAGACACTGCATGGCGCTGTCGGCGCGCTGGTCGAACTGTCCGGGCAGGAACTCCACCGCGAAGTACTTCAATCCGCTCAGCGGAAAATCGTGGAAAACCTCGTCGGTCACGGGTTCGGAAAAGACCACGTTCTCCGCCTTCGCGAGCAGGTCTTCCTCTATGTTGAAAATGTCATACACCTTCAGATGGCGAAGGCTTCTGATATTAAGGTTAAAGTTCTGATTCAAAGTGGCTTTCAGACTGTCGGCTTCGACTTGAAAACCCAGTTTCTTTTCTACAAAGATACGAGCATTACGCATATTTCGACTATTCTAAAAAAACGGCGCAAAGGTACATAAATTATAAATATGTACAGACAACTGAAATTGCCGTTGTAATTGTAGAGACGCGATTAATCGCGTCTCTACGGCGGAAAGACACTATTATTCAATTGAGGATAACCGTAAATTGTATATTTTTGCGCAAAAATTGAGACAAGAATGATGCTTCAAACTTCCATATCAAGACCGCGACCTTATACCTTATGGGGCTTTGTGTTGATTGTAATATGCTGTTTTTCAGTTTGTTCCGTGCAATCGCAAACAGAGGGGAACATTTATCTGCCGAAGGATTCTCTTATGCGGCAAGCCGATTCCCTATGGGCTTTGGCGTTGTATGAGGAGGCGGTACTTGTTTATGAGAAAGCCACGTGGAGTGTTGAGAAAGAAGATATGGAGGCGTTTATCGCTCAGAAAAGCGCTTCCAAACAGGTCCAAGCAGCGTATTTATTGGGATTACTCTACCGCAACAACTTTCGATGTTTCGATTTGCAAAAATCTGTGGACCAGATGATTATTGCTGGTGAACAGCGTTACAAACCCGCTTTGGAGATGTTGGCCGACTATTATGTGAACCTCAAGATTTCTTCCAACAAAGAGGCTCAGGTGCTAAGCCTTTTGCAAAAATCGCTTGCTGCCGGTGATACCTTCTTGGCAGAACCGCTGCAACAGCGCAAGGATTTTGACCAAAAATTGTTGAATAAGCCTTCCCCGTCAACAGGATACGGATGTTCTGGCGAAGAATTGCCTGAATTTCCGGGCGGAGATGACTCCTTAAGCACTTTTTTGCAAAAGGAAATCCACAATGTTGATTCCAAAGCTCGTCCAGGCACTGTTCTTGTGGAATTCGTTGTGGAGAAGAACGGTCGCGTAAGTAACGCCAGTGTGAAATGGTCCAGTGCCCCGGATTGTGATCAAGAGGCACTGCGTGGCGTGCTTTTGATGCCCCGTTGGAAACCGGGTCACAATCAAGGAATTTACGTAAGGTTTTTTTACCAAATACCCATCACCTTTAAGGGGGAGAAAGAGAAAGACCTGGCTTCCGGCGATCTCCTGTTCATCCGCAGCAAGGATTCCGAGATGGAGAAGGCCATCAGCGTGAGCACGGGGGAATACACGCATGTGGCTTTGGTGGAACGAGATAAAAATGGGTACGTTTGGGTGATTGAGGCGGACCGGCAAGAGGGAGTGCGGCGCATCCATTTCTACGAATGGGAACAAGAATATGCCGATCGATACGATGAGTTTCGGCTCACCCAACCCTTCGACACGGCTGATGTGATTTCACGCGCCAATCGTTTTCTTTGGAAACCCTACGATGATGCTTTCCTGCCGGACAATGACAAAGTTTACTGCTCAGAACTCATCTACGAGTGCTTTTGGAAGGATGGCAAGCACCTTTTTGAGGCAAAACCGATGAACTGGCGCGATGCCGATGGCAATATTCCGGAATATTGGCTCGAACATTTCCAGAAATTGGGGGTTCCAGTTCCGGAAGGGGTTCTTGGCACCAACCCGACGGATTTGGCACGTTCACCTTTATTGCGAAAATTGTAGAGACGCGATTAATCGCGTCTCTACGAAAAACACACATATTCGTTGATTATGAAATTCAAACAACTAGAAATACACAATATCAACTCCATCGCGGATGCTGTCATTGATTTCGAGAATCTGATGCCGGCAGACCAGCACATCTTCATGATTTGGGGACCATCAGGCGCGGGCAAAAGTACCATATTGGATGCGATTTGCATGGCGCTTTTCTGCAAAACGCCTCGTTTGCAGAGTATTGCGGAGAAGAAGGAGAACCAGTATGTGGATCCGGAGTTTCAGTTCAGCGACCGCGCCAAGGGTATCGCCATCAACGATCTGCGGCAATATCTGAAACGTGGTACGAAAGAGGGTTGGTGTAGTCTGCAATTCGTTGGAAACGACAGCGTTACTTACACCGCCAAGACATCCTTCTCCATCAACCGTAACGGCAATCTCAACAACATCGAATGGTCGTTGAGTTCAGAAAATGGTCAGTGGAGCAAGGTAAAAGAGGTTGAGCAACAGGTGATTACAGTCACGGGGCTGACCTACGAGCAGTTCTGTCGCACCACGATGCTTGCGCAGGGCGAGTTCACCAAGTTCATGAAGAGCGACCAAAACGCCAAAGCCGAAATTCTTGAAAAACTCACCGATACCAGTGTCTTTTCGGAGATTGGTCGTCGGATTTACGAGAAATTCAGCCAGAAAAACAAGGAATTGGAGCTGCTGAACCGCGAAAACGAGAATATTGTGCGTTTGGAAGACGAGCAAATAGCGGAATATCAGCAGCAAATCGGCCAAATCGAGGCGGAAGTCCAGCAAACGGATGTGGAGCTGACAGCGTTGTCACAGAAATCCAATTGGTTGATACAATTAGCTAAGTATCAGGAGGATGTAACGAATTCCGAAAAGCAGTGGAAGGAGAGTGAGGATGCTTTGAATTCCGAAGAGTTCCAGCAGTTACGTAAAACCATCTCTCTTTGGGAACAGACTGAGAATGAACGGAATACACTGTTGGAAATGCGGAAGCTTCGACAAAATGAAATCGAGTTAGCACGTTCTGAGAAAGAGTATCAATCTATATACCAACAACTTATTTCTGGTTACCTTTACCTGCAAGAAACCCTTGCTCAAACTGAAGCCTCGAAAAAGCAACTGGAAGAGAGTCTTAATGCGCAGGCCTACAAATGCGAGACATTTGCCAATGCGCAGTCACTCTCCGAAAAACTGAAGCAATATTCGCAATTGGGTCAGAATATTGCCAAAAACAGAGAGAAATTTAAGCAGAATTCATGGGTTTCATTCACATCAAGTGCAAGTTTAATAGAAAAGCTGACGATAATACATCAGAAACAAGCGAAAATTGACGAATTAGGCAAAGAGTTGAACAAATTGAAAGAAAAAGCGAAAGCTTTCGATTTGAGTCAACTTACCCTGTTGCAATCTCAGCAGAAAGACCGGTTACGGGATTTGAATGAGGCTAATAAAACTGTACAAACGCTTAAGAATCAGCAAAATGAGATTAATACTCTTAAAGCAACACTTACGGAGAAACAACAGCTGATGGTGTCGTTGACGGTGCAAATGCAGCATGAGCAGGAAGATTACGAAAAGATGCAAGCAGCACGGGAGACTGCGCAAAAAGTGTATGATTCTGCAGCAAAAAGTGTGCATGATTTTGCGAAACAGGTTCGCGCAACGCTTCAAATCGGTGATGTTTGTCCCGTTTGCGGCCAGAAAGTGGCGCAACTGCTGACCAACGAGGCGGCGGAAGAGAGCATCTTGAAACTCAAGAATGCCTTGGAAAATGCTAATAAAGAGGTGATTTTGAAAAGAAAGCAGTTGGATGAAACGATTACGAAACTCAAGACCGCTGAAGGGAATGTCAATTCGCTGAAAACTGATTTACAGAATAAAACGTTAAGGAAAAAGAACGATTTGGCGCTTTTGGAGGAAACGTGTAAGCGACTCAATATTGTTGTCAATGAAACCATCCAGATTCAAATCGACCAGCAACTCGCTGAAAACGAGACAGCTCTGAAAGAGCTGGAATCGAAAATAAATGATTCGCACAAAATCAATCAGCAAATCGACAAGGTGAATACTGAGCTGGAAAAGCTGAGGAAGGAGCAAGAGGAACAACAAAAAGACTACCATGAAACGGAATTGCAAACGGCTAAATTAGAGGAGGAGAACAATGCGTTGCAAACACGTTTGCAGGAAGATGTGAATCAACAATCGGAACTGCAAACAACAATATCGGAATTTTTGTCCACTACTTATCCCAACTGGGTTGATGATCCGACGACAACCGCCCAAAATCTGCTCAATGAGGCTAATGGTTACGCCAAAACGCAGGAAAAATTGGTGAAACTGCAGGAATCCATAGAAAAACTACTGAACGAACTACAGCAAATTGAGCGCAACAAGCAGCAAATTCGTAAAGTTTTCGATTGGTCTGTCGAGAATAAATCACAACAGGTTGACCATTTGGTGGACAAATGGACGGATTTCGTCCCTAAATGCACTGTTTTGTCACAGAATTTGACAACTTTGCGCGCCGACATTGACAAAAAGGTGTCTTTGTTGCAAACTTTCTATACCACGCATCTCGATATTCAGGAAGATG
>JAGBPE010000186.1 GCA_017633495.1 Bacteroidales bacterium | reverse complement strand
GGGAAGAGCCAGCGAACGAGGATATTGCCGTTAATCGTATCGGTAGTCACCACATCCGTATTGATGAGAATGGGCGCATCATTGGCGATGTGGGCACAGACTTTTTCGGAGACAATACTCTCAGAACCGTCTGGGAATAAGGCAACTACGCGGTAACAATATTCATTGCCGTGATAGAGCGGCATCACTGATCCATCGTCGGTAAAAGTAGTATCCGACCAACTGTTCGTGGTTCCGATTTTCGTGTAGCCAGCCTCGGGCGGCAATCCCGTCTGACAGGAATCCGGCACGAAATCATCCTCCCCATTGCGACGATAGACATCATATCCGATGGCATTGGAACAGGAATCAGGTTGCCAATCCAAGTGAATTACATTGCCTTCCGGAAACGCATTTAAGTTTTTCGGAGCAGGTCCGATAATCCGAATCCGAAGCGTCTTAAATGACACCAATTCCACTTGCGGACCATTGTCTTTCGCCTTGAAAATCACTTCGTAAGGGCTCAACTTGATGTGACTACAGGTTGTATTCCACACAAAATGAGTGGAATACGGCACACTATCGAAGATTTCGGAGAACTGCGCGGGCGACTCACTCACCAAAAACGGTTCGCCCGTGGCCGACAATCTGACGTATGTGGATGTATAGTCATAGACGTGAGCCAGCTGATCTATTCGACTGCCAGCAACCACACATGTGTCGTTCACCTCCACAACAGGCGGTTCGTTATTGCATGGTGCAATAGTGATCTGCATGTCGCGCACCATGCTCCCGATGAGCACTCCGTTGCGCCACTCCTCAATCAGAATGGCGATGTTGTATTCCCCCGCCATCATCGGCGAATCCCACGTCAAATCTCCTGTAATTGGGTCAATGGAGATATAGTTGGAAGCCGCTGGCAACGAGTAGCCCGGAATATCCTCGCCATCGTAGCCGCGACAATTGATGAGACTGTACGAAAGACTGTCGCCTTCGGGGTCGTATGCACCCGGATTATGGTAATAGGGAACGTTTGTACAACCGTTGTCCAAGGGCGGATTCAGCAACTGCGGAGAGGAATTTCCGCCGATAAACGGATTGATTACCAGGATAGTTTCAATGAAAAAGGGAATTTCCACCGAACTCGGAATGTTGACAATACCAGCGTTACGGTTTGGATCCTCGAAAGTGACGTGGTAGGTGCCCGCAGCGGGGAAAGTATGCTGCGTCACGTACACATTCTGACTGATGTTGTTCTCCATGTTCACCTTGATCTGTCGGTTAATCACCGAAGAGGTGCCATCGCCCCAAAAAACTTCGATTTCCGGACGGTCAGCGGGACTTGGGGTGTAAGTATACGTAACGATAGTGAACTCGTAGGTCAGACCGGAAATGAAGGTATAGCTAATCTCGCCGGCCCGCTGGTGTGTAGCAAATGCCGTAGATGAAACTATTACTAACGTAATGATTGTCAAAAGAATACGTAAAAACTTCTTCCCCATATCACTCTATTCTTTTGACCTGACGGTTTAACAATTGATACTTTTGGCCGCTTTCAGGGCATACGGCAATTCCGTTTTCGTCGAAACCCAAACGACAACCGTATTCGCTCACCCACCCGATTTGCAATGCGGGAACACCTGCAACTAACGCATAATCAGGCACATCGTGTGTAACAACCGCCCCCGCACCAATCATCGCATAGCAACCGATGGTGTGCCCACATACGACCGTGGCATTGGCCCCTATAGTTGCACCACGCTTCACCAACGTGGGACGAAACTCCTGTTTCCGCTCAATGAAAGCCCGCGGGTTGATGACGTTCGTGAAGACCATCGAAGGGCCCAAAAAGACATCGTCCTCACACGTAACGCCCTCATAAACAGAGACATTGTTCTGCACTTTTACATTATTGCCCAAAGTCACGCGATTCGCTATCATCACATTCTGCCCAAGAACACAGTTCTCACCGATCACAGCTTGCGACATAATATGCGCAAAGTGCCAGATTTTGGTGTTCTTCCCTATCTGACATCCTTCATCCAAAACGGCAGTTTCGTGTGCAAAATACTCTTTCATAGCGGACAGTTAACGATGGTTTCACAAATATATTGCAGCTGATCCTCAGTGAGTTCGGTGTGCATTGGCAGGGAGAGAACCTCCTTGCATAGGCGCTCCGAAATAGGAAAATCGCCCTCCTGACAACCCAATGAGCGATACGCCGGCTGCAGATGAACGGAAATCGGATAATAGATCATCGTCGGGATGCCTTTGTCGGTCAGATATTGCTTCAAGACGTCACGTTTGCCATCTTTCACCTTGACAGTGAACTGATGGAACGTATGTTGGGTATTCGTTTTAATATCAGGAAGTTGCAGCCATGCAACCTCTTTTAAGGCTTCGTAATAGTAATGTGCGGCAGCTTTTCTCTTTGTGATATAATCGTCCAAATGGCGAAGTTTTACCTGCAAAACGGCCGCCTGCAAGGTATCTAAACGCGAATTAACACCGACATAATCATGATGATATTTCACCTGCGAACCATGTCGGCAAATGGCACGCAAGCGCTCAGCCAACGTTTCGTCATCCGTCATTATTGCGCCGCCATCACCGTAGCAGCCCAAGTTTTTGGAAGGGAAAAACGACAGACAGCCGATATCCCCCATAGTGCCTGCCTGTTTCGTCGTGCCATCCGAGAAGGTATACGGAGTTCCTATCGCCTGACAAGCATCCTCTATCACCTTGATATTGCGCTTTTTAGCAAGGTCTAAAATCGGCTCCATGTCCGCACATTGTCCATACAAATGCACGGGAATTATGGCTTTGGTTTTCGGGGTAATGGCATCTTCCAGCAAAGAGGCATCCATCGTGAAAGTGTCTTCGCAAACGTCCACAAAGACCGGTTTGGCACCCAAAAGCGCAATAGCCTCCACCGATGCAACAAAGGTAAAAGGCACCGTAATCACCTCATCACCAGGTCCAATGCCAAGAGCCATCAACGCGACCAAAAGTGCGTCCGTGCCATTTCCACAGCTTACAACATACTTAGAACCAGCATATTGAGCAAGCTGCTGTTCGAATTCACAAACGGGAGCACCTTGGATAAAAGCTGTAGAATCCAACACATGCTGAATGGCCGCATCCACCTCCGGCTTGATGCGCAGATACTGACTTTTCAAATCGACCATCTGTATGGGATTCATCAACTTACAATTTTTACATTCGTGTGCAAAAGTACATTTTTTTAGCTTATGAGGTTGATGTAGAGACGCGATTAATCGCGTCTCTACAGGTTTTTAATTCCTGTTTAAGAAATCGATAATCGATTTTGCGGCTCAAATATCGTTGGAAAT
>JAGBPE010000185.1 GCA_017633495.1 Bacteroidales bacterium | reverse complement strand
GAAACCTGCGATGAATAGAAACCAAATCGAAATATGCTGCGGCTCGATACAGTCTGCGGCGAACGCGAAAGCCGGCGGTGCTGTGCGTGTGGAACTCTGTCAGGGATTGATTGAGGGCGGTACCACCCCGTCGCCCGCCACAATTGACTATGCCGTTCGAGAATTGGGATTGCAAGCCTTCGTGCTGGTGCGTCCCCGTGGCGGTGACTTCTGCTACAACGAGTTGGAAATCAAAACGATGGAGGCCGATGTGGAATACTGCAAACAGGCGGGCGTTGCCGGCATTGTGGTTGGATTTCTGCATCCCGACGGCAGTATCGACACGGAGCTGACCCGCAAATTTGTGGAGCTGTCGGCCCCGCTGCCGGTCACCTTCCACCGCGCTTTCGATGAGTGCACCGAGCCCCTGAAAGCCCTGGAGCAGATCATCGACTGCGGTTGCGCCCGCATCTTAACCTCCGGTTGTCAGCCCACCGCTGTGGAGGGTGCTGATATGCTGCAACAGCTTGTGAAGCAGGCGAATGGCCGCATTACCATCCTCGCCGGCAGCGGCATCACCCCCGAGAATGCCGCCGCTCTGAAGCAGCAGACCTGCGTTCCGGAAATCCACGGCTCTTGCAAGATGACGCGTGCCGACGGCGCGTGGGAGACGGATACGGAACAGGTAAAGAGGTTGTTAGAACGTTTGGCTTAAACGATGAAACTCTCAGGGTTGTTTTCCTTCGGTCTTCAAAAGCCAGCATTGGACGCATATTTTATGCAGTTGAAAAATGTCGTGAATGCCCGTGATATCGGGGGGTACGTAACGACCGACGGTCGGATGGTCAAGCGGGGAATGCTTATCCGCAGTGCCTCGTTGGCAACGGCAAGTGATTCCGATCTCGCCATGTTGGCAGCTCTTCCTGTGGTCAAAGTCATTGATTTCAGAACGGAGTTCGAGAAAAAAGGCAAGGAAAACAGGATTTTGCCGAAAGCGGACTATCTCAACCTTCCCATTCAACCCGTTGACAAAGGGGAGACCCCGACGGAAATAGCCAAGCTTAAGACGTTTGACATCTCTAAAATCATTATGTTTGCCGCTTTCAATGAGAAAGCGAAGACCATCGCAAGGGAGATGTACCCTTTGATGGTGAAGCGGCCCGACTGTCAGCAACAATTCGCTGCCTTCCTTCGGGAGGTGCTTGATACTCCTGAAGGTGCCGTTTTCTTCCACTGCACTCAGGGAAAAGACCGCACGGGGCTTGCATCAGCCTATCTGTTGTCGGCCTTGGGCGTGGACAGAGAGACCGTTATTGCCGATTTCGACAAGACCAATCAGGTTTATGCCCATGATGTCCGCAAATATTGCCGCAGGGTGAAGTTCTTTGGCGGCAGGGAGGAAGAACAGGCGGTGGTAAAATCGTTCATCGGTGCCAATACGGAAAATTTCATCAGAACCCTCGACTTGATAAACGCGGAATATGGTTCAATGGATGCCTATCTGCGCAACGTTTTGGGATTGACGGATGCGGATTTCGAAATTCTCAGGGAACGTTATTTGTTATTAAGCTGAGATAATTTTGTATTTTTGCATCGTGAACAATAATGATTTCGAAAGAAGATAATGACATTGTTATGAATAAGAAAACGTCCGCCATTGTGGCTCTCTTTTTGTTTATGTCGCTGATTATAAGCTCGATGGGGCTTCTCTCCGCTCAGAACGACTATTGGACTGCCGTGCGACACGATTACCAGAATCGTACCGATATCCCGCAGTATGTACGAGAGCATGTCGGTTTCTATAACCTGAAATCTGCGGAGGAGAGTCGCAATATGTATCAATATCTCATGTTTCTCTACGCCTATATGCCGATGAGCGACCTCGCAGACTACGATTTCGAGTTCTTCGAGGATCAGGTCAAGGTGGCGATGGAAGCACGGAAGACCTTCTCGTGGGGCAAAACCATTCCCGATGATATCTTCCGCCATTTTGTGGTGGTCTATCGCGTGAACAACGAGAACTTGGATACGGCGCGGTCGTATATCTTCCATCAGCTGAAAGACCGTATCAAGGATATGAGCATGTATGATGCCGCTTTGGAGGTGAACCACTGGTGCCACGAATACGTTGACTACCAGCCGGCTGACGCGCGCACCTCCGCACCGTTGGCCACGTTGAAGACCTCGCACGGACGTTGTGGTGAGGAGAGCACCCTCACGGTGACTGCCCTTCGTGCGGTGGGCATTCCCGCCCGTCAGTGTTACACCCCGCGATGGGCGCACTGCGACGACAACCACGCTTGGGTGGAGGTCTGGGTGGACGGCAAATGGTGGTTCCTGGGTGCCTGCGAGCCCGATCCCGACCTCAATATGGGCTGGTTCGCCTATCCCTCCACGCGCACGATGATGGTACACACCAACGTGTTTGGCCGCTACGAGGGCCCCGAAGAGGTGAACAAAAAGACCAAATACTACTCGTGCATTAATGTTTTGTCCAATTATGCTGATACGGTGCATCTTACCGTTACGGTAGTCGATGACCAGAACAAGCCCATCAAGGACGCTTTGGTGCGCTGCAAGCTCTACAACTACGCTGAATATTACACATTG
>JAGBPE010000184.1 GCA_017633495.1 Bacteroidales bacterium | reverse complement strand
TGTCGGCATACTCCCCGAAGCAGACGAACTGTCCGCCAACCGTAAACTGCGCCCGTCGATGGTAGAGAGCCCCTCCGAAAGCGCTACGGTTGGTCTCTGTCACGGCGCCGACAAAGCCCGTGCCTGCCCACTGCGCGTTGCCGAGTGTGAAGGCACCGCCGCGAAAGAGTTCACCTTTGTTGGTGGTGGCCACCGCCCGTACCCCATCGGTGAACCGCCGCAGTGCCGACACCCCGCTGCCTTTCCCTGATATCATCGAGGAACCGAGCACCAACCCCTGCCCGAAATTGAGCCGATAGTCACCTAACACCGCATATTTCAGCCACTTGAGATTCTTAATATAAACCGAACCCGAATAGTGGTCGAAACCGTACTTTTGCTCTCCGCGGAAGAACTGCTCTCCAGCATCTTTCTCTCCGGCAATACGGAATCCGAAATGCTCGCGGTTGCTGTAATCGTAGCGAAACTGCAGTCGCGCTGGCGAACCGAGATAGTGGTTCGCGCGGTTGGTGTCGTAGCCCGCCTGACGTTCCACCACCTGACTGTAGCGAAACCACAGCACGTTCTTCCCTGATTTCCAAAGCTGCTTGAACGTTGGACGTTGTTCAGGAGGCGGTGCAACCACCGACAGATACGCTAATCGTAGCCGTTCCGCTACGGAAAAGCCATCGATGGCGTCCAGTTCGAAAATGCTGTACAGCGGTCCGTGTGTTTCAATATACAGTTGCAGTTGATAATACTGATAATCAGTGAGCAGCAGCTGTTTTACCGCCGTTTCGTAGCTCAAGTTGTTAAGATTGGGTTTCTTACTCGATTGCGATAGTTCCATCTGTTCCAACATTTCTTCCAACATCCCTTCCGAAACAATCTCCGTCTTCTCCAAATCTTCCATTTGGAATTCCATTTCATCTACCGCATCCTCCATCAGCCAAAGACTATCCTGCTGCGCAAATGTATGCGCAGGCGCTGTCAGCGTAATCATGCAGCACAAGAGCCATTTGACCCTCATGCTCCTAAGACAAAGACTTTTCATACGCCTATCCTCCTTTCTGGAAAGTAGTAACCGCCGATTTGTGGGGAGACGGAGATGCGGTAATACCACGCCGCCTCCACGGATATCAGGAACTTTCTGTAGATCAATCCGAAAAAGAGACTCAGTCGTGTGTTTGAGCCGCTGGCAGCAACTAACAGCGGGGGAATAGGCTGTGTCAAGAAGCGACAGTCCACCTCCCACGCTCCCGGCAAATTTTTCGCCACAGACAGCGCCATCAGCAGTTTCTGTAAGGGTAAATAGGTGCATCCCACGCTAAACCGCATCGGGATAACTTCTTGATCTACAATACCGTATCGCATCATAAACGGATTGTATACAGCTGCGTCGAAATAGAGCTTTGGCGACACTTTGCAGGCGATGGAAAAGTCTGTGCTGAGCGAGTTCCGCACCGGATACCCTCGGGCGTGTGCCATCAGGTAGAAGACCCGAGCCGTCATAGCGAAGCGATCCCCAAAATTTCGACCATAGCCGACCGACAACTGCATGTCTCCATAATTTGCATAACCATAGTGGTTTATCGTTGCTATAAGAGCGTTTTTGTTTCGCAGCCACGCCCCAGATAATTCGGCAAACATCATCTCCTTCATCCCGAAGTCGTTTCGAAAATTGAAGCCTGCGAAAGATGATGAAAAGCAGCTCATCGCGGGCGTTTCCGCAAGATTTTCGATTACAAGAGCACGAAACAGACTCTCCTGCGAGTGTCCGCTATGCCAGGTTGTTATGCACAAACAACTGAAAATCAATATTTTTGAATTTATTAAAGTTTTCATAATTTCAATAAATTGTTTCACGGCAAATATACAATGCCAAAACGCGTTTGTCAAGTTAAAAATTGTTAATAATTCACACACTATCCGTTAATATATATTGTGGTATAACAGCTTCGATAATTTGTGTACTTTTGCCGCCATGTTAGATTTGAACCGAAATATCCGCATTGAAGATTACGACTACCCATTGCCGGAGTCGCGCATCGCTTTCTATCCCGCTTCTCAGCGCGACAGATCCAAGCTTTTGATTTACAATAAGAAAGAGAATAAAATCACCGATGATGTTTTCTATCAACTGCCCGATTTCCTGACCGAAAATCAATGGTTGGTGTTCAACAACTCGAAGGTGATTCACGCGCGGTTGCTCGTGCACAATACGACAGGTGCAGCTATCGAAATCTTCTGTCTGGAGCCGCTTTCACCCACCAATGACCCTGCCGTCGCTTTCACTTTGAGCGGTCAGGTGACTTGGAAATGTATGGTGGGCAATGCCCGCAAGTGGAAGCATCCTTTGGAGATAGAAGTGCCTTTGAACGAGCGTGTTATCCGCATCAAGGCGGAGCGCGGAGAGGCTGTTGAGGGCACTTTCGAGGTGACCTTCACCTGGGCGGAATCCGAAGTCTCCTTTGCGGAATGGATCGAGGCTTACGGTAAAGTGCCATTGCCGCCCTACATTCATCGCGATGCAGAAGAGAGTGACACAGAACGTTACCAGACGGTATATGCGCGCCACGACGGTTCTGTGGCTGCCCCCACCGCTGGACTCCATTTCACGGACGAACTGCTGCATACGCTGAATGAAAAAGGCGTTGAAACAGAATATGTTACGTTACATGTGGGCGCGGGTACATTCAAGCCGGTCTCTTCGGAAACCATCGGCGACCATTTTATGCATGAGGAGAAGATTGTGATTACCGAGGATTTTATTCGTAAACTGCTGAGCAATAGGGATAAACAGCTCATTGCAGTGGGTACGACCGTTACTCGCACGCTTGAGTCTTTGTTTGTGATTGGGGCAAAACTGCACCTCGGACTGGAGAATCCGTTGTTGGTGGAGCAGTGGGAGACATACGACAATCCGGCTATTCACGAAGTGACTGTGAATCAATCGTTAACAGCCATCCTTGACTACCTGAAACAGCACGATACGGATCTGCTTCGCGCCAGCACGCGACTCATCATTCTGCCGACTTACAAAAGGCATATTGTGGATGGGTTGATTACCAATTTCCACCAACCGAAAAGTACGCTTTTATTGCTGATTTCCAATTTTTTAGGAGAAGATTGGCATCGCATTTACCAACATGCATTGGAGAGCGATTACCGCTTCTTGAGCTACGGCGATTCCAACCTATATCTGCCCTAAGCCGACCATGCTTTCCCAACGTTTGAAAGATTGGGACTGAATGTCGTAGAAGACGTTGTAAAAGGTTCTTGCCCAATAGTTTCGGATTCCAATGCCCGCAGGTTTTTTCAAGAATTTTTCGCAGAGCACTACTTCGTGGGTCTCAGTGGCAACTATTACCACCCAGATGGCGGCGCTTTTCACGCTTGCATTGAACGACTCGACAATGTAGGTCAGCGCATATTTCATTGTGGTCGGAAAAATCAGTTCTGAAACATATTCGCAAATCTGTTCATCGTTGAAAGTATCCTTGATGCTGACGTAATTGGTCATGATGTCGTTGAGTTTCACCGATTTGTTGAGCTTGGTGGTGACCGACAGATCGTATTGCATCACTGGCTTGCGGAAACTCATTCGAACGTCGTATTTTTTCTGGTCGTTGAGAATCATCATGTTCCATTCGTGAAACAGGCGGTGCATGGATTCCTGCGTGAGTTCGAATCCGTTGCGAGTGAATTTGGCCTTTGAGAAGTTGATGCCGACCCACAGAATCTCCTTCGTGTTGAGGAAATCGATGAAAAGTTGTTCGTTCAGATACATGATGGGTCGGTGTTAAGTGGTTGTGAATTATTGGTTTATGGATTCCCAATCGGTGAGGATGCGGCAATACTCTTGATTGTTGTCGGGCGAGTAGAGGACGGTTTGGTAGCCAGTTTCAGAAATAGGTTGTGAAAAGACGGCATAGCGGTCTCCGAGTTTTGCCTGCGAGATAAAGTTGACCGTTACATCTGTGATTCTGTGGGTGTTACGGAATTCCTGACTCACCGCATCGAAGGTCCATTGGATGTAGTGGGCGTTGTTGACGTGGCGGTTCATGTCGATGTCGGAAGGCGCCACTTCTTTGCAGTAGATGGGCTCTTCCGGAAGGGCTAACGGACCGATTTTCTTGGGTCTTTGGTCGATGGCGTTGCGATCTTGCGGCAGGAAGCAGCCGTCGAACATCTGCATGTGCTGCGGATGGCTGTTTGCGATGTCCAGAATGGCCCAGATGGAGCTGCCGGCCACCAGCACATTCCCATCAGCATCCACCATTTCGTAGTCGCGGGGGGAGGTGGCGGCGTTGGATTTCTTTACCCACGAGCGCAACGTCACCTGCTCTTCCCATCGGGGCAGCCGATGGATGTTCAGCTGTATCTTGGTGATGACCCAGAAATAGCCCTTTTCGCGCAGCTGGTACCATCCGGCGCCCAGGAGGCTGGCGTGTTTGTTGCTCATCTCCTGAAGGAGACGGAAGAGGCAGCTGACGGTCAGCTGCGCATTCTCATCCACAAAGTAGGAGGGGATGACGAATTTTTCCTCTAATATGGGTAGGATGTCGCTCATGTTCGGTGCTGTTTTCTACCACATGCCGTCGAAGTTGGTCCAGAGGTCGTCGCCCAGTTTCCAGGCGCGCTCCACCGCCTCGTTGCCGCAGATATCGGTGAAGTTGGTGAGCACCTGGATGGCTTCCTCGTAGCGGTCTTGCTGGATGAGGTCCAGTGCCTCCTGTTCGATGACAAAGTGCTCTTTGATGAACTCTTTCTGGAGGGGCGCCCAGGTTTTGTCGACCATCACGTGCATGTCGCCCCAGCGTTGGGCGGCGAGGGTGCCCACGCGGTTGAAGGCCCACCAGGCAGCCTCGCGGCTGAATCCGGTCAGGCGGCCGTCGGTTTTATAAGTAGAGGGCAGATCCGTAACATTCGCATAGATAGGCACATAGATGGAAGATGCCACGTTGTCAAGGGCGAACCAGCAGAGTGCGCCGACTTCATCTGGCAGCCAGTTGCGGCATTGGATGATTGTGGCATAGACGGTGAAATGGACCGCGATGCTGCGCTCACCGCGTTCGTTCCAACCGACGTTGATGCGATGCAGTTGCAGCTCATCCAGTTTCATAAACGGATTGGCCATCGGCGAGATCACGGTTTTGCCTTCTTTGTCGGTGACAGTCAATGTTTTACGCATATCGTAGGGCGTGCCTTCGTAATAATCTTTGAAGGTGCTCATCATCTTTTCCAGAGTTACCAAAGTGTCGGGTTTCACTGAAAACGGGTAGTTTTCGGAGTTGGGGTCGAGATGCAATGACGGGGCCATCAGGTCGAGGACGCGCCACTCGCGACGGCGGCAGGCCATCGACGCGCGGGTCTGCGGCGCGTAGGCGTACGCGAAGCGGAACGTCTCTTTGCCGTCCCACCAGCCGTTCTCGCGGGCCAGCGTATAGACGTTGTCGGAAGCCATGAAGTAGTCCTTGTCCTTGAGGTTGATTTCGCGGATGGTGGAGGCATTGGCATTCACGGCCACGTGGTCGTCGGGCACGCGTTGAGCCGCCCAAACCGCACCTAATTTGCCCTTGCCGGGACCGAGGATTTCGAGATGCCACACTTCGTCCTTGTCGGCAATGGTGAGACACTCGCCCGCATCGATCCAGCCGTATTTCTTCAGCAGCACGCCCGCGGTTTCGATGGCTTCGCGAGCGGTACAGCACCGTTGCAACAACAGCATGCAGAGCCGCTGGCAGTCGATGAGTCCGCTGTCGGACTTCAGCTCCGGACGACCGCC
>JAGBPE010000183.1 GCA_017633495.1 Bacteroidales bacterium | reverse complement strand
GGCTATGAGTGTAGCGTTAAGGGTATTCTTGAATGGGTATTTTTTTCTGAGGATAAGATGATTCACCAACAGCTCAATTAGAACAGAGAGAATCATAGCGACGAAATAGTAAATAATCAGACCCAGTAACTGGTTGGTGTTATGAATGTTCACCTCATGCGAGCTGACCCAGGGAAACCAGACAACGAGCCACCATCCACCATTAAGCATCATAGTTATTATGATTCCAACAATACCGCTGATAATGTTGGAAATGGCTGCAGACCACCAAATTCTTTTGTTGAACTTTTGTTGAATCAGATACTTGCTCATCAAAAACGCCTCCGCTACAATGATGAAAGCCATAAACAGCCAGCCATGGGGAAGGAAAGCGTAAATACCAAAAGAAACATTTAAGAGCATTTGCATACAATCATTTGAATAAAGGGGACTTCTATTTTTTACTTCTCCGCGTTGCCGCCGACCTTGGTGTGAAGTCCGTTAAACATCAAGATAGGCAAATAGCGCTGCGAAATGTAAACGGCGATTAATATAAATCGCAGTTAACATTATAAAAGTTTAACGCAATAAATCAGGATTGTTGGTAGAGTATTCCCGGATAGTGATGTTGTTGAATTGGTTGCTTTTCACTGCCTCTCCTTGCTCTACTTCCATGGGTTTTAGCCTCAAAAACTCTATTGTGCTTCCGGGCGTGCGGGAGTCGGCCCCATACGTGGAATGAAGGATGTACGAGAGATAGAAGAGATTTTTGGCCATATAATAATCCAAATAATATTCCTTGGAAACTTTGCCTTGATTGTTCCAATTGGCCTCGGCATTGAGTACAATCGGTTTGTCCTGAATGATTCGCTCACGCACCTCAAAGACACTGAGCAGTTGTTGGTTCTCATCCATCACGTATGCCTCGTTGGTGGGGTCAATCCACAGCCATTTGCCCAATTGCTCAGAATAGACTTCGTTTATCACATGGCAATCGTCGTAGTAATTTCGGGGCAAGCAGGTGACAACGCGCGAGCGGAAACCCAACGCCAGATAACATTCGTTGGCAAAGAGCGCCAAACCGCGGCAATTCACCCCCTTCTTTTGGGCAAACTTTTCAATCGTTTCCGCGTTCCTCTCCTTCTTGGGCAGACCTGCGCTACCATTATGTCGGATGTGATTATGCACCCAATGCAGAACATTCAATATTTGCGTCACTTCATCTCCTGTGCCGGCAACAGAATCCAAGTTGTATTTCAACCGCAGCGCTTGCAATTCGGGCGCATTGGCCGACTGGTAGGTGAACGTGGGAATGTCGCGTTGCTGCGAAACATCGAAGGTTTTTCCTGTGCGCAGCGTGTCCATGTAATCAGGTTGCGGGACAAAATCCACATAGCTGACACGTTTTTTCCGAATGACGACCAGTCTGCTGCATTGCGAAAAATTGTACTCGTATTGAAATTTTGCAGTGTCAATATCAGTAAAATAGAGGAATGTTTTTCCGTCGTCCCGTTTTGTACAGGGAACGATGTCGTCATGGATATTGCGCCTGAACCAGAAATCTCCATCGGCATATAGGAAACAGCGGTCTATTTTGGCATAGACGGTGTCTATAATGACAAACTGTTGCGCAAAGGCTGCCAATGTACTTGCAAATATAATGGCTATTAGTAAAATATGCTTTCTCATAAGTAGAAAGAGTTTAATGGGTATAATTCGTTTTTCACTCGATCACTTCCCAATAACCACCTTTGTCTGCGCCAATGCGACGAATGCGTACGTTCCTCAATTTTTCGATATGCTTTTGAATGGCAGATTGTGAAATGCCTAATTCTTCACTCAGTTTTGCTCGTGTGATTCTCGGGTTATTTTTAATCAACTCAAAAACTTTGTCTGTCATCCCACCTCTCTTCTGACCACTTTTTCGTCTATTTTTCTGACCACCCGGTTGACTATTTTTCTGACCACCTGTTTTGGTAAAAGCCGCATCTCTACGGATAATCCAACTCTCTGGCCGTCGAGTTGAAGAAGAAAAATTGAGACCTATCAATATTATCTCACGTTCATCTACTGACCATGGAAGAGGATAGCCTTTTTTTTCTATCTGACGTAAAGCCACTTCTGCCGAAGCGTCCAATTTACATTCAATGATATAGATGTAGTTTACCGTGCGAATAAGTAAATCTATTCGCCCATCGGATGTCATGTACTCCGCATCTACTTGCAAACCGAGCAGTTTGCAGAGGACAAAGAGTACATTTCGGAAATGTGCTTCTGGCGTGGTTTGTGCGTCATACTGATAATCAGCAAAGAAAGACTGTAGGCGAGTAAGAAACTCATCCGCTTTGCCAGCACGCAGTTCCTCGACAAACTGACCCATGGCAAACATACTCTCATCTTTCTTAACTGAGGTGTAAAATGGCAGAATGTAACGGAAAAAACCTGAGCGCACTTCGTCATTCGGGAAATCCATATAATACAAATCAGTACCTGCCTCGTAATCGCAAATAGTGAGGTAGCCACTTTGAAAAAGCAAAGGTATAATACTTTGTCCGTTATCATCTTTACTATCCAAAGCGGTAGAATCTATCGGCTTGGTCGTTAAGTCGGACAATATGTAGTTATTGCGTTTGAGCAATTCCACAATGTAATTTGGTGTACCGGTTTCAAACCAGTAGTTACCGTATTCTCCTTTATCCAATGCCGAGAAAACGCTAAAAGGGTTATAGATATTCTGCTGTTTTGTTGACGTAAAACGATACCCGTCATACATTCTGCGAAAGTCCTTGCGTACTTTTTCTTCTTTACAATTATTCGCTTGTGCAAACGCTTGGATATAAGGATAAAGCATATCCTTCATCTCAGATTGTGTGATACCGCAAATATCAAAGTAACGCTTGTCGCGCGATATGTCGTTGAGATTGTTTAAGTCACTCGCCATATCTGTTCCGTCTTGTCCACATACACATATCCATCACGAATCAGAGACTCAAAATTTTGGACTCCGATAGGGAGAATCTTATTTGTGTTTGACATCATTTCTCTACATATTCTCATTACTGTTTCTCAATCCGCACCTTCACCTTCTCATCCTCCAAGTCCATCTCCACACCGTTCTCCACCTTATCGACGATAGTCAGGGAGGTGCAGAGGGTTTCATTGCAGATGTGCTGCTCGAAGGCCTTCAGCGCGGGCGTGATCACCTCGTGGTTCTCCACGATGATGGCGATCTTGTCCAACACCTCGAAGTTGTTCTCTTTGCGGTAGGTCTGCACCAACTTCACGAACTCGCGGGCGTAACCCTCGTTCTTCAGCTCGTCGGTCACCTCGATGTCCAAAGCGACAGTCAGCGCGTCAAAGTTGGCCACCACCCAACCGGGGATGTCCTGAGCCTGGATCTCCACATCGTCGGTGGTGATCTCCACGGGCTGACCCTCGATCTCGAAACTCATCACGCCCTCTTTCTCCAACTGAGCGATTTCGGCCTGCGAGAAACCGGTGATCTTGGCAGCCACCTGCTTCATGATCTTGCCGTACTTCGGTCCTAACTTCTTGAAATCGGGTTTGATACGTTTCACAAAGACACCGTCTTCGTTGCTGACGAACACCAACTCCTTGACGTTGACCTCGTGCAGAATCAGATCCTGCACCAACGAAATCTGCTGCTTGAAATGCTCGTCCATCACGGGAATCATAATCTTGGAGAGCGGCTGACGCACCTTCAAGTTGGTCTTCTTACGCAAAGCCAACACCATGGAGCTGAACTGTTGTGCAAGCTGCATACGTTCTTCCAACTCTTTGTCAATCAACTCCTCGTGTACCTCGGGGTAGTCGGCCAAATGCACCGACTCGAACGCTTCTTTGCCGGTGACGCGGTTGAGGTCCTGATAGAGCTTGTCCATGAAGAACGGCGCGATGGGCGAGGCGATCTTGGCGATGGTCTCCAAGCAGGTGTAGAGTGTCTGGTAGGCGGAAATTTTGTCTTCGCTGTATTCGCCCTTCCAGAAGCGGCGGCGACAGAGACGCACGTACCAGTTGCTGAGGTAAGCGTCCGTAAAGTCCTGAATCTCACGGCCCACCTTGGTCGGCTCGTAGTCGATGTAGTTCTCCTGACAGTGCTTCACCAACGTGTTCAGCTCGGAGAGAATCCAACGGTCGATTTCGGGACGTTTGGCGAACGGAATCTCCGCCTCTTTGTACGTGAATCCGTCAATGTTGGCGTACAGTGCGAAGAAGTTGTAGGTGTTGAACAGCGTGCCGAAGAATTTGCGCTGCACTTCGCCGATGCCGGCCTCGTCGAACTTGAGGTTGTCCCACGGGGAGGCGTTGGTGATCATGTACCAGCGGGTCGCGTCTGGACCGTATTTGTGGATGATCTCGAACGGATCCACAGCGTTGCCCAAACGTTTGGACATCTTGTTGCCGTTCTTGTCGAGCACCAAACCGTTGGAAATCACAGACTTGAAGGCTACGCTGTCGAACAGCATCGTGGCGATGGCGTGCAACGTGAAGAACCAGCCGCGCGTCTGATCCACACCCTCCGCAATGAAGTCGGCGGGGAAGTTGGTCTTGAAGAACTCCTTGTTCTCGAACGGGTAATGCAGCTGGCTGTACGGCATCGAGCCGGAGTCGAACCACACATCGATGAGGTCGCTCTCGCGGTACATCTTCTGGCCCGACGGGGAGACCAGCACGATGGTATCGACGTAGGGTTTGTGCAGGTCGATGTTGTTGTCGTAGTTCTCCTGCGACATATCGTTGACCTTGAAGTTCTTATACGGATTTTCGGTCATAAAGCCGGCGGCGATGGACTTGTCGATTTCGGCCATCAGCTGCTC